>NZ_LZMQ01000002.1:0-82061 GCF_001870365.1 Polynucleobacter sp. QLW-P1DATA-2 | reverse complement strand
TGCCCATTAAAGAGTCTTTTGCTCAATGGGGCGGATCCCAAAGCTCTGGAATCCCAGGGATGCCTGGAATGCGAAGGGGTGCCGGGCGCAATGCCTCCAATCCCGACTCTTCCAGCACATCGGCAAATACCCATATCTCAATGCCTGCTCCAGGCTCACATCTGCTGACTTATGAGCAAATCGAAACTGGATTATCTCGCCTTGAGGAAAGTCTTAAGCTAACACCCGAACAAAGCAAGGCTTGGGGTAATTTTGCAATCAAGGTGAGACTTTATGCGAGTGATGTTGCCAAAGAAAGGGCTAAATTGAATAGCGATAGTTCCGCCACTATTGATGGCCTGAAATTTCTAAGCCAATCTACCGAAGATGCAAAAAATCGATATAACAGCTTAAAAGAGGTAGATGAGACTGCCAAACCGCTTTACAAATTATTGACTTCTGAGCAAAAGGCATCTTTTGATAGCAAAGTACCTACTTTTATTAATGCAAGCCAAAGAAGACTGATGCCAAGCCAACCAAACTACAACTTGCCAGAACTCGGTGGATCACCATCGCCCAACCAAAACCCTGGGTCAGGCACTTTACCAGGCTACATTCATCAGTAAATGCATAACCCCAACAATCTAAGTGGTCATATTCTGCCGACTTCAGGCGCAATGCTTGGGGTATGCATGACCGTTATCAGCATTGTGAAGCTAACCCAAACAAACCGAGGTATTGCCTATTGGGTAGATGACCTCCTAGCCCTAGATGCCCTCATCTTTCTAGCAAGCTCTATCTTTTCATACCTATCCATTCGAAGTAATTCAAAAAAGGTTTATTTTGAAGATATTGCGGATAAGTTCTTTATGCTCGCATTGATCTGCATGGGTGCCGCAGTCTTACTCCTGACATATGAAATTGTGTAGGCAGTGCGATGGCTGCATCTGGCCGAGGCTGTGTAAAAACCCCCAATAATCCCCCTGTTTTTGTAAACACCTAAGCACCCTCAAACGTTAATTAAGTATCACTAATTAACGGATGTTCATGAAAATGAAACGATTCATTGTCGGCCAAGATCGAACCCAAAGTACTTTATTACCTGAGCTGCTTGACGAATACATTACCGAAGAAAACCCCGTACGCGTCATTGACCTCTTTGTTGACCAGCTTGATTTAGCCAGCTTAGGTTTTGAAGGGAGTAGTTCCTGCTGATACTGGTAGGCCATCCTATCATCCTGCAGTGCTGTTGAAGTTGTATGTTTATGGATACCTTAACCGTATTGCATCGACTCGTCGCCTTGAAACTGAAGCGCTACGTAATGTTGAACTCATGTGGCTCATTACCCGCTTAGCTCCTGACTTTAAAACCATTGCGAACTTCCGCAGGGAGAACGGCAAAGCCATCCGTAAAGTCTGCGCCCAGTTTATTGAACTGTGCCGTCAGATGAATCTCTTTACCGAAGCCATGGTGGCAGTCGATGGCAGTAAGTTCAAGGCAGTGAACAGCTCCGATCAGAACTTCACCCAGGCCAAGATCAAACGGCGCATCCAAGAAGCTGAAACCAGCATTGCGCAGTACTTAAAAGATTTAGAGGCGTCTGATCTGCGCTCTCCAGCCCAATCAACCGCACACCAAGCCAGACTTAAAGAGCGCATCGCGCTCTTTACAGAGCAGATGGCACAGCTACAAGCCATTGAAGAAAAAGTACAAGCAGCACCAGATAAACAGATCTCCATGAGTGATCCCGATGCCCGGTCGATGCAACACCGTGGTGGCGGTATCGTGGGCTATAACGTACAGGCAGCCGTGGACACAAAGAACCATCTCATCGTAGCCCATGAGTTAACTAATGTCGGGCATGATCGAAGCAGCCTGGTCGCGATAGCTAACCAAGTCAAAGAAGCGCTGCAAGTAACGCAGCTGACCGTAGTGGCAGACAAGGGTTATTACAGTGGTGAACAAATCAAAGACTGCATGGACTCGGGTGTCACTCCCATCATCCCCAAATGCAAAACCTCTAGCAATCGATCTAGTGGTCTGTTTGATAAGAATGCGTTTATCTACCATCCTGATAAAAATGAATACGAGTGCCCTGCAGGGCAAGCATTAATAGAGCGGTTTAGAACCGTGGAGCATGGTAAGAATCTGATTGCCTACTGGAGCTCGAGTTGCAAAACCTGTACTTTAAAACCCCAGTGCACTACCGGAACAAATAGACGAGTCAAGCGCTGGGAGCATGAAGTAGTACTAGATCAGATGCAAACCAATCTAGAAGCCATGCCTGATGCCATGAAGATCCGAAGATGCACCATTGAGCATACCTTTGGAACCTTAAAGAGTTGGATGGGGGCCACTCACTTCCTCACCAAAACCAAAGAGCATGTGAGTACAGAAATGAGTCTGCATATCCTGGCTTACAACCTCAAACGGGTCATGAAGATCATGGGCAGTAGCAATCTGATGAAGGCGATGGCGACATAAGGCGAAAGCCTTACTCAATCCGTAATAAACAGGCCTGAGTAACGCCTCTACGAGGCGTTACTAAAAAATCACAAATTACCAAAACAGAATTGTTGGCTCAACCAGAAGCGTTTGATTTAAGGCCAAAACCCGTGTACACGCTTTAAATCTAAATCAATGGAAGTATTTTGGGTTTTTACACAGCCTCGGCCGATTGCAGTCATTAAGCAAGCCTCAGGCAACTCTTTCAAAATGCGGAATATCCACAAATCCCTTGAAATTCCCGCCCCACCTATTCTTGGGGCTTAGGCTTTCCCAGTATTCCCCAATAGTGCGGATGAGCTCTTTATCCCAGACCAGTTTTCCATTCAAAAAGAAATTCAGATCAATGGCGCAGCGTCTTAGGTGATTACTATTCATAGTTTTTGATCTACCGCTCTTAAAGTAGATCTCCTGCTGCTCCGGCGATCTCCAGAGCTCTCCCCCTGTAACTACCCACCCTTCTGCTGTTGCAAACTGAATGAGGCGACTGACGTCAATCAGGAAGGCTGCTTGTTCCATTACTAGACCGCTCATTTATCTTCTTTTTTATTTAATCCATGCATACGCATCTCAAAGATCTTCTCGACTGATCTACCGCCAAAGTAGGCAAGCATGACTAACTGACCCCATTCACCTAGAAGCTTCACATAAGCTTCATTGATATCTATACCTATAGCTGACAGAAGTGCAAACAGTAAATAGGCCGTCAGGATATAAACCAGCGTTCCTGGTCTGATATTCTTTGATAGCTTGGAGTCGCTACCCATATCCGATTGCCAACGATTGGTGGCGCTGTCCTGTGATGCTCGATGCATCTCAGCAAGAAGTTTGGATTCTTCTATCTCAAGCTCTTTTTGTTTGAGCGTGTATTGCAATAAGAGTTGCTCTTGTTCAATCTCCAGCTGCTTGAGTTTGATGAGATCTTCCTGACTGGGATTGTCCGGAATACGCGCCCCAATCTTGCTCTCAATAAATTCCTTTCCTTTGGCTTGTACCGCGCCCGCAAGTAGACCCAGGCCATTGACGGCCAAGGTTTGGACTAGAGAGGTGATGATTGGAAGCATGTAATAGTTTCTTTTCTTGATGCTTGGAATACGGAAGTCCACCGCCCCACTACCGCCTAGGCTGTTCTTTGGTGTTGGCAGTGGGGCGCAGTTACGCGCGCCCACACACCATGGTTACTTCAACACCCGCAGCCGCACCCAAACACCTGCTGCTAGCGGTGGTCTTCCCTTCTGCTAGCGTTTCTTAGCTCCTTTGGTTTCTGATGGCTCTTGCTCAAGAGTTCCTTCTAATGCCTTCTCTTGTACTGGGAGCTGACCTTCTTTCATCAAGCCTTCTACGATCTCCATTAGGCGATCTCCATCATCCTCACCAAAGACTTTGGCTACGACCTCATGGCCGTACTTGGCACAAAGGCGGTCGTACTCTTGTTCTGGAGTGATGGTGGTCTTAGATGGGCGCTCGAACACCGTGACGTTCTCGCGCCCAAAGAGGTTGCGAAGGATATTGGTCTCATAAGGCGGTACATGCACATGGATAGTTGTGAACGCATCTCTGCGCACTACCGCTTCCACCTCTTTAATTTGGAAGTCACTATGAATGAGTTCTTTTGTACTCACGCTATTGTTCATGCTGTTATTCATTCATTTCTCCTTATTGAATGGCCAATACCGCATGGGCATTAGCTCTTGAGATGGATAAAGCGCAGCGTAGGTTCACCATGGCATACATTGCTAGTGTGTCGTGCGGACGGATTGGAGCAACAATATCTAAGTCATCATCACGTAGCTTCATAAAGCGTGTGTTGAGGAAATAGCATCGCTTACTCCACTCCACGGTGCGATTGGCCATAGCATCGAGTTCATCAAACTGCGGATCCCAGATGATCTCCACACCCTTGAAGGCTAGGCCAGTGTTAACACCTGCACCTACCCCAGCATCGATGTATTTGGTTTCGCCTGATCCAGCAATATGGGTCACCGTCACCTGTTTTCGATAGGTATCAATGAACTTCCCACCCGCGATGATGAAATCCGGGCTACCGCCATGCTTAATGCATTGACGCCATGCAGTCTCCATCTCGCCTACCAAGTTACCTGGCGATGTTGATGCAATATCCTTAACTGCATAGTTGCGCCAGTAACTTGCTTTGGCTCGATCGATACCACCTACCGTACCGGCATCTGGCGCTAAGCTGACAAGGCTATCTAAGCCAACTACTGCATCTGCGCCGTGCGAGCCGTCGCGGTGTAGCTCTAGGTCCAGCTTATTGAGGAATCCCTCTCTCAGGACTTCTAACTGCTCATCCAAGAGATTGATCAGTTGTACGCGCTCGTTGTATTCCAGTTGGAATCCTCGCGCCCCACCCTCGCGCACCTTGATGCCGTTACTAAAGAGGCGGTCGTAGTCAATGTACAAGCCATCTACTGCTCTACGCCATGGGAATGAGGCCTGCTCAGTGGTGTTGCGTTTATTGAACTTAACCGTCTCCTCACCAAAGGCCCAGCTAAAGTTACTGCCGTGTTCTTTGCGGATGTTCTCGACTACATTCTGCTTTGCGCCCAATAGGCTCTTGCGCCCTTCCATTAGCTTTTTAAGGAAAGGTCTCTCTACGGCGATTTGATCAACCGGTAGATTGCGTAAGTACTCATCTAAGGAAACCTTAGCTAAGTCCTGCAAGTCTGTATTTGAAATTGGCATATGCCACCCCTATCAATATGTTTTGAAATTAGTTGGCTTCAATACCCGGTGATGGAGCGTGAACCCATCCATTACTACGCTGCTAGTCGCGACTCTAGCTTTAACGCATAGGCGTGAAGCACTGAGATCAATTATTGGGGTGGTAGATATGGGCTTGGGATATTTGTGTACTTTTTGTTGATATTTTCAATATAGTTGCATAGCTAATTAATATGGATTACACTAATCCCATGTTTGAACAATGCCTCTATTTCAATACCACCAGCCTAGCTCGCCAGCTAGAGCGGGAATGGACTAGTGAATTTAAACCCTTTGGCCTCACCCCGTCCCAGGCATTTATGCTCAGGGTGGTTCTAGATAAGGCGCCCCTATTACAAAGCGAATTAGCCTTAGAGATGAACATCAGTCGCCCCACTGCGACTAGAGGGTTAGATGGCTTAGAGCGGCTAGGTTTCATCAAACGGGCTTCATCCGCAAAGGATGGTCGTGAACAAGAGATTCATCCCACCCCTAGCGCAATAAAGATCAAAGCAGACCTAAATGCTGCTAGTGGCGCTGTTACCAAGCGTATGAAGAAATTGTTAGGCACCAATGAATTTGAATCTGTTGTAACTCAAATGAGGACTATTTCATCAGCCATGAAGTAAGTATAGATTCGTGAGCTTTTTTTATTTAAGTAATAGTTGCATAGCTAATTACTTTTAATTCACCAAGGAGAGATATATGCCAATCTTGAACGTAAAGGTCAGCGGACAAAAGAATGCTGCCACCACCAAAGCAATACATGAACTACTGCTAGACCTGACTCACCGCATTCTAGGCAAGAAGAAGGAAGTAACTGCTATTGCGATTGAGTATGTAGATCCTGAATGCTGGATGATAGGTGGAAAGCTATTGAGCCATCAAAATATGAATAGCTTTTACTTTGATATCAAGATTACCGATGAAACCAATACTAAGGATGAGAAGGCTAGATATATCCAAGAGGCCTTTGAGGGATTTAGTCGTATCTTAGGTAATCTGCATGAAGAGAGCTATATCTATGTGCAAGATGTCAGGGCTGCCACTTACGGATATGGCGGAAAGACCCAGGAATATCGATACCACCAGTAGGCAATTACTCCGCCGCACTGGTCTTTATGCCCAATGTGTCTTTGTGCCACCTTGGGCATAAATGAGCGTTTCTTTGGTCGTGGCCGTCAAGGGTGCGCAAGCCACCCCTTTGGGGTGCCCTTGACGGAATTACTCTGAGGTTTTTTGGGTCAGCCTACTACCTTCGCATATTCAGCCTCAATAGCATCGAATATTTCTTCTGGTACTGTTGCAGCAAATTTCTTACGACGGTTAGCCGATAGCTTTCCGTTTTGCTCCATGCAAGCCAGAATTAACGTATTGAGATCTTTTCCTCTGATGTCGTATTGGCCATCAATAGCACGAGAAATAAGGTCGTACTTGGCCAAGAACTCAGTTTCTTCTCTTAAGTCCTTTTCCAATGCTTGCTTGGCCATCTCCAATCCAAACTCAACACATACAGTCGCATTCCAATAGCGATATAAAGAATCATCTGATTTGAATGTCATTTGATACTCATCACCATCAATCCAAATAACTTCCCAGCGCTTGCGAGCGGGTTCAGAAAAGCTCTTTAGAGCAGCTAGGTATAAATCTTCATTGCGCTTCATCGCAATAGATACTGGCAATAGCAAGCCATTCTTTAAAGCGCCTGACTGGCACAAAGCATGATGAAACAGAAAGCGCGATAAGCGCCCATTACCATCCATGAATGGGTGGATAAAAACAAATCCGAATGAAACAATCGCAGCGGCAACCAAAGGGTCTATCTGATTTGGTGCGGTATTGGCAAAATCTACCAAGCCCTTCATCAAGTCATTGACGATCTCAGGTGGTGGTGGAATATACGTTACGCCAGCAGAGCCACGTAATGGGCTACTCAACCAGTTTTGTTGATGGCGATAGTTAACCGCTCTATCCAAAGGATTGGTAATGGCGGTATTTTGCAAGCCAACCAAATACTCTTCATCCAACTGAGTAGTCAGATGCGCTTTTTTAAGCAGCTCTACAAATGCTTCTGCTTTCGTGGCACTCGGTGTCTCATGCTCAATCTCAAAAGAGCTTTTGGTCTCGCTTAAATAAGCCCAAGACATCGCCCTATCGGATGCTGCCCCACCAAGCTCCGATAGAAATTCATTAGCTTTCTGGAGGATATTGGATTCAAGCAAGCTATTAATACGAGCAGTACGCTCAACAGTTACGCAGTAATCCAAAGAACCCAGTCCGTTGAAATTAACCCGCCATTTGGCATTACGGATGCTTGGTCCTGTAATGTATTTTTTAGGGTCAAATAAATTAACCATTGGCCCTGTAATTGCTGGCGCGTCCTTTAACTCTTGCTTATTAAAGGCTTCCCACAAAAAACAAGCTGTGCGTATATAAACACCTGTTGGCGATTCGCTAATTGCGGCCAGCATCTCTTGGGCTGGGATTTTTCTTAAGGCCTGCGACAGTAAT
Organism: Polynucleobacter sp. QLW-P1DATA-2; assembly: GCF_001870365.1. Taxonomy (NCBI): domain Bacteria; kingdom Pseudomonadati; phylum Pseudomonadota; class Betaproteobacteria; order Burkholderiales; family Burkholderiaceae; genus Polynucleobacter; species Polynucleobacter sp. QLW-P1DATA-2. The sequence continues at coordinate 74,344 of NZ_LZMQ01000002.1, read as the reverse complement.
TGGAGATTAACCCCCTCATGCTTTAGCGCAAATAAAAGGTGGTTTAGTGGGCGATCATCTTTGGGGGCTACTTTTGCCGGTATCAACAATGCACCCTGGGTGGGCGTTACACTGGTTACCGAGGCAAGGTGTGCAGGTACTAGCGGATCAAAAGCACTGAGATCAAGCTGACTTTTTACTCGTGAATAGCCTATATCGCCCATATTTCCCTCAAGACCCACTTTTTCGTTCGAATAGCTATTTTCCCACACTTTTTCTTACATATACACACTTTTTCTTACGATTACACATATTTACACACTTTTTCTTACATATTTCAATAGATTCCTACATTTTTAAACATATTCTCACTTTTTCTTACGAAATAGCAGTTTGAATGTTTTTTGCTAACTAGCTTAAAAAGCTAAGTTCACTTGGAATAGGCAGATTTATTGACAATAACTGCGATTATTAGCAGTTTTATTGACATTACAGGGCAATTTAGCCAGAAATATGCAGATTTATTGACATGTCACCTATTAGGAGCGACATGTCAAAAAACACCTTAAATTCCCATATTGCCCAAGTGTTGCGCAATCCGATCCATTGGATTACCTGCGCTAGCCAATGGCGCTCCTAATGTTGAAGTTCGCGCCCGAATCGGTTGAGGACTATGGGTTGCTATAGGCTTGATGCCTGCAAAGCTTTGTTCCGGCCTTCCAATCGCCTCATAGATGGACTCAATCATGGTTTGCCACTGCTCTGGCTGATTGCTCTGCACGAAGACCTGCATGTAAAACGGGTCGGACATGTATTTGTTAAAGCAGATTGCCTTATCAATATGATCGATTTCATCTGAACGGGTGTTCAAAAACTTGAGCATCTGCAGCTTTGCTTCGGATACCAATTCAGAGGGCTTTTTCTGGCTATCGGCGAGAGTCATCACATTGCCTACAAGCTTGCCCTCTATTTCGTATTTGCGAACTGCATCCTGAAGTGTGGCCACCATAGATTGCAAATCAACAACCTGCTTTTCTAAATCGCGTTTTTCGTTAATCACTTTCTGAATACGCTCACACCCTCGCTTTGATTTGATGCCACTAGCGGATTCTGCATTAACACTAGGCTCGGCATCAGGACTCGAACCCGTAGGTCCGGGGTTCAAGACCCTCTTAATTAGATCTTCAGCTGTTTCAGCTTGAATCTCAGCTTTCGGAAGTGTATCGACGGTAATAGCAACTTGAACTGACCTGATTTTTAGTACCACTCCAAAAGAGAGGATTTTTGATAATCTTCAACTTAAAGGAGTGTTAAATATGGCTAAAGGTCAGCGTCTCAAACCCGAGCAAATCGTCACCTTATTGCGTCAAATTGATGTTCTTACAACCAACGGCAAAACCCTAGCCCAAGCCTGTAAAGAAGTGGGCACAGTCGAGCAAAGCTATTACCGTTGGCGCAAGATATATGGCGGCATGAAGGTCGACCAAGCTCGCAAGTACAAAGATCTAGAACTGGAAAATACCCGCCTCAAAAAACTGGTTGCCGATCTCTCCTTGCGAGAAGCGATGCTCAAGGAAGTTATCAAGGGAAACTTCTAAGCCCTGCTAGGCGTAAAAATGCAGCGCAGCTGCTCATAGACAAGTATTTGGTCTCTGAGCGGACTGCCTGCAGTTTAGTGGGGCTATCCAGATCCGCTTATCGCTACATGCCATTGCCTCGAGATGATGAAGAGCCGCTACGAGCTGAAGTTGTTCGGATGGCGAGTACCTACGGTAGATACGGTTATCGGTTTATTGCCAGCATGATGCGCAGCGCTGGTTGGGGGCAAGCTACCACTGCCAAGGTGGCTCGCATTTGGCGGGAAGAGGGTCTGAAAATCCCACAAAAGCAGCCTCCTAGAGGCAGACTGTGGTTTAACGATGGAAGCTCCATGCGCCTGCGAGCGACCCACCCCAATCATGTGTGGAGTTACGACTTTGTCTTTATCAGAGACGCTTATGGGGGCAAGATTAGGATGCTCACGATGATTGATGAGTTCAGTAGAAAATGTTTAACGATCCATTGCGCCAGGAGAATTGGATCAATCCAAGTGATTGAACAACTCGCAAACGCCATGGTCCTGCACGGTATCCCGGAATATATTCGATCGGACAACGGCCCAGAATTTATCGCCAAAGAACTGCGCAGTTGGCTATCTGGTATTGGGGTGAAAACGGCATACATTGAACCCGGTAGCCCCTGGGAGAATGGCTTTTGTGAAAGTTTTAACGGTACCTTTAGAGACAACCTGCTTGATGGAGAAATCTTCTACAGTCTTAAAGAAGCTCAGATCATTGTTGGGGAGTGGGTGAAACATTACAACCATGTCAGGCCGCATAGTGCATTAGGTTACAGACCACCAGCACCCAAAACCCAAGTACCCAAACTATTGCAGAATCAACCCAGTTTGCTGCAATGATTTACTATAGAAAAACTCTCTTTGGTCGTGGACCTAAATGGACAGCAGTTCAATTTCTTCTGAAGATTAATTGATAGATCTCTCCAATAACCGCCTTGAGGAATCAACTCCATTATTTTGTGTTTTTCAGGAGTATATTTTTGCCCATCTGCTTTTGGCACATCCCGCAAAGCTTCTCTTAAGCTGACTGTGTAATTTTGCTCTTTTGGAAAAGCAATGGGTCGCTTGAGATCTTTCCTAACACCAAAGATAACTAAGCGCTCACGCTTCTGTGCCACATCAAAATATTGAGCCCGTAATATCCTGTACGCCACATCGTAGCCAAGCTCATCTAGAACATCGAGCATTGTCTTAAGAGTTCTTCCGTTGTCGTGCCTCTCTAAACCCTTAACATTCTCGCCAAGAATTACTTTTGGCTTGATTTCTTTTACTGCGCGAGCATATTCAAAAAATAGAGTTCCTCTTGTATCCTCAAAACCCATCCTCTTGCCCGCATAGCTAAAGGCTTGGCAAGGAAAGCCGCCAGCTACGACATCGGCTTTAATTTTTTTAAAATCTACATTAGCAATGTCATCAGCAACAACATTCCATTTAGGTCGATTGGCCCTTAAAGTTTCAACCGCCTTCTTGTCTATCTCCACTAGTAAATTGCAATCTAGGCCGGCATTCTCCATGCCTAAAGCCAAGCCACCAGCACCAGCAAATAATTCAACTACAGAATATTTAGACTTCTTTTTGGCCTTTAGAACCTTATAACCAACATCACCACTTCCACTATTTTTGGCCAAGAGCCTATCTAACTCTTTTTTATCAAAGTAACGATGGCCAGTGCTAGATCTATGCGCCTTAATTAGCCCCTTCTTTTCCCAGCGACGAATGGTGTCAAGAGATACATCAAGCTTTTCGCTTGCGTCAGAAATTGAAATATGTGAAGAAGTTAATTCCATTTATAACCTTTGCCTATGCAATGGTTACTATATTACAGGGTTTTTAAATTTTTCGCCCGTTCCAGAACAATATTGGGTTGATTAAAGGTCTCTAAATTCAATAATTTTTTCAAACCAAATCTTGATTTCATTCGAAGCGCCAAGCTCATCAAATAGATCTTGGGTCATTAACTTGGCTCCTTCTGCATTCAAATATTTTTTAATCTTTCCCTCTGAACTATTTTTTATGGCACCGCCAAGCCTACCTTTAATTTTCAAGAATTCTGCTAATTCCCTAGGAACATCAAAAGTCCCCCAATTCAACTGCCAATTTGCAGAAGTCTTAAAAAATTCCTCATCAGTCAAACCATATAGACTTTTGATTACTTGGGGATGTATGTAATTTTCAATCTCAAACATTTTAGTTTGCGAAGCCCAAGCTCTAGGCTTTTGATTTAATACATCTACTTGTTGCTTGTATTTTTCTACATCGGAGTCATAAATGTGAACTTCATATAAATTTAGTTTTGACAAATAACTTTTATTTACCCAATGCTGTAGCGTTGAGCCCCCCAATGGAATGGCCATAATTTTTGGATCGTTTTTAATATCAACTCCAAATATTGGGCTAATTCCATAGAAAAACTCAATATCAGTAGGCCCCTCCAAGCAAAGTGCCAGCTTAACCCCCGATAAGGGCGCTTCCGTCTCAAGATTTGGCATAAGTCCAAGGGTTGCAACGACTCGATCCATATTTGAATCCGCTCCACCCTCGACAATTACCTTTGACCCCTCTTTGTAAATAAAAATTATCTGCTCTGGATTGGCCATCGACGCTAATGCAGGGCTATGAGTGGTAATTATTACTTTTGTATTTTGCCTTGCAGAGAGCTCAATCAAAGAATTTACAAGCTCTATCTGCCAATCAGGATGCTGAGAAGTTTCTGGCTCCTCAATGGCATAAATTATGTTTTTTGATACTGCAGAATTTTGTAGCTCCGCTTCTGCCCTGAAATAGTTTAGTAAGATCAATCGCCTGACACCGCTACCTCTTTTGTTGAGCGGAATGCCATCATCGGCACTAAATGTAAATGAAAATAATGAGTCCCACGATTTTGTAGCCATCTCTGGTATTAGCACTTCAGCAATTTCAGGATTCATCTCCCTTAATTTTTCGATTGTTCTACGACCAATATCTAAAGCTTTTTGTTGTATTTCATTTTTTATTAGATTTAATTCATCTTCCAACTGAGAAATTGCGGTTTTAGTAATGGCCTTGAGTGGATCCTGAACTTCCTTATCTGAATCTCTATTTTCTCTATCCGACCTAAATAAAAAGAAGGCCGGCAAATCAGTTCGCAGACTATCCCAAATTTTTTTTCCATCCTCTTTATCTATCGGAATCTCTCTTTCTGAAAAACTATCAAAAGATATGCATCCATATATAGCCTTGCGAATTTCCGAGCTAGTATTTTTCTTAACAACATCTACATCTATTTGATCTGCGTATTTTTCTAAGTGTTTTTTTAAATCTGTAATTTTTTCTGAAATTAGAGGAACCTCAAAATATTCAGGATAATTTGCAACTAAAAAAGTTTTTAATGAGGATGCTGTTATTTTGTCTTTTGAACAATCCCAAGTTTTTTTGATTGACAATAAACCTTCCTTATCAAGCAAAAATTCACCAGTAAGATCTGTCGGGATCGTATCTATAGTATATTTTTTATCGTCAATTGAAAAAGAGGCTTGAATAGAAACTTCTTTTTTTGCGGCGTAAACATTGCAATCATTAACATCCAGCTTAATCGTCTCATTATTAAAAAATATCTCGAGAGCCTCTAGTAGTGTTGATTTACCAACATCATTCTTTCCAACAATTACATTAAATTGATGGTCAAAAGTAACCTCTATATTTTCATAGGCTCTAAAATTTTCTAATTTCAATTTGACTAAATTCATTTTTCACCCATTCAAATATTTCTTTAATTTAATTGATTACATTTAATGTAACAGATTGCCGAAATTGCTTAAAGGTGGGAAGATGCCAAGATATATGAAAGGCACATAATGCAAGACTCACCATCAACCTTTGCTGTTTTGAAAGATATTATTAACAGCGAAATTAAAAAACAGGATGCTCGTTTATCTGAATATGAAAAATTAATCTCAACAGAACTAAATCTGTTCAAACAAGCATTTGAATCTGAGTATGTCGCAAAACGAATTACGGTAAATTTTGAACCAGTCCTGCACAAAAACTCACCAAGCATCAGAGTACAAATAAGTAATCCGAGCAATTCTTTTGTAATTCATATATTGCTTGACTCATACTCAGCTCCATTTTTAGTTGGGCATAAAGCAACTAGCTTGGCTGGCACACAGGAAGGCGGAGAAATTGCCAAGAACTGCGAAGAGATTAAAAAATTACTTATCAAACGAATAGAAGCAAATACTGTCAGCTGGTAGGTCGCCTACGGTCAAACAGGATCGCCACTCCCCACAAGGTAAGGTCAACAAACTTACCCATTGTCCAATACAGTAGGCACATAAAACAAAACCCCCACTAAAAAGTGAGGGTTTTTAATTTCTTGGTGGCCCGGGGCGGAATCGAACCACCGACACAAGGATTTTCAATCCTCTGCTCTACCGACTGAGCTACCAGGCCAAGACTTGGAATTATAAATGAAACTGGAAGTGGACTTGTTAAATGTGCTTACTGTGGCTAACTCTTGGAAAAACCTTGTAAATCCTAGCTTTGTGCGGATTTTCTATCCTTCCTACGGTAGAGGGTGAGATAGAGGGTTGCTTAAGACTCTATGGCTTTACAGCCCCGGCCTTCTGTAACTGTTGCTGCGCCTTAGCAACCTGCTGACGCTGTTGTTCTGCTTTAACAGCTTCCTGACTGCGCTTAACTTGTTGCTTAAGCGTGTCTATACGCTGCTGCTGTGGCGTCAGTGGTTTTATTGATTTGATAGTTTCTACTTCTTTAATAAGCATCAATATATTTAGCAGGCTAGGTTTAAGTAAAAGCAGGCTTTTTGAAGGTGAAAAACCCTGCGTTTTGTTAAACCCTTTATTCAAGAAAACAAAAAACCACCCGAAGGTGGTTTTAATGAGAAATAGCCTTGTCAACCAACCCGCATTGGCAACAAGATCATTTGACGACCACTGAAATGAAGCCTCTCTTGGATCTCCAGCGGAGTTTGGTTATGTAGAAACTTGGTAAAGAAATTAGTCTTAGCAAAAAGCAACTTACTAGCAAATGAAATGCTCTCATTTGGGAACTCTTGATAAGCCTGATCTGTTAACTTCATGAATTCTTTGATAGGATCTGTACCAAAACCAATCTTATAAGTAGCCGCCAAACCATTTTGATGACAAAAATCAACATAGTAAGATATGGATTTTTCCATTTGCTCTCTTAATGCTTCTACCTTTTGATGTCCATCAAAGCTAGAGGCGTCGACCTCTCCCACTGCCACAAAAACATAATTCTTGTAGTGAGGAAATAATCTCATTGCCCACATCAGAGCATGAATGCTTGCTCCACGATGACGGCTAACCAAAATGATTGCGGCTGGTTTAGATCGGTCTAGTGCTGGTACCTCAGACTTTGTGCTGTCTACCAAATTGTCTGGGAATGCCTCATCCGCCTTACTCAACTCAGCTCTAAATGCCTCATAGTGCTTTCTTGTAAGCAAGCACAAGACAACCACAACACTTGTTACCAAGATAGTTAACCAACCACCTTCAAATAATTTTTCACTAATCGTAATTGTCAAGATGGATGCGGTAACAACAAAACCGAGAGCACTTAATAAGAAATGCTTGAACCAACCTTTATCTTGACTATGCTTGATCCAATAGACTGACATTCCAAACAATGACAAGCTGAATGTTAAAAACACATTGATGCTGTACAGAACTACTAAGGTGGCAACAGAACCGCCTGTAAAGATCAAAATTAGAAATGCGGCGATGCCCATCACCAAAATACCGTTTTGTCTTACTAGACGACTAGATAATTCACGAAACTGGCGAGGCACCCAATAGTCTGCGGCCATATTGGATAGAACTGTTGGGCCATCTAAAAAACCAGTTTGCGCCGCAACAAACAAAAGGCCTGCTTCAAGCAACAAGACAACGGCCAAAGCAATTGCGTTAATGTCGCCACCATTCGGATTTAAATGCTCAATGATCATTCCAAATGCGGTGGCGTTTAATGTTTGACCGTCAACCTTCTCGGCACCCCAAAGCATATACAGCAAAATAATGCCGCCCGCTGTAATGGCCAATGAGAAGGCCAAGTACCACATCGTTCTTTTGCCATGAGGCACTCTGGGTTCAGCAAGCGTATTCACATTATTAGACACCGCCTCTAAGCCGGTATAAGTACCGCCGCCCAACGAATACGCCTTGAGAAATAGCGAGGCGACCATAATCCAACCAAGATTGCTTCCTAAAGCATTCGCTTCCGAAATGGCATTAGGCATTAAGTTGCCTAATTCTGGAGCATGAACACCAATGCCATAAGCGATCAATATCGCATGGGTAATACAAAAACCCAAAAAGATTGGCAACAATACAACGATAGATTCTTTAATGCCTCTAAAGTTCAGGAAAATTAAAAAGACGACTAAACCTAACTCAATCATGAGTTTGTAGTCTTGAAACTCTGGTGGTATCAAACTAAATGCGGCATCAACACCACTAGCCAGTGATATCGCAATAGTGAGCACATAATCGACGAGCAAGGCTGACCCAGAAATTAATCCCGCCTTTGATCCCAACAAAGCTGTAGCAACACGATAACCGCCGCCACCCGTTGGAAATAATTCAATAATTTGGTTGTATCCCAAGGCAATAATAAAGACAGTTAAAGCCGTTGCCATTGCTAGAAACAAAGCCATATTGTGATTTGCCCCTAAGGCAAGAAATGCCTCTTCGGGACCATAGCAAGAAGATGAAAGTCCATCAGCCCCCAAGCCAACCCATGCCAGCAATGGAATGATCGCAATCGCATGGCGTGTCTTAGGATCCATTGGATCCAAGGCTTTACCCCTAAAGAAATTAATGATTTTTTTCATGATGTCCTTCTTGTTTCTTGGTTAAATGTCTAAACGGTATCCAATGCCCGTTTCGGTAAGTAGGTACTTCGGTTGTGCGGGATCATCCTCTAACTTTTGCCGTAAATGTCCCATGTAAATTCGCAAGTAATGACTGTCTTCGACGTGTTGTCCACCCCAGACTTCTTTTAAAAGTTGACGATGCGTAACAACGCGGCCTTGATTGACCAATAAAACATTTAAGAGCTGATATTCAGTCTTACTTAAATGAATTTCTTGATTGGCTTTAATTACTTTTCTAGTGCTCAAATCAATTTGAATATCGCCAAATGAAAAGGTGGGTGTATTGGCTTGAGCAATATTGAGACGACGCAATAAGACACGCATTCTTGCCATGAGCTCAGCAGTGCCAAATGGCTTGGTCAAGTAATCGTCCGCACCTGCGTCTAAGGCTTTTACCTTTTCATGTTCAGCAATTCTGGCAGATAAAACCAGAATAGGGTTTGATGACCAAGTCCGATAGCTCTTAATAAATTCAATGCCGTCACCATCTATTAAGCCTAAGTCCAGTATCACCACATCGGGTTTGGTTGAAGCCGCAACTTGTAGGCCACCCTTAACGCTACCTTCCAATACAACCTTCAAATCCATGCTCGTGACAACCTTAGCGATCAAATCACGAATCTGTACATCATCTTCAATGATGAGAGCTTGCCTCGGAGCGTTATCAATACTCATGATTGACGGAACTCCGGATATTGAAAGATCGGCAAAGTAAATTCAATCGTAGAGCCCTTACCGCTTGAATTATTTTTTGCCGAGATTGTTCCGCCATGAGCTTCAACGATGGTCTTACAGATTGCTAAGCCAACACCCATGCCTGATTGCTTAGTATCAGAGATTCCCCTGGAAAACATTTCGAATAGCTCAGCAGGGTTTTGTTTAAATCCAACGCCTAAGTCTTGAATGGAAATGAGCAACTGTGATGAATTAAAACTAGCAGTAACAACAATCTCTGTCGAAACATCTGAATACTTCGCCGCATTCTCTAAAAGATTGGATAGCACCCGCTCAATCAGCACTTCATCAAAATACATAGGCGGCACATCAGCAGGAATATGAGCGATCACCCTTCTATTGGGAAAGGCGCCATTGAAATGCTTAATACTTGCGCCCATAACATCCTCAAGTGGTTGCCATTCCTTTTTCAAGGTTGGGCCTTGAGTCTGAAGCCTTGCCATCTCTAGTAAGTTGCCGATCATGCCAGCCAATCTCATGCCTTGATTACGAATCGTTTCAAGATCTTTAATACTTTCTTTACCTAATTCTGGGTGATTAGTCTGTAAGTTCTCAGCCAAGCCCACCATAGTAGTTAGTGGGGTGCGGAGATCGTGAGATAGCGAAGAAAGAATCGCACTTTTTAGTCTCTCTGTTGCGGCCTCAACCTTACTCTCTTCTTCGGCCTTAAGAGACCTTAATTGGGCTACAGCCAAAGCAATCAAATTAGATGCTGTTTGTAACAAGTCATCTAAACCATGTTTTCTAATAGACCTTGTGGGATCAGACGCAATCAGAATCCCGTATGTTTTAAGTTCCGCACGAATCGGGATAAAGATAATTGAGCTTCCATCAATTTCATCTATTTCATGAAAGATGCGATTACCACTTTGAATTGCCCAAGCAATGGTTTGAGAATCAAATTTAGACTGCTTGAGCTCTTCTGGATTATCCGTAATGAATAACTCGATCTCTATACCTATTGGCTCTTCTAGGGCAGATTTAGCAACCTGAATAATCTGCTCGTCTGATTGGGCGCTAAAAAGCCCGCGAGATAGAGTCTGAAGGGCTCTAGCTAATTTTTCACGAGCCAAAACATCGCTAATTTGCTCCTTCAGCCTTGCGGCTAAATGTCCGGTCACCAAACCAACAATCAGCATTACTAAGAAGGTAATAAGGTATTGACTATCGTCAACCGAGAATGAAAATCTGGGGGTTACAAAAAAGAAGTCGAAAAAGGCCACATTGATAAACGCAGAAAATATGGCGGCATTACGACCCAATGCTGTAGCAATCAAGAAGGTGCTCAATAGGAAGATCATCACAATATTGGCAAGATCAACCAGCCCCAATAAAGCCGTACAAATCAGACTCAAGATTGAAGCAACAGCCACACAAATCAAACCCGAGAAAAATGGCTGATTAGCAATTGAGGAATTTATTGTCTTTTTGTCCACATAAGCATTTTGAATCCATCGGTGTAAAAAAGGCGTAAAAATCGTTATTAAAATTTTTACGCCATAAAACTTTCTACCGACCAAAGCCCTTTCTCACAGCCCCGCTTGCCTGCTCAATCTGACTATCTAGCTCGCCTGCTTCTACTGCGCTTTTAACTAACTCAAGCGCTTTAACCAACTCAGCGGGATTGCCAACTTCCACGCTGTGCTTACCTTTAGCAAGCTCTAATGGTCTACTACCGTATTTGACACAGAAGCAAACTTTGCCCAATTCATTTTTGAACCACCATTCTCGAATGCGCTTAGGTAATTCAATTTGCTTGCGTAGCCCTGTTTCTTTATCGGTAAAGCTACGATACTTTTTGACTACAAATTGCGTACCATCTATTTGACTTTTAGCTAACTCAATTTGTTCCCACAACTTGCTAGATAGCTTATTTCTACGTATGACCATTGCTGGCAAATGCGTTGGCTTTTTGGCGCTAGTAATTTTTAATCCGTCTAAAACACCCATTTTTCTTTCTCCTAAATTCACTTGGTTTACTTGGTTCAGTTAGGTCACTTGGTGACTTGGTGAGCTTGGTCGATATAGGTTTAAGAAAACGCAGGTTTTTTGCTGTTTTTGAGTGTAAAAAACCTGCTTTTCCATAAACCCTATATAAACAGTAGCTTCAAAGGCAATAAAGGACTACCGAAAATGGCTGAATTTCGTCGTTTTTAGGGCATACGGAGGGTGTTGTTTAATCCTGAAAATTCTCAATTTTGCGAATTGCGCTTTGTACCGAAGCAAGAAATTTACAAAAACAGCGCTAGCAATACCTATTAATTTCGTAAATACAAAATTGATTATTAGGTCTAACTAGGTGGTAATTGCGTCAAAACCTTCTCTTCGCTTCACTGCGCATAGTGTTCAGTCGAAAGCGCAATTAAAAGCACTCAAATCAGCGCTATAAGCGTGCGATACATCCAATCTGTTAGCTGAGTAGCTGAAATAAGCAAAACAGCGCAGCGAGCTTGTAATTAATTCCATAAATTCACCATACCAAATAAGACTAATTTATTTGCGGTGTTTTATTAGGTTAGCTAAATAACTATACAAATGAGACTTAAAGTTGGCACGCTGAATGTAACAGTGCTGTGAAATCCGTTCTGATGTGTGACGGTACGCAAGGGTTGCTCATTACTCGCTTCTTCGCACTAACTAGCTGATGGCTAGATGCTTAAACGACGCCCCAATGTGGCAGTACCGTTTGCGAAGTCGTAATAGTTGGTAACGCAGTAATGCGCGAATAAAGTGAGTGGGATGCCACAAATTAACCCACAAACACACCACAATGCTTCTGATATAGGCAGTGGTTGTGTTGCGTAAGACGAGTACATAAAAGGAGATCGCAAAACCTGCCTTTCTTGTTAAATCAAGTTGTGTGTATATCAGTTGTGACACCTAAGTAAATGGAACAATCGCTACGCCTTTAACAAGGCGTGGCTTATGAGCCCTAGTAAATGACCTAACCCCAAAAGCAAAACCCTTAATAAATCATTTAATAAAAGATTAAAGAAATGAGCGGCAAACAAAAGCGTTAGCTTTTGTGTAGACGCAAGCGAACTTTAGTTCGCTCTTAACTGTTAAGCACTAAATACAAATACATAAGCTTTCATGTAAAACCTTATGTTTATTGGCTTAGCAGGCATAACCAATTGAAATCATTAAGGAATAATATTTGACAACTCACGGCAAGAAATCGGTAGGAAATTTAGACATAAGAAATTACGCTGCTGCTATAGCAACCTTATATATGGACAAGAAAACTATGGCAAAGCAAGCAAAAACACTAAATCAAGCAGAGCTACGCAAAGTACTTGATTACATCTCAACCCGCAAACACTCAGCACGCAATAGGGCAATGCTAATGACCACATTTTTAAGTGGCATGCGTGTCGCGGAGGTGGCGTCGCTTAAATTTAGCGATGTAGTGGATAGCGAAGGCAACATACGCAACGAAATCCGCTTAACTCCTGAAATGACAAAAGGGCAGTACGCAAGGATAGTGTTTGTAAACGAGCGCTTGTGTAAGGAGCTACAGCAATATATTCGCTTCTATACTCCAACAGACAAGACTATGAAGTTCTTCTATAGTCAGAAAAAGAATAGCAATGGCTTCTCGTCCAATAGTCTTACCGGACACTTTCACTTTCTATATAAGCGAGCTGGTGTAGATGGCGCATCAAGCCATTCAGGTCGTCGTAGCTTCATTACTAACCTTGCTAGCAAAGGCGTAAGCGTAAGAGTGTTAATGAGTCTAGCTGGTCATCGCAGCATCAGCACTACGCAGGCTTATATCGATATAAATGACAACATGTTGCGTAGCGCTGTTGAGCTTGTTTAGTAGACCGGATATCAAAAGAGTCGGACTGAATTTATTGCCTCAAAGAGGGCGCTCAAGGCTTTGCTAAATTTAGTTTCATTGGGAGAGCTCTTTAATACATCAAGTGTAAGTCTCATAAACTTTGGATTGGTTGGAAGCGTTTTGTTTATAAAGATGTCATAAAAATCGCCCCACTCAATTTTAGATTGTGCCTTTTGCTTTTGACTTGCCCCTTTACGCAGAATTTTTACTTCATGGATGAATCTTCTTCCAAGTAAGCCGTAACAACTATTCATTTTTATCATGTTGATGTCATGGCTTTTACCAATATTTTTGAATTGATTAAGCTCATTGCGAATTGATTGCTCAGATAGGTCCATTAATAGAAGACCTTTTTTATACTCTTCAACGCACTTATTAATCCAGCGATCAATGTTCCGCTCAACATTTATAGAAATTTTGCTTATCTGGAATTTTTCATAGTCCACCTTTTCTTTAATCCTGAAAAGCTCGCTTACTTGCTCAGTAAAAGGTGTTAATGAGATTATTCGCTCTTGGGTTGCTCGGCTTAAATTATTGTTCCACATTTCGAGCATGTCTGAATGGTGAGATCTAAAATTAAGCGCAGCGGGGAATTCAAGCGGCTCCTCAATCTGTTCGCTAGTGGGTATAAAAAATTCCTCAGCTTCATCATCCGCATCAGCCTCTTCGCTGTCATTATCTTCAGCGCTGTCATCGATAGGCTCTACTATTTGGCTATAGGCACGCGGCTCATCCGCCTCCTTGTCATAGAGCAGCCGATAAGGAGGCAAGAAATATTCCCGGCTATTGCTTAGTACATAAAAAATTGCGTCAATACAATCAACCCCATTAATCTGATAGTTTGGGTTAATGGTTATGTTATTTCTTAGAAAGTCTTGTAGGCCTTCGCTATTAGCCAAATAGTCTTCATCTAATATGTACAAATCAGCTAGTCTCTTGGCTTCTTCATAATTGGGATCCGAATAGACCGCCATGAAAGGTGTGATGGGATTTATACCCATGCTGACGTTGATCTCTTTTTTTTCCGAATAAAGATCATCTAAAAACTCTTGCCAAGCTAAAGAATAAAATAGACTCATTTTGATTTATATGTTTTGATGTTTAATTATTAAGATCATGCCTTAACTAAAAACTATAGCTACTAGGGTTTTTCATATCCACCCGCCTTATTTTTAACAACAAATCAAAGCATAATAAATTCTGATCAACAAAACATCCAAACGCTATGCTACAAAAAGAAATTAAGTTTCTTAACCAAGTTCGGAAAAAATTACACTGCCAGGAAAAAGACTGCGGAAAGAACATTACCTTCCAAGTCAGCGAGAATGACGTTGAGTTTCTAGGTAGCGACAAAATTAAATTTCAGGGTAAGTGTTCTAAATGCCTTGGTACGGTAACCATTAAAAGCACAGACTGGATGATGTTTAATAGGTTGATGGGTGAAACCAAGCTGGTAACCGTGAAATCAACTTACAACTCGTTATTCGAATCTCCTAGCGATACTGACACTGAATAGCTGAATTAATAGGTGGTTTATTAAAACGCAGGGTTTTTCTACTTGTCAAAAAACCTGCTTTTCCTAAAACCTATCCCTTCTTAGCCTTTTTGATCTTTTTCTTGCCTTCCTTTAACCATTCAAGATGATCTCGTGCTTCATCACTAAGGCTGCCTTCAGCCTGTTCAAGTATTTGCCTCTCTAGCTTGCGTATTTCTTTGTCTCGCTCAGTGACTATTGGTGCTGGCACGCGAAGACCAGCACGAACTAAAGCTCTCTTGCCAGCGCTGTCTTTATTGGTGCCGTCCTTGGCATCAAACCGGCCCTCTAAATAAACTCTTGCCGCTCTGATTTCCGTATCCTTCTGTTCCTTTTTCAAATCATCAACAATATTCGCGCCGCCTGTTGCCGCCGCTTGCTTATAAATTTCAATGCGCACTTCTCTTTGTGTTTTCCAATCAATCCGCCTTGCTTCTTCTTCGGTTTTTGGTGGCTTATGTTTCTTACGCAATGCTTGTTGTTTAGCCCACGCATCATCTAATGCTTTTAGGTGTTTCTCATCAAGCAATGCTTTGTTCTTTTTAGCCTCAACTTCTTCGCCACGCTCTAACTGCTCTATGGCTTCCTGAATTCGGCCTAATTTTTGTATAGGACTTAACTTGGGCATTGCTAACAACTCCGCTGTTTGTTTAGCCTAGGATATCAGCCTTTAACATCGGCGTTAGCTTGCTGTAATGCCGCTCAATCATCCCCACACTCGTACCCATTTGTTTAGCTAGCGTATGGATATCAACGCCCTTAGCCAATGACTGAGTAGCATAGGTATGGCGTAGGCTATACAGCGTCCTATTCTGCCCACTCGTATCTTTACGCAAGTGACTACGAACCATTAAGTTTCTGAAGATATTCTCCATGTGACTTAGCTGGCTGTTATCGGGTAAAACAAATATCAACTTATCTAATCTTGCTTCAATGACGGTATTGAGATTTTTGTATTCCAGCTTTTGCCATTTAATTAATTGCTCCAATACGGCGACGACTTCACGCTTAGCTATTAAGTAGCGTGGCCCTGTCTTACCGCTAACCCATATACGCAAATACTTCTTACTACCCACCCAATACCACTGTAAGTGTTGCCATCTCACTCGCAATGCTTCTGTACCATGACGCACGCCTGTGTTTAATAAGAACTGAACATAAGCACCGCATAGTGTTCGCATCTTTAGCGTGTGCTCTGTGTAGGAACTCTTTTGCCAAGTCTCTATATAGCTGAGCATTTCAGCTACTTCTTCGTTATTAAAGGCGGGGCGCGCCATACCCTTAGCGCCTTTGCTGTTCAAGGCTGGCACGATATGGCTTGCTGTGACCATGCCACGCTCGCGAGCTAAAGTGATAACCCTGTTGTAAGCACTTGAGTGATTTAGCTTAGTGCTTCCCTTCGGCACCCTACCCATCATCGCAATTCGCCACGCTTCAAAGTCGGCAATGAGTTCAGGTGTGATGTCTTTCACTTCATAACTTCCAAAAAACGGAATTAAGTATTTGTTAATCGCAAACTCGTAATCTCTATACGCTCGCTTGCCTGTACTCGCATTAATTAAGCGGCGCATATTTTCTAATTCATCTAACGCAATTTGCTTAAACGACTTCATCGTCAACGCTAAGCCAAAGTTTATTTTTATTTGTGCTGTGTGATAAATCGAGACTGCTTGTATTTTTGCTTGCTCAATGTCATCAGTGCCTGTTGTTGCGTTATGCCACTTGTTGTTGGCTAACTTAAATCGACACTGCCACTGCGATGACTGCGAACGCTTATAGACATTGAGTTTGCCGTCCATTAGCTTGATGACAGCATCGTCGCTAACAACTGCGTCAGCAAAAAGATAATTGAGATTCGACATAACAACTCGCGTTAATAAATTACGCTTGCTATTGTGTTGTCAGAAAATTATTTGTGCGACCTAAATATTTTTGCCGCGCGACGCTCTGTGTATGCGCCTGATGTTTGTAGTTTTTTTATTTGTCGCCACACCCGTTGATGCTTATGTTACAAAGGTTTGCGGGTAGCTTAAGTCAATGTCTTAGCACTGTTTTTTACTCAAAAATTAGCGTTTTCAATCCTCTGCTCTACCGACTGAGCTACCAGGCCAAGACTTGGAATTATAAATGAAAGTCTGTTTTAGCTTGAAAAATGGCTTGTAATGCCTAACTAGCCTTGGTTGTAGCCCTAGATCGAGCTGCGTGTAATTTTCTGTAGCTATCAATCATGCGGTGGTGCCGATCAAGGCCCTCTAGCTGCGTGCTGGTTGGAGTCAATCCATAAAAGCGTACGCTACCGTCAACCGAGCCGATTACGGCATCCATTCTCTCATTGCCAAACATTCGACGGAGGTTAATTGTGTAGTCATCGAGCTCTAGTTCGTCATCTAACTTAATTTCAAGTACTGCGTTGAGCGCCTGATAAAACAGTTTTCGATCAACGGTATTGTCGTTATATTGAAGAAAGGCGCCAACTAATTCATGTGCTTCATCCAATTGTTTTAAGGCAAGATGTATGAGCAACTTCAGCTCTAAAATGGTGAGCTGACCCCAAACCGTGTTCTCATCAAACTCAACGCCAATCAATGTGGCGATATCACCATACTCGTCTAGCTCGTTATTTTCTAGGCGCTCAAGGAGTGCAGTCAGTTTTTTATTATCTAAGCGATGCAGATTCAAAATATCGGCGCGGAATAACAAAGCCTTGTTCGTGTTGTCCCATACCAAATCTTCTACTGGATATACCTCAGAATATCCTGGCACTAGAATCCTACAAGCCGTTGCGCCCAGCTCATCATATACAGCAACATATGACTCTTTACCCAAGCCCTCAAGAATGCCAAACAAAGTTGCCGCTTCTTCGGCGTTGGAGTTCTCTCCTGCGCTAGAGAAGTCCCACTCTACAAATTCATAATCTGACTTTGCGCTGAAGAAACGCCACGACACAATACCGCTCGAGTCGATAAAGTGCTCAACAAAGTTATTGGGCTCAGTGACCGCTTCACTTGCAAAGGTTGGCGGGGGTAAGTCATTAAGGCCCTCTAAGCTACGCCCCTGAAGCAATTCTGTCAGACTACGCTCTAGCGCAACCTCTAGGCTGGGGTGGGCGCCGAAGGATGCAAATACGCCACCCGTGCGGGGGTTCATGAGAGTAACGCACATCACGGGATAGACTCCGCCCAATGATGCATCCTTTACCAATACCGGAAAGCCTTGCTCCTCCAGCCCCCGAATACCAGCGAGGATACCCGGGTACTTATCCAATACTTTTTGCGGTACATCAGGCAGAGCAATTTCGCCTTCTAGAATTTCACGTTTTACTGCGCGCTCAAATATTTCGGATAAACATTGCACTTGCGCTTCAGCCAAAGTATTGCCTGCACTCATGCCATTACTGACATAAAGATTTTCAATCAGGTTTGACGGAAAATAAACGGTCTCTCCATCTGAGTGACGCACATAGGGTAGCGAACAAATACCACGCTCTACATTGCCAGAATTCGTATCGATCAAATGCGAACTACATAATTCACCATCGGGATTAAAAATATTCAGGCAATGCGCATCCAAAATATCTGTTGGCAGCTCATCATCGGGGCCAGACTTAAACCAGCGCTCATTGGGATAGTGCACAAATGCAGCATTGGCAATATCTTCACCCCAATATGTGCCAGCATAAAAATGGTTATTACTGAGTCGCTCAATGTACTCGCCCAAAGCCGATGCGAGAGCGCTTTCCTTTGTGGATCCCTTGCCATTGGTGAAGCACATAGGCGAATGTGCATCACGGATATGCAGCGACCAGACGTTAGGAATGATGTTGCGCCATGAAGCAATTTCAATCTTGATACCCAGATTCGCAAGTACGCCAGACATATTGGCAATCGTTTGCTCTAAGGGCAAATCCTTGCCCACAATATAGGTAGAGGCATCAGTAGCAGGCTTTAGGGTTAATAAGGTCTGTGCATCTTCATCTAAGTTTTTGACTTCTTCAATAACAAACTCTGGCCCAGCTTGTACAACCTTTTTAACCGTACAACGCTCAATCGAGCGCAAAATCCCTTGACGATCATTGGCAGAGATATCTTCCGGCAGCTCCACTTGAATCTTAAATATTTGCTGATAGCGGTTCTCTGGATCAACAATATTATTTTGTGAAAGGCGAATATTTTCAGTTGGAATATTGCGCGTGTCACAGTACAACTTCACAAAGTAGGCTGCGCACAAAGCTGAAGAGGCCAAGAAGTAGTCAAAAGGGCCTGGAGCTGACCCATCACCCTTGTACCGAATAGGCTGGTCAGCGATTACAGTGAAGTCATCAAACTTTGCCTCGAGACGAAACTTATCGAGAAAGTTGACCTTAATTTCCATGCGAATAATTCCGAAAGTAGTGAAACAATGATTTGGGCGCCATTACTAGCTGCGCTGGCTTAACTACGACAATCGGCGTGCGGCTATTTTGAAGCCTTACTGCTCACCCTTATTACGCGAAGTATCGATTCCCAGGGCTTTTAGTTTGCGATACAAGTGGGTTCTCTCTAGGCCGGTGTACTCAGATATCTTCGTCATGCTGCCGCCCATGATTTGCATTTGATGCTCGAAATAGGCTTTTTCAAAAAGATCTCTAGCTTCTCTTAGAGGCAAATCAAAATAGGTCTTTGCAATTCCGCTAATGTATTCGCCTTCTGCTGGGGCTTGCGCTGGTTCAGCGCTCAGAGCCTTAGGAGTCGGGCTTACGGTGGCGCCAGACTGAACGGCTCTCTGTTCTTCTGGTTCGATATATTTTGGAGAGCTCTCCAGCGCCTTACTCACAGTCTTGAGTAATTTCTGTAAGGCGATCGGTTTTTCTAAGAAGTTGAGCGCACCAATCCGTGTTGCCTCAACCGCAGTATCAATCGTGGCATGACCGGACATCATCACTACCGGCATTGTTAATTGCCCAGTCTTTGACCATTCTTTTAATAAAGTAATTCCGTCGGTTTCAGGCATCCAAATATCTAACAACACTAAATCCGGACGCATTTGCTCGCGAATGGTACGAGCCTGAGCTGCGCTCTCTGCTGCATAAACAGTATGGCCTTCATCCGTGAGAATCTCATTGAGAAGTTCACGAATTCCCATCTCGTCATCAACGACCAAAATACTAGCCATACTTAGGCTGCCTCTTTTGCTAAATTCATAAACAAAATTGATACTTTTGCACCAACCACTTCCTCGCCCTGCATACGGTTTCGGATTTCAATTTTGGCACCATGATCATCAATAATTTTTTTGACCACTGCCAAACCCAATCCCGTTCCTTTACTCTTGGTGGTTACGTAAGGTTCAAAGGCTCTTGCCAATATCTTAGCTGTAAATCCAACTCCACTATCACTTATTGTTAAGCGCACCGCATTTTGCGTTACGCCATCTTGCTCGCCATAGGGCACTAATTCTGTTTTTACCTCTACAGGCTCAGCCTGATGCTTGCCTTCAAGGGTCGCATCTTGAGCATTTTGTAGCAAGTTATGAATTACCTGTCTTAGTTGGGTTGAGTCTCCCATAATATTTGGGCAACGCTCATCCAACTGGGTACGCAATGGACTGCCTTCGTATAAACCCAAAATTTCTGATGTAAGTGTATTAATTGAGACCGGCTTGAGTTGTGGCGTCGGGGTTTTAGCGAAGTCCCTAAAATCATTCACCATCTCTTTCATGGCTTGTACTTGGCCAATGATGGTTTCAGTACTGCGATTCATTATCTCTTCTTGCTCTGGGCTAAGCTTACCTGAAAGCTTATGCTGCAAACGCTCCGCAGATAGCTGAATTGGAGTTAGTGGATTCTTAATCTCATGGGCCAAGCGTCGTGCGACCTCACTCCAAGCGATCGATCTTTGTGCGCTCACCACGTCCGTAATATCATCAAATACCACCATCCGTAGCTCGGGCGTTAATTGTGTGCCACGCACAAACACGGTGATACCGGGTTCATTCTCAAATTCGTTGGTAGCGTGAAGTTGGATTTGCTTTTGCCAAACTGGTGCAGCTTGCGGAGCAGCTTGAGCAGTGTCGCTACCACTCTCATTCGCCACAGTTAATTTCATGGTTGCAAAGCCCTCTTTGATGGCGCTCTCAAACTCAATCAGTGCTGGGTTACTACTCAAGGGCTTGCTATCTAATAAGGTTAGATCATGTGCAAATATGCGGTCAGCGCCAGCATTGCTAGAAACTACGTTGTAATTTTTATCAAAGATGCAAACACCTGCTGTTAGGTTGCCCAATACTTTTTCTAAAAATGCCTTAGATTCCTGCAGCGAGGTACGGGTATCGGCAAGCTGTCTGGTCATCACATTAAATTGCCGTGTGAGCATCCCCAGCTCGTCGCCAGTATCTAGCTCTGGCTTTGGCGATAAGTCACCCTGTGCAACGGCCTGAGTGCCCTTCAGCAGCATCAAGAGTGGGCGGGCGAGCTGACGCCCCAATAGCAAGGCCAATATCACCGCAACAAATAATGCAAAAAATAGGGTGAGGGTAAGCGTGCCCACAAACATTTTGCGCAGCCCACTTCGTCCCAAGGCTTTTTCTTGATATTCACTGTAAGCGCTCTCGACTGCAAAAATATTTTTTGCTAATGGTTCCGGAATAAAACGCACTAACTGCAGGAAGTATTTATCTTCCGCATCTTTATTTAGATCTGCTTTGCCTAGGATGGGCTTCTTTCGCACGATTGGCACAATCGCCCTTACTCGATAGCCTCGCTGGCCATTCTCGAGCTCAATTTGATCTAAAAAAGTAATGCCCTTCTTCTTAAAGGCCTCTGCAATCACTTCGGCACTAGGAGCCGGTAAGAATTTCTTAGGTCGTGCTTCACTACTGAAAATAAAACTACGCTGCATGTTAAAGAGGGTAACCTCTTGAATGCCAAATTGATTCCGAATTTTCATGACCATAGCCCCGACCTGCTCGGAACTAGAGCCTGCTGGTACTTGAACAATTTGCTCGGCGATGAAATTACCCTCACCAAGGATTTCTTCTTGGGCAACGCGTAAGGTGACTCGTCCTAACTCTAGTCCCGAATCCAGCGCTGACTCAACCTTAACGTCAAACCAAGTCTCGATACTTCTTGATACGAATTGAAGAGACACTCCGTACAAAATTAAGCCCGGCACGATTCCGACTAAAGCAAAAATCATTGCCAGCTTTGCAATCAAGCGGGTACCAAAGTGGCCTCGATACCAGCGTACGGCAATCACAATCACCAAGGTCAAAATGACCAGAGTTAAGCAAACTCCAATAACTACGTTGGCTGCGTAAAGCCAAATGAAGTATCGATCAAAAAACTCGGTGTTAGATGATGCAATCGACAATAAAACTAATAGCATCAATGCAAATGCGCCAATTAAGCCTATGGCGATTGGGAGCAATTTCTTGCGCCAAGCTTTCGATTCAAAAAAGCTTGGCTTAAGCGGTGTTAGGGCCTCTCTCATCGCTTAATCAGCGCCGGGCCATTGGGGGAGAAAGGGAAATGCAGCCAGTCACTCGAAACATTCCAGTCTCTATTATTCAATGCATTGACCTGGAATGGTTTGGGGAGCTTGCTTAAGTCTAAGGTCATGCGTAGACCTGCGGTATAGGCTTTGCTGGCATCGACTTGATTGTTATCAATAACGCGCCAACCACCGACACTGCCCACCGCTTGCAGCGCCTCAGAAATTGTTTTTGCCGAAAAAGTAAAGCCGTCAGATGCAATTCGATATTGCTGAGTAAGGGGCTGATACGACAAACGTGTTTGTCTTTGAACTAGGGTAGATTTTTCATCAAACCAATACCAACGTGAGCGCGTGAGATCAAATTCAGTTTGAAAATATAAGACCACACCTTTTTGAACGGCTTCTTCTAGGCCTGGAGAAAGTTCAATTTGAAAAGTAGCATTTAATAACCAGTCGCTATCAACCTTTTCTAACTCAAAGGATTTGATCTTGATACCTTCGGCGCAGACAGTAGTTGAAAATACACTCAACACCATCAAACCCAAAAAGATGAATTGCTTAATTCTTTGGCTCATGGCCCCATTTTTCTTAAACAAGGCAAAGTAAAAACCGTCATTGGCTTCTGTAGGCAAAAGCTGTCCTGGAGCGCTTAATCGTACCGCATTGCCATGCTGCTGGGCAAACCAGACCGCTTGATCCTCCCCTTCCTCTGGAAATACCGAGCATGTAACGTATAGAAGCAGGCCTTCTAGCTTGAGCATCTTCCAAGCTTGGGTCAATATCTCACGCTGCTTTTGCTGCAAGGACCTAATGTCCGCCTCACGGCGTAAAAATGGGATATCTGGGTGACGAGCAACAATTCCCGATGCAGAGCAAGGCGCATCTAGCAAAATTTTGTCAAACAACACGCCATCCCACCAAGCAGCTTTTGAGGCATCGCCACGAAGCACTTTTACTTTTTTCAGAATGCAGGCGTAGACGATCTAAGTTGCCCCCAATTTTTCCAAGGCGCTCGCCATCCAGCTCTAACGCCCTCATCTGACAGTCCGCTAACTCGAGCAAATGGGCAGTCTTTCCGCCAGGGGCTGCACAGGCATCTAAGATTAAATCGCCAGGCTGAGGATTTAATAAAGTAGCTGCCAATTGAGCGCCAGCATCTTGTACAGATACAGCGCCACTATAAAAACCCGGTAAATCAGAAACGGGAACTGGGTTTGGCAATAACAATGCGCTTGGCAATGGGATCCCTGCAACCGACTCAATGGGCAAAGACGAAATACTCGCATCGCTTAATAGAGCTTGATATTGTTCCCGCGAATATTGCCGTTGATTCACGCGCAAAATTAATGGTGCTCGCTTTGCTTGAGCAAATAAGATCGACTGCCATGCTTTTGGATAATTCCGCTTTAAGTTTGCTCGCCACCAAGCCGGGGCAAACATGGGAATAGGATCAGGCGGGTAGTGAGGCTGGCCCTCAGGGGGTTGCAAGGCGAGACTCACCTTGCGCAGCACCGCATTTACTAGGCCCTTGGCATACATCGTCTTGTCATACTCTTCGCAGGCCCTAACTGCTTGATCAACAATCGTATGGGCTGCATAACCCTTCCCCTCAGAACCATCGCGGACAAACAGAGCAATAGCAACAGTTAACAAATGATCAACTTCTGGTGGGGGAGCTTTAGGAACAAATTGCTTTATCAGCTCATGAGAGCGAATCCATTTACGCAATGCATCGAAACTCAAGCTTTGGACGATTGGTCTCTCGTGCGCATCTAGTTGGTCTAAAACTTCAGTTAGGGATCGACCACTCATCACCTCAGTAATGGCCTGAGCAGCAATAGTGATTGCTTCAGAAAGGGGTAAGCTATGCGGCGTTTTTTGATCTACCAATGGAATTTACTCGGGGTCAAAGCGATGCCTTTGTTTGAAAGCACAACAATTTATCGTCGGCGCTCAATGTTTGCAAACACATCTTTGCACTCATTTTTTTTCCGCCGGGCTTTTGCATCTCTAACACTTCAATGGCTCCAGATCCACACTTCACATACACGCCTTGATCACCCAAGCCCAACACCTGGCCAGGCATTGCTGACTGACTATCGGGGGCTGTCTTGGCAACACGCGAACTCCACAGCTTGATAGAGAGGTCACCTAAGCTGGTGGTGGCGCCAGGAAAAGGGTTGAATGCCCGTATCCGAGCATCGATTTGCTGTGCATCTCGATGCCAATCGATCTCAGCCTCAGCTTTTAATATTTTTTCCGCATACGAAATGCCAAGCTTTGACTGAGACATATGCGTTAAATCATGACCGTTTTGTAATTGATCAAGCACATTAACAATTAACTTGGCGCCCAAGATAGCCAAGCGATCATGTAGCGTAGCACTGGTTTCATGAGCAGAAATTTCGAGCTCCTCTGTCAATACTGTATCGCCCGTATCAAGACCAGCATCCATCTGCATGATGCATACGCCTGTCTTATGATCGCCTGCTTCTATGGCGCGTTGAATAGGTGCCGCACCACGCCAACGAGGCAAAAGAGAGGCGTGAATATTAAAGCTTCCATGTCTTCCTGGGCGTTCACTAATATCTAAAATTTCTTGGGGCAATATCAAGCCGTAAGCAACTACTACCATCGCGTCAAAATCAATTTCTGATAATTGCTGATATGCATCTTGAGCTTGTAACTTTTTTTGAGCATCAACACTGTTTCGCTTTAGTGTCTCTGGCTGAAGTACGGGTATGCTTTTCTTGAGGGCAAATTCTTTAACGGGACTGGCTTGTAAATGCATGCCTCTACCAGCGCGGCGATCTGGCTGGGTAAGCACCAGCACGATTTCATGGCCGGCTGCATCAATTGCGCGCATGGCCTGTGCTGCAAATTCGGGGGTCCCAGCAAAAACTATTTTCATTCAGGGCGCTTAGCGCTGACCTACTAATTCTTTGGCACGCTTCTTCATTTTTTGGGAGATGCGAGTTTGCTTAAGAAATGATAGATACTCAACAAATACTTTTCCCTGCAAATGGTCCAACTCATGTTGCAAGCAAACCGCTAACAATCCATCGGCGTCAAGCTCAAACTCTTTACCATTTAGATCAAGAGCCTTAACGCGAATTTCTGCAGGCCTCTCAACTTCGTCATAAAACTCAGGAACAGAAAGACACCCTTCACGCCAAGATTTTTTCTCGGGGCTTGCCCAAATAATTTCTGGGTTAATAAAAACCATCAGCTCATTTTGCTCATCAGACACATCAATTACTACAATGCGTTCATGAATGTTCACCTGGGTTGCAGCTAACCCAACCCCGGGCGCCTCATACATCGTGTCTGCCATGTCGGCCACTATCTGTTTAATACGAGCGTCTACCTGTGCCACTGGTTTGGCAACTTGATGCAAGCGCGGATCGGGGTAACAAAGGACGGTTAACAAAGCCATATAGGAATTATCCAACAGAGCAATCTGTCTGTCCTGATTGCGCAAAATTCCCTGCCCATCAGAATATTTGATTTCTATGCCTATGCCACCAAACATCATCAGCAAAATCTCCAGGGTTGACAAGCACTACCCTCTCAGACTCCATGACCTCTACGACGCCCCCAGCGCTCTATATATAAGTGGAGATGCAAAATTGTTACGGCTGCCAATGGTGGCAATCGTGGGCTCCCGCAATGCCAGCGCTACAGGGCTCAAAAATGCCGCTCTATTTGCCCATGAGCTCTCTAAGGCGGGACTACTTATCATTTCAGGGCTTGCTAGGGGCATCGATGGAGCGGCTCACCGAGCAGTCCTTGATCTTTGCCAGCCTCACTTCACGGCAGCGGTTTGCGGCACGGGCCTAGATATGGTGTATCCAAGGGAGCATCTTGGCCTTGCAAAAGCAATTGGGCAGCAAGGGTTGCTTATCTCAGAATTTGCGCCTGGCGTTGGCCCCAAAGCTTTCCACTTCCCAAAACGAAATCGCATTATTGCCGCTTTAGCACTAGGTGTGGTGGTGGTTGAGGCAACTGAGAGATCCGGCTCCCTTATTACCGCTCGTATTGCGGCAGACCTAGGAAGGGAAGTATTTGCATTGCCAGGACCCATCCATGACCCTCTTTTTGTAGGCTGCAATCAACTCATCCAGCAGGGCGCAAAATTAGTTCAAACCCCCAAAGACGTGCTGGATGAGCTCATTTTTCCCTAAAAACCTCATTTAAGAGCATTTAAAGTGGGTTTTATCTAAAAAATGTCTTCGCGCCGGGGGGTCAAAAATCCTCTAAAAAGGGCTTTTTTGGACTTTTCCAGATTTATCGGTTAATAATAAAAAAGGGGATAGAAATGGGCCAAATCCTGATTTGGTTTAAATTGATCATCCTTTTTCCCTATTAAAAACATTAATTCAGGCTCAAATTTAGGCAAACGCGTGGCTAAAGCATCTACCAAAAGCAGCACCAAGATCTCATCTGTCGATCACCCTAAGGCTCTGATCATTGCTGAAAAGCCCTCGGTAGCTAACGATATCGCTAAAGCCCTGGGTGGCTTTACTAAGCATGAAGACTATTTTGAGAATGATGACTTTCTCATTTCTTCTGCTGTTGGACACCTCTTAGAAATTGCAGCCCCAGAGGAGTATGACGTCAAGCGTGGCAAATGGTCTTTTGCCAACCTGCCTGTTGTGCCACCCTATTTTGATTTGCGCCCGATCGCCAAGACCGAATCGCGTTTGAAGGTTTTGCAAAAACTCATCAAACGCAAAGATGTCACCTCACTCATTAATGCTTGCGATGCGGGACGTGAAGGCGAACTCATTTTTAGATTGATTGCGCAACATGCAAAAGCATCGCAAACAGTCAAAAGACTTTGGTTGCAATCAATGACACCTGC
The DNA here is from genome assembly GCF_001870365.1 of Polynucleobacter sp. QLW-P1DATA-2. Classification (NCBI taxonomy): domain Bacteria; kingdom Pseudomonadati; phylum Pseudomonadota; class Betaproteobacteria; order Burkholderiales; family Burkholderiaceae; genus Polynucleobacter; species Polynucleobacter sp. QLW-P1DATA-2. Next base: position 47,406 of record NZ_LZMQ01000002.1, on the reverse strand, counting down.
AGCAATCCGTGATGGGTTTGCAAGCCTGCGCACTGATGACGAAATGCAACCACTTGCAGATGCTGCGCGCTGTCGCTCAGAGGCTGATTGGCTGGTTGGTATTAATGGCACGCGTGCCATGACTGCATTTAATAGCAAGAGTGGTGGCTTCTTCTTGACCACTGTTGGCCGCGTTCAAACGCCAACGCTTTCGATTGTTGTTGAACGCGAAGAGCTGATTCGTAAATTTATTTCAAAAGACTATTGGGAAGTTAAAGCGGAATTTATTGCTGCAGCCGGCATTTACGAAGGTCGCTGGTTTGATCCCAAATTCAAAAAAGATGTTACTGAGCCCGACGCTCGTGAGAACCGTCTATGGAGTGAAGCGGCTGCACAAAGTATCGTGGCAGCTTGCCGCGGTAAAAAGGCTACCGTTACTGAAGAAGCGAAGCCTGCAACTCAACTTGCGCCACAACTATTTGACTTAACAAGCTTGCAGCGCGAAGCGAATGCTCGTTTTGGATTCTCTGCTAAAAATACGCTGGGCCTTGCCCAAGCGCTGTATGAGCGTCACAAAGTGTTGACCTATCCTCGTACTGATGCAAAAGCATTGCCAGAAGACTACTTGGATACCGTTAAGCAAACCATGGAGAACATTGCGGATCATTCGCAAGAATATCGTGCATTTGCTAAACAAATTTTGCAGGGCGATCCAAAGGATCCCAAAGCAAAGGCAGGTTATGGCTGGATCAAACCCAACAAACGCATTTTTGATAACTCCAAGATTTCCGATCACTTTGCGATCATCCCAACCCTAGAAACACCAAAAAGTTTAAGTGAGCCAGAGGCAAAGCTATATGACTTGGTAGTGCGTCGTTTCTTGGCAGTCTTTTATCCGGCCGCTGAATTTCGCGTCACCACTCGCATTACAGAGGCCTCAGGCCATCATTTCAAGACCGAAGGGCGTGTCTTAGTAAACCCGGGCTGGCTCACTGTTTATGGCAAGTCCAATCAAGCAGATGATGAGTTGGTGCCGGTGCAAGAAGGTGAAACCGTCCAAACCGAATCAGTAAATGCCATTCCATTGAAAACTAAGCCGCCAGCGCGCTACACCGAGGCAACCTTGCTATCCGCAATGGAAAGTGCGGGCAAGTGGGTTGATGACGATGAAATGCGCGAGGCAATGGCAGAGAAGGGTCTTGGTACGCCAGCAACCCGAGCAGCCATCATTGAAGGTCTGCTGGCTGAAAAATATATTGTGCGTGAAGCGCGTGAGCTTATCCCAACGGCAAAGGCATTTCAGTTAATGACTTTGCTACGAGGCTTGGATGTTGAAGAATTAACTCGCCCCGATTTAACGGGCAGTTGGGAAAATAAGTTATCGCTCATCGAACAAGGCAAGATGAATCGCGACACCTTCATGCAAGAAATCGCGCAAATGACTCAGCGTATCGTGAAGCGTGCAAAAGAATACGACAGCGATACGATCCCAGGTGACTACGCCACAATGACCACGCCATGCCCGCACTGTAAGGGTCCGGTCAAAGAAAACTATAGACGCTTTGCCTGTGAAAAGTGTGGTTTTACGATTAGCAAAACTCCTGGTGGGCGCGCGTTTGAATATCCCGAAGTAGAAGAATTGTTGCGTGAAAAAACCATTGGCCCCCTACAAGGCTTCCGCAGCAAAATGGGTCGCCCATTTGCCGCAATTATTAAGCTTTCTGAAATTCCAGAAGATGATTCTGATTATCCAAATGCGGGATTCAAACTCGAGTTTGATTTTGGAAATACGCAAGATGATGAAACTGAAGCGATTGATTTCACGGGTCGCCAGGCACTAGGCGTTTGTCCAAAATGCTCTGGTGCAGTCTACGAAGATGGCATGCGCTATGTTTGTGAAAACAATACTGGGCCTGCTAAAACCTGTGACTTCAAAACCGGCAAAGTGGTCTTGCAGCAAGAAGTCTCTAGCGAGCAAATTCAGAAATTGCTAAAAGAAGGCAAGACCGACTTGATGACTAACTTTAAGTCGAACCGTACTGGGCGCGGCTTTAAGGCCTACTTGGCACTTGGTACAGATGGCAAAATTGGTTTTGAATTTGAAGCCAAAGCTGCTGGCGCAGCTAAAGCTCCAGCCAAGAAACGCGCAGGCGCAAGTGCTGCCACCAAGTCTGCTGCAAAACCTAAGCGGGCAAGTAAAGCAAAGTCATCCTCAAGTAGCTGAGCTGTCACTAGCTTGGCTGCTAGGGCTGACCATAAAATTCCCCTGGAACCCAAAGCAGTAGCCAAAAATATGCCTGGCCGCTGAGTAAGTGCGCCAATGATGGGCAAGCGGTCTCCAGCAACACAGCGCACGCCAACAAATTCACCACTTTTTGTGAGGCTAGTAATATCGCCGTTTTCGTAAGCCAGCAAACCTTTGGCTTGCTGGCGATTAAAGTCATCACTACCGGCCCTGGGCGCAAGATCCCCCTCGCCCTCATCAAAACTTGATCCAACAATCCACTCATAACTTCCATCAGAAAGCTGTTTCGCTGGCAGGCAATAACCATCCCCAGAAATTCCGACCCTAGGTAATTTGCTTGCCCAAGCATCATCTGACTTGATAGAAAAAATACTCAGTTGTCCACGCACTGGCCTAAGCGGCAGTCGAATGCCAAGGCTGTTGATTAAATTCTTACTATCCATTGCGGCGGCAATCACCACCTTGTCAGCAGAAACGATTTCTCGTCCTGCTTCATCTTCTAAATACCACTTCTCATTACGCTCTTCTAGTTTTGCAACGCGCGTGTTCCAAAGACAAGTTAACTTTTCGTGCTCTTTTAGCAACTGCTTGCTTGCTTCTTGTAAGTTTAAGCAAGCCCCGCGCGAAATCCAAACGCCACTTTGGGAAATGCCACAGATTTTCTCTGCCTCTTTTGCGTCAAGCGGAATAGCAATATCTTCTTTTAAGCCTAAAGAGTGTAGATGTGCGGCGATTTCTTCCCGGTTAAATTCTCTGTCTTTTTTAGTGGACTGAAAAATACCATGCGCCCGCCAGGCCTTGTTCCATCTGGCCTCGGCCAATAAAAACGCTAAGCGCGTTAAACGCAATAAGCGAGGAGCGCCTTTGCCAATATGTGGATGTGCGATGGCATAAGCGTGACTTGAGCAAGCAGTCGCGGGAGAGCTTGCGGCATCGATAACGCAGACTGACTTGCCGCGCTCGAGCAACTCATTTGCAATGGTTGCGCCGCAAATGCCTGCCCCAATCACCACGATTTCATGGTGTTGGGGTTTGGTCATTAATAAAGTCTAGTAGAGCGTGAATTACTGCTAATGAATTTACAGCTTATGCATTCAAACGTTGTTCGATCTTGGCTCGAGTCTCTTTCAACTCTTTAGGCAAACGATCGCCAAGGTGATCAAACAATTCTGTATGCAGCTTCAACTCGTTTTTCCAGTCATCAACAGCTACATGGATGGCCTTGGCAAACTTTTCAGCAGAGTAGTCAAGCCCGCCCCAGTGCATGTCAGTGTGCTCTGGGCAAATACCAAATGGAGTTTCTTTGCCACTTGCTGTCCCTTCGGCACGATTCAAAATCCATGAGAGAACGCGCATGTTCTCACCGAAGCCTGGCCACACAAACTTGCCATTCTCATCTTTGCGGAACCAGTTCACACAATAGATTTTCGGCAACACAGCGCCTTCAGCCTCAAGCTTCTTACCAATATTGAGCCAATGCTGGAAGTAGTCGCTCATGTTGTAACCGGCAAACGCAATCATTGCAAACGGATCACGACGAACAACGCCGATTTGACCAGTAATCGCAGCAGTAGTTTCTGAGCCCAGGGTAGCAGCCATGTATACGCCCTCAACCCAATCACGAGCTTCGCTTACCAAAGGAACGGTGTTCGAGCGACGTCCGCCGAATAAGAATGCGTCGATTGGAACGCCCTCTGGATCATCCCATTTTGGATCAACTGCAGGGTTATTCGTTGCGGCAACCGTGAAGCGTGAGTTGGGATGCGCGGCTTTACGACCTGCAGCACCATCGGCTGGAGTCCAGTCTTTACCTTGCCAATCGATTAAATGTGCAGGCGGTGTTTCTGTTAAACCCTCCCACCAAACATCACCATCATCAGTCAAACCAACGTTGGTAAAGATCACATCTTGATTTAATGAATCAATACAGTTTTGATTAGTTTGACGGTTTGTGCCAGGAGCTACGCCGAAGTAGCCAGACTCTGGATTAATTGCGAATAGGCGTGTCTTGCCAGTCACAGGGTCTTTGCGCGGCTTGATCCAGGCAATGTCATCACCAATGGTGGTTACTTTCCAACCATCAAATCCTTTTGGAGGAATCATCATGGAGAAGTTCGTTTTTCCACAAGCAGATGGGAATGCTGCGGCAATGTGATACTTCTTGCCTTCAGGTGATGTAACACCAAGAATCAACATGTGCTCTGCGAGCCAACCTTGATCGCGACCCATATTCGATGCGATACGTAATGCAAAACATTTTTTGCCCAACAACGCATTACCGCCATAGCCAGATCCAAATGACCAAATCTCACGAGTCTCTGGGTAATGAACAATGTACTTGGTCTTATTGTTAGGCCATGCCACGTCTTTTTCACCGGCAGCCAATGGCTTACCTACAGTATGAATACAAGGAACGAATTCGCCATCAGTGCCCAGCTGATCAATCACCGCTTTGCCCATACGGGTCATCAAGCGCATATTGATAGCAACATAAGGGCTGTCCGATAACTCAACACCAATGTGTGCGATTGGTGAGCCAATTGGGCCCATTGAGAATGGCACTACATACATGGTTCTACCGCGCATGCAACCATCGAACAAAGGATTCAAAGTTGCGCGCATTTCGCTTGGCTCTACCCAATTATTGGTTGGGCCAGCATCTTCTTTTTTTGTCTGAACAAATAAATGTGCGATCTTCAACGCGCGCCACATCTTCTGGATCAGAAAGGGCTAAAAATGAATTTTTGCGCTTGGCTGGATTCAGGCGCTTAAATACACCAGCGCTAACCAACAGCTCACACAACTCATCGTACTCAGCTTGAGAGCCATCACACCAACGAATGGCATCTGGCTTCGTGAGTGCAGCAACTTCTGCAACCCACTTAATCAGGCCCTGGTTTTTTACGTAAGCTGGCGCATTCACATTGATTTGGCCGCTGGTGGTTGAAGTCATATGTTTCCCTATGAAAATTGAATTTTTTAATCCAATGATTTTAACATTTTGGTCATATTTGACGTATTGACCTAGATCGGGGTTCGGCTCTTATTAAAGGCTTACTTCCCAATACAGAATTGGCTAAAGATTTTTCCCAAAAGATCGTCTGGGAGGAGCTTTCCGGTAATCTGCCCAAGGTGATTTTGGGCCAAAAAGAGCTCTTCTGCGAACAATTCAAGCGAATTGTTGCCATTTGCAGCGAATTGTTCGGATTTTTCAATATGTTCAGCAGCACGCTCAATACAGTCAAGATGCCGCCTGCGGGCTATGATTGCACCCTCCTGGGGCCCATTCCACCCGACTATTTCAAGGATTTTTTGCTTTAAAAGATCGATTCCATCGCCTTTTTTGGCTGAAATGAGAATTGCCTCAGGATTAACAAGGAGCTCTTTGGATAAAAGATCTGATTTGTTAAGCACCTCCAATATAGGGCACTTGGAGGGTAGGGCCCCCATAATTTGCGCCCTTAAGTCGCCTGTCTCAGTCTGGGCATCGGCTGCCGTCAAGAAAATCACTAAGTCTGCTAAGCGAATTGCGTCCCAAGTACGCTCAATTCCTTTTGCCTCGACCTCGTCAGCAGTTTGTCTCAGGCCAGCAGTATCAATGATGTGCATTGGCACACCTTCAATCTGAATGCTTTCCTTCACTCGATCTCGGGTAGTTCCCGCTATTGGGGTAACAATCGCAACCTCTTCGCCGGCCAACCTATTTAATAAGGAGCTCTTTCCAACATTGGGGGCGCCAGCTAAAACGAGTTGAATGCCATCGCGCAAAATCTTCCCTTGCTTAGCGCCATCTCTTAAGGCTTGCAGTTTGGTTTTGACAGCCGATAGGCGTTCACGTGCTTGCGCATTTTCTAGAAATTCAATTTCTTCTTCTGGAAAGTCCAGCGTTGATTCCACCAAAATTCTCAGTTGCGTAATTTCTTCGACCAGGGCATTGATATCATCCGAAAACACGCCCTGCAAAGATCTTGCCGCGCCACGAACAGCAGCCTCACTTTGAGCATCAATCAAATCTGCAATAGCCTCAGCTTGGGCCAGATCTACCTTGTTGTTTAGATAGGCGCGTAAAGTAAATTCGCCTGGCTCGGCGATTACCAAACCATCATCTTTGCCTAGCTCAAGACAGCGCTTGATGACTAACTCAAGTAACTGAGGGCCGCCATGACACTGCAGCTCTAAAACATCTTCCCCAGTAAAAGATGCTGGAGCAGCAAAATAAATTGCAACAAGCTGATCAATTAATTGTCCGCCAGAATCCCGCAAACTTAGCAAGGTTGCCTGTCGCGGAAGAAGCGCTTTTTGAAAAAGAGCCCGGGCAATTGAAGATAAATTTTGTCCACTGATACGAACAACACCAACCCCAGCCTTACCGGGAGCGGTTGCTACAGCAATGATGGGTAACTTTCTCGTCATCATTGCTGTGCGTTATCCATTAAATCTTTAGGCCATTACTTATTTAGCAGGCTTTTTTCCAAATAAACGATTGATTTGCCACTGCTGTGCAATCGATAGTAGGTTGTTAGTTACCCAATACAAAACCAAGCCAGCCGGGAAGAAGAAGAACATGATTGAAAACACAATCGGCATGTACATCATTACCTTGGCCTGCACCGGATCAGGTGGCGTTGGATTAAGTTTGGTTTGCACAAACATCGACACCGCCATGATGATCGGCAAAATGTAATAGGGGTCTGGTATTGATAAATCATGAACCCATAAAATCCAAGGTGCGCCACGCATCTCTACCGATGACAAGAGCACCCAGTACAAAGAAATAAACACGGGGATCTGAATCACAACTGGTAAACAGCCGCCCAAAGGATTAATTTTTTCTTTGCGATACATCTCCATCATTGCTTGATTAAGCTTTTGTGGATCACCCTTAAATTGCTCCTTCATGGCCATCAAACGTGGCTGCACTTCTTTCATACGCGCCATGGATTTATAGCTTGCGGCTGAGAGCGGGAAGAATGCTAATTTGATCAAAATAGTTAAGAGGATGATCGACCAACCCCAGTTGCCAACAATATTGTGAATATGCTCTAACAACCAAAAAATTGGTTTGGCCAAGATTGTCAGATAGCCGTAGTCCTTTAAAAGTTCAAGTCCAGGGGCAATCTTTTCAAGCATGCGCTCTTCCTGTGGGCCAACAAATAGCTGCGCATTGGCGGTAACCGTGCTTCCGGTGGCTATCGTACCCAACTGTGTCTGCATACCAACTCGATATAAATCGTTATCAATTTTTCCAGAGTAAATATCGCGCGCTAATTTAGCATCCGGAATCCAGGCGCTTGCAAAGTAGTGCTGAACCATGGCAACCCAGCCAGGCTGACCAGCAGCAATTTGGGCTGGTGGTGTAAATTTATTCTTTTCAATATCGGTAAAAGGAACTTTTTTAAACTTGTCCCCATCGGTGTAGATCGCTGGGCCAGTAAAAGTGCTGGCAGAAAAAGCGCCGCCAAAAGGTCCGATTTTTTGTTCTTGTGAACCATCCCGAACGATTTCTGTATAGAGAACTAGGGGGCCGCCGTTTGCGGCCAATTGCGTTACTCGATGTCCAACGTAAACGTCGTAGCTACCTGGATTTAAAAGGAATGTTTTTTCTAGCTTCACGCCGTTGCGTTCGCTAGAGAGCACTAAAAATGGTCGGCCAGATCCGTCTTTGCCGGAACGATCTAACTTGAAAGTGCTGGTGTGATTTGGTAGCTCGATATTACCGACCGCAACCAAGCCGGAGCGCGCAACATAAGTGTGGGTCGGTGTGTGTTTAAAAATTTCTACGGGTTTTTGATCTGCAGTGAGTTCTTTCAACAACTTCGCATCAACCACATTTGCTCCTGCAGCACTCACCTCTAGAGAGAGGAGGTCATTTTCAAGAGTAAATTTTTCTGTGCTCTCTGTGGCTATTGTTTTGGCATTGGGTGCCTGAGGGGTGGCAGGCACGCCAGAGATTGCGGCCGGCATATCTAATTTTGGTGTGCCAGCTTTATCTGTTGCAGTAGCAGTTACATTAGAGGCGCCCCCAAACATTGATGGCTTGCCCTCATGGACTTGCCAGTTGTTGTAGAGCATAAGGCCTGACAGTGAAAATACAGCCCAAAGAATTGTTTTTTTAAAGTCCATTTGTATTCGCTTAAATTAATGAGATGTTTGTTTTACCGCAGGATCATAACCGCCGTGTGACAAGGGGTTACAGCGTGCAATCCGCCAAGCTGTCAGACTAAGACTCTTGAAAAATCCATAGTGATTAAAGCAGTCACACGCGTATTGCGAGCAGGTGGGCACATATTTACATTGCATGCCCATATAAGGACTGAGTAAAAGTTGATACATACGCACCAACTTCACCGCTGCGCGATTTAAAGTGCGCACCTTATAAAAGCTCCACCACTTGAGAGCGCAAGAGTTGCTTTTCTTTCTTCCTAAGTCTGCCACGAGTTTGACGACCGACGGGCTTCTTAAGCTTGACAACAACATCTTTGTTTAATGTTGTTGATTGCGCAGACCAAATCAACTCTCGGATCATTCGCTTTAGGCGATTTCGATCTACTGCGCGCTTAACTAATTTTTTAGCAACAGCAATGCCCAAGTCCGGCTTTGCACCCTGTGGGGCGCCGACGAGATACATACCCCAAGACACGTTTGTTTTGGGGCGCGTTTTTAGTAACTCAGAAATCCTTGCGCTATTCAACGGCTAAATTAAACAGCCAAGCGTTTGCGGCCTTTGGCGCGACGTGCATTTAATACAGCGCGTCCACTTTTGGTTTTCATACGAATACGGAAGCCGTGTGTGCGCTTGCGACGTGTTACTGATGGTTGATACGTTCTTTTCATGATAGATCCCTGCAAAACCAAGTATTTTCCTTGTTGCGGAGCAAAAGGTCAATCCATCCCTACGAATATCTAGGTGTTTTTCTCTATTTTTGAGTAAATTTTTACTAAAACACTAATTTATAAGGACTTTTTTTCTTTGTTCACAAGTTATCCACAGGTTTTCCACGATTTTTTACCTTGTGGATAACTTTCCAGGATAGCTACAATGGATCCTCCAAAAATATGAGCAACTTACAAAATCCTCCCGCCTTGAATTCAACCAGTCCATTGGGTTTTTGGGATGGCGCCATTGGCGCCCTGTCCCGCGAGCTGTCGCCCCAGCAATTTAAAACATGGATACAGCCCTTAACTCTTGTATCTTTTGAAGAGAGTGATCACTCACTAACAGTTGGCGCTCCAAACCGCTTCAAGCTTGATTGGATTAAAAAGACTTTTGCTGATCGATTCCAAGAGCTTGCATCACAATACTTTGGCGCCCCAATTAATATCAATTTTGTCCTCGCTGTTGAGGGTGTGGCGCCCAGGCCCAACATCAACCCCGAAAGAGGTGGCCCTTGAGGTCGATGTGGCGACTGAAGTCGCCCCCAGTATTTCTGTTGAAGAGCAGCCATTCGAGATTGAGGACCATTCAAAACTCAATCCAAACCTTACTTTTGAGACCTTTGTGACCGGAAAGGCCAATCAACTGGCCCGCGCCGCATCCATTCAGGTGGCACACAACCCCGGAACATCCTATAACCCGATGTTTCTATATGGCGGGGTTGGTTTAGGTAAAACCCATTTAATTCATGCGATTGGTAATCACCTTCTAAAAGAAAAACCCAATGCCAGGATTCGCTATATCCATGCTGAACAATACGTTTCAGATGTTGTGCGAGCCTACCAACAAAAGGCTTTTGACCGCTTTAAGCGCTACTACCACTCACTAGACCTCCTATTAATTGATGACATTCAATTTTTTAGCGGTAAGTCGAGGACACAGGAAGAGTTCTTTTATGCTTTCGAGGCCCTCCTAAGCAATAAATCACAAGTCATTATTACTAGTGACACCTACCCCAAAGAGATGGCTGGGATTGATGACCGCCTGATATCTCGCTTTGATTCAGGTTTAACAGTTGCTATTGAGCCACCAGAGCTTGAAATGCGTGTGGCTATTTTGATGAAAAAGGCGGCCAGCGAGGGCATCCCAATGACTGAGGATGTGGCCTTCTTTGTCGCCAAACATTTACGCTCCAATGTTCGAGAGCTTGAGGGTGCTTTGCGCAAAATTCTAGCGTTTGTCCGCTTCCATGGTCGTGAAGTCACAATTGATGTAGCTCGCACAGCCCTTAAAGACCTACTTTCAATACAAAACCGCCAAATTTCTGTAGAAAATATCCAAAAATCAGTGGCCGATTTTTACAGCATCAAAGTTGCTGATATGTATTCCAAAAAGCGTCCTGCAAATATTGCCCGCCCAAGGCAAATTGCGATGTTTATGGCCAAAGAATTGACTCAAAAGAGCCTTCCTGAGATTGGGGAGTTATTTGGTGGACGTGACCACACCACTGTTTTACATGCGGTTCGCAAGATCACTGAAGAGCGTTCGCATGACAGTCAGTTGAACCACGAAATTCACGTTATAGAGCAAACGTTGAAATCTTGATGTTTTGCCTGTGGATAACCCTGTGACTAACCCTAGGGATAAGTTTGGGGATTAAGTGTGGATAAATTGTGGAAAGTTCACGCTTCATGCAAAAATAGGGTGTTGAAGCAGAGTTATCCAGTTTTTATGCAAGCCTTATACAGAAGTTTTCCACAGGTTTTTAAACGTTTAATGTGTTGTTTTGTTTGAGGTTTTTGAGTTATCCACGGAAAAACAAAGCCTTATTACTATTACTACTAAGATATATACAAGGATTTAAAAGCAATGCAACTAGTTAACACCTCGCGCGATAGTTTATTAAAACCACTCCAGGTGGTTAGTGGGATTGTTGAACGTAGACACACGCTACCGATTTTGGCCAACCTCTTATTTAAAAAGAATGGTGAAAAGGTATCTTTTATTTCTACTGATATCGAAATTCAAATTACAACTAATGCCAACTTTGGTGTTGGTTCAGAGGATGTAACAACTACTGTTGCTGCAAGAAAACTGTTAGATATTCTGAGGGCATTACCTGAGGGTCCAGTTTCCTTAAACCTTAAAGACAATCGTATGGTGGTGCAGAGCGGTAAGAGCCGCTTTTCACTGCAAACATTATCCGCAACAGAGTTCCCGGTAATGCAAAGTGTTGGTGAAGTAACTGCTGCCTGGAAAATGTCTCAAAAGAGTTTTCGTCAACTCATTAGTCAAGTACATTTTTCAATGGCGCAGCAAGACATTCGCTATTACTTAAATGGAATGTTGTTGGTTGTTGAGGGTAAAGATGTGGTTGCTGTAGCAACCGACGGTCACCGCCTAGCGTTTTCGCAGGTTGAGCTTGCAGAGGCCCCTACAGGGTCTGGTCAAAGACAAGAGATCATTATTCCTCGTAAGACTATTCTTGAGTGCCAGCATCTATTGGAAGATTCTGATGAAATGTTGGAGATCAGCCTAACTGCTAATCAGGTGAAATTTGCTTTTGGTGATATTGAATTAATCTCCAAATTAGTCGAGGGTAAATTTCCGGACTTCCAAAGAGTTATTCCAAAGGGCCATAAAAACTCACTAATCGTAGGTAGAGATGTCTTGCAAGCAGCCTTACAACGCGCTGCAATTCTCACGACCGATAAATTCAAAGGTGTTCGTTTTTCCTTGTCTCCTAATCGCATTACTGTTCAATCAACCAATGCAGAGCAAGAAGAGGCTCAAGAGGAAATTGAAACTGAATACAGTGGTGATGCGGTTGAGATTGGCTTCAATGTTAGCTACCTACTTGATGTACTAGCCAACCTAAAGAATGAAAAAATTCAGATTAGTTTGGGCGATGCAAATAGTAGTGCTGTGATTACATTACCTGGATCAGAGAACTTTAAGTACGTTGTAATGCCAATGCGCATTTAATTTAGAAAAAAATGACTGAAGAAAAAAAAGTAGTAGAGCAGTACGGCGCTGCATCGATTCAAATTTTAGAAGGCCTTGAAGCTGTTCGTAAAAGACCCGGTATGTATATCGGAGATACATCCGATGGCACAGGTTTACATCACCTTGTTTTTGAGGTTTTAGACAACTCTATTGATGAAGCCTTAGCAGGGTACTGCTCTGAAATTACAGTAGTTATTCAAACTGATAACTCTATTTCAATTGTTGATAACGGCCGTGGTGTTCCAACAGGTATTAAATACGACGATAAGCATGAACCAAAAAGAAGTGCCGCTGAAATCGTAATGACCGAGTTGCATGCCGGTGGTAAGTTTGACCAAAACAGTTATAAAGTTTCTGGTGGTTTACATGGTGTGGGTGTAAGTTGCGTAAACGCCCTCTCAAAATGGCTAAAGCTAACAATTCGTCGAGATGGTAAAGCGCACTACATGGAGTTTGCGCGTGGCGTTATTCAAAACAGAAATATTCAAGAAGAAAACGGTGTTATCACCTCTCCCATTACTGTTACTGGGGATACTGAGTTATCAGGTACAGAGGTTCACTTTTTGGCGGATGAGGAAATTTTCGGTAATGTCGAATTTCATTATGAAATTCTTGTAAAGCGCATTCGTGAACTTTCTTTCCTAAACAATGGCGTCCACATTAAATTAATTGATCAACGTACCGGTCAAGAAGAAGATTTTGCCTTCTCAGGTGGCGTCAAAGGTTTTGTTGAATACATTAATCAAACCAAAAACGTTTTACACCCCAATATTTTTTATGCCGAAGGTGTTCGCCCCTCAGACTTAGGTGGTCAGATTACAGCTGAAGTGTCTATGCAATGGAATGACAGCTTTAGTGAACAAGTGCTTTGTTTCACTAATAACATTCCACAACGAGATGGTGGTACTCACCTAACCGGTTTGCGTGCAGCTATGACTCGTGTGATCAATAAATATATTGATGAGAATGAAGTTGCTAAAAAAGCAAAGGTGGAGATTTCTGGCGACGACATGCGCGAAGGCTTAGCCTGTGTTTTGTCTGTCAAAGTTCCAGAACCAAAGTTTTCTAGCCAAACAAAAGACAAGCTGGTTTCAAGCGAGGTTCGTGGACCCGTCGAAGAAATTGTTGCAGAGGCTTTAAGTGCATATTTGCAAGAACGCCCAGCAGACGCAAAAATCCTTTGTGGAAAAATAGTAGATGCTGCTCGCGCTCGTGAAGCTGCTCGTAAGGCGCGCGATATGACAAGACGCAAGGGCGTCTTGGATGGTTTGGGTTTGCCGGGAAAATTGGCCGATTGCCAGGAAAAAGACCCAACAAAATCCGAATTGTTTATTGTTGAGGGTGACTCTGCGGGCGGTTCTGCAAAGCAAGGACGCGACCGACGTTTTCAAGCAATTCTTCCCTTGAAAGGAAAAATTCTGAACGTTGAAAAAGCACGCTTTGACAAAATGTTAGCTAGTCAAGAGGTGGTCACCTTAATTACCGTTCTAGGTACCGGAATAGGTATTGAAGAGTACAAGGCAGATAAGCTGCGCTACCACCGCATCATCATCATGACCGACGCGGACGTTGACGGAAGCCATATTCGCACGCTGCTTTTAACTTTCTTTTATAGACAGATGCCAGAGTTGATTGAGCGTGGCCACATTTATATTGCGCAACCACCTTTGTATAAGGTGAAGTTTGGTAAGAGCGAGCAATACATCAAAGACGATGCTGAGCTCAATCAATTGTTATTAAAGATTGCGCTAGAAACCGCTTCTTTGCAGATACCTAATGGTGAGTTAATTGAGGGCGAGGCTCTAAATGAGTTGGCTAAACATTACCAAGTTATTCAATCCATTGTGGACCGCCTGTCTCGCACCATTGATGAAGATGCTTTGCGTGCAATTGCATCAGGCACGCAGCTTAATTTAGATACAGAGAAGTCTGCAAACGAATCTGCCGACCAACTCAGAAAAGCGCTTGCCGATTCTCTAAACCCTTTGGCCTTACCGCCAGAAATTATTGTGCAAAAAGAAGATCGCACAGAGCGCTTCCGCTTGTTATTGTCACGTCGCATTCATGGCAACCTAAAGCTTTCAACCATCAACTCAGATTTTGTTCATGGTGATGATTACCAGAGCCTTGCTAATGCAGCGGCAGTTTTATCCGGCAAAGTGCTCCCTGGCACAAAAGTACGTCGCGGTGATCCAGAAAAAAATCCAAAAGAACAAACTATTAGCGACTTCAGGGGCGCGTTCTCTTGGCTTCTATCTGAGGCTGAGCGCGTTCTTAGCCGCCAGCGATATAAGGGTCTTGGCGAGATGAACCCATCTCAGTTGTGGGAAACCACTATGGATGCCAGCTCACGTACGCTCTTGCAGGTGAAAATTGAAGATGCTATCGCTGCCGACCAAGTCTTTACAACATTAATGGGAGATGAGGTTGAGCCTCGTCGTGCGTTTATTGAAAAGAACGCGCTTATAGCCCGAAACTTAGACGTTTAAATATGGCCTCCAAGAAATTAAAACCACCAAAGGTGGATCGCTCCTCTATTGTGGTTAAGTCTTCACCGATTCACGGTAAGGGTGTGTTTGTGGCAAAGCCCATTAAAAAAGGGCAGGCTATTATTGAGTACAAGGGCGAGCGCATCAGCTGGAAATTGGCTGAGAAGCGGCACCCACACGACCCCAAAGATCCAAACCATACCTTCTATTTTTCATTGGAAGATGGTCGCGTCATCGATGCAAAATATGGGGGTAATGCTGCCCGTTGGATTAATCACTCCTGTAAACCAATTTGTGAAACTCGCGAAGACTCCTTTGGTGGAAAGCCACGCGTCTTCATTTATGCGAAGCGCAATCTCAAGGTTGGGGAAGAGCTGTTTTATGACTACTCGCTTGATATTGAGGGGCGCATTACCAAGCAAATGAAAAAGGATTACGAGTGTCGTTGTGGCGCCAAAAAATGTCGCGGCACGATGCTTGCATCTAAAGACTAAAGCTCCCAAGCCATTATGTTGTTTGTCACAATTCAAGAGCTCGAGGCTGCTATTAACTATTGGCGCAGCCAGTCTCCTGCCGAAGGCGATGAGTTGCGCTTGTGCCCAGAGGCCTCTGCGCTTGCAAAACCTTATGCCTTAATGATCGTTCAGGGGTCTCAGCGGATGCCGCTTGATGTTCTTGATGGGCTTGCAAGAGAGTCTATTCAGAAGTTCATCAAGATCTCGCAGAGCACATAAGCCACAAACCTTTTTGATCTAGGGTTATCGCTATATATAGCAACACCATCTTGGGTTATTCTCAATATCTTGCCCCAAGAGGGGGTAGAGGGTATGAGCTTGCAAGAAACAATCTTAAAAACAGTCGGACTTGGAAAATCTTTTAAAGGATTTTCAGCTGTCAGTGATGTCAACCTAGATATCACCAGGGGCACAATTCATGCTTTGATCGGCCCTAATGGTGCTGGTAAAACCACCTGCTTTAATTTGCTGACAAAGTTTCTTGAGCCCAGTAGCGGCCAAATTTTGTTTAATGGTTTTGATATCACCAAGGAGGCGCCAGCACAAATTGCTCGCCGAGGAGTGATTCGTTCGTTTCAGATCTCAGCAGTATTTCCCCATCTAACCGTATTAGAGAATGTCCGTGTTGCGCTGCAGCGAGGATTAGGCACCGAGTTTCACTTTTGGAAATCTAGTAACTCTCTAAGCGTTCTTAATGAGCGCGCGATGCAACTTCTTCACGAGGTTGGTTTACAAGATTTTGCAAATGAAGAAACCTTAAATTTGGCTTATGGCCGTAAAAGGGCCCTTGAAATTGCGACAACCCTGGCCATGGAACCCGAACTGATGCTTTTGGATGAGCCAACACAGGGCATGGGTCACGAAGATGTGGAGCGTGTCACAGAACTAATTGATCGGGTCGCTAAAGGTAGAACCATATTGATGGTTGAACACAATATGAAGGTGGTTTCCTCCATTGCTGACCGAATTACTGTTTTGCAGCGGGGGTCAGTTTTGGCAGAGGGTTCATATAAGGAGGTCTCCAATAATCCCTTGGTTGTTGAGGCCTATATGGGAAGCCATGGGGGCGATAAGTTATGAGCACTATGGCGCTAGAGGTAAAAAACCTAGAGTCTTGGTATGGCGAATCTCATATCTTGCACGGCGTAAATTTTGCTGTTCGTGATGGCGAGGTGGTTACGCTTTTAGGTAGAAACGGCGCCGGCCGGAGCACCATCCTGAAAACCATCTTGGGCTTAACCAGTAAAAGAACTGGCTCAGTCCAAGTTTATGGTGCCGAAACCATCGCCACCCCTACTTACAAAATTGCACGCCTAGGGGTTGGCTTTTGTCCAGAAGAGCGCGGCATTTTTGCAAGCCTAAGTACAGAAGAGAATTTAATGCTGTTGCCAGAGATTGCTCCAGGCGGCATGGGTTTGGACGAAATCTATGAGATGTTTCCAAATTTGTATGAAAGGCGCAATAGTCCAGGTACTAGACTGTCTGGCGGTGAGCAGCAAATGCTGGCAATGGCCCGCATTTTAAGAACCGGCGCCAAACTGCTTTTGCTTGATGAGATTACTGAAGGTTTAGCACCAGTCATTGTCCAAAAATTGGGCGAGGTTGTGACCAGCCTTCGCAACAAGGGCTTCACAATTGTTTTGGTTGAACAGAACTTCCGATTTGCTGCGCCTTTAGCTGATCGTCATTATGTGGTTGAGCACGGCAAGGTGGTTGAGGTAGTGCAACAAAGCGAGCTTGCTGAAAAAGCAACTCTATTAAATGAGTATCTGGGTGTTTAGTGGTTTTCTATAGGAGATAGGAATGAAGTTAAAGCAAATAACTGCATCACTGGTAGCCGCAACGATGTTTGCGTCGAACCCAGTTTTTGCACAAGCAGGATCCAAGGTGAGTGGCGACGTTGTAAAGATTGGTGTTTTAACTGATTTGTCGGGAACCTATTCCGATCTTGCTGGCCCCGGCTCTGTAATTGCAGCCAAGATGGCTGTAGCCGATTTCTCTAAGGACGGAACAGTTCTTGGAAAAAAAATTGAGATCGTGAGCGCAGACCATCAAAATAAAGCGGATATTGCAGCCAATAAAGCGCGTGAGTGGTACGACAAAGACAATGTAGACGTTATTGTCGACTTGGTATCCACCAATACAGCCCTTGCAGTAATGGAAGTCGCTGAGCAGAAAAACAAGATGACTTTAATTTCAGGCGCTGGCTCTACAGCCATTACCAATGAAAAATGCACGCCCGTTAACGTACATTGGACATACGACACTTATGGCCTTGCTAACGGAACGGCGAAAGCGGTTGTAAAGCAGGGAAAGAAGAATTGGTATTTTATTACTGCTGATTATGCCTTTGGTGCGGCCCTTGAAAATGACGCCAGCAATGTTGTTAAATCCAGCGGCGGTAAAGTTGTTGGAGTAAGTAAGCACCCATTCCCAAACAGTGATTTCTCCTCTTACCTTTTAAAGGCCCAAGGAAGTGGTGCTGATGTAGTTGCGTTAGCGAATGCAGGTCAAGATACTATCAATGCTGTCAAACAAGCCTCCGAGTTTGGCGTCAACAAGAAACAGACTGTAGTGCCTTTGTTGATGTTTATTTCAGATGTCCATTCAATGGGCCTAAATACAGCTCAAGGCATGTATCTAACGGAGGGATTCTATTGGGATAAGGATGATAAAACTCGTGCCTTTTCTAAGCGGTTCTTTGAGCAGCACAAGCGTATGCCAACCATGGTTCAGGCAGGCGTATATTCTGCTGTGCTCAATTACCTAAAGGCGGTTCAAACAGCCGGCACTGATGATACTCAAGCAGTTATGAAGGTCCTCAAATCCACCAACATTGACGATGGACTATTTAAGGGCAAGATTCGTGCGGACGGCAAGTTTGAGCATGAGATGTATTTGCTTGAAGTGAAAAAACCATCTGAAGCCAAGAGCCCATGGGATTACTACAATGTGCGCGCTGTGATTCCGGCAGCAGACTCATCTATGCCTTTGTCTCAATCAAAGTGCAAGCTTGTAAAGAACTAAACATAGAAAATATATTTCCTCATGTTTGAACTTCTTGGTATAACCCCTCAAGGGCTGGTAGCCCAGCTCTTGGTGGGGCTTATTAATGGCTCTTTTTATGCCATATTGAGTTTGGGATTGGCCATTATTTTTGGCCTTCTCAACATCATTAATTTTGCGCATGGTGCTCAGTACACCATGGGTGCATTTATTGCCTGGATTGGTTTGACTCAAATTAGTCAGTGGCTAGGCTTCCCCGAGCTGTCTATTAACTACTGGTTTGCCTTAATTGTTGTTCCGCTTGTGTTGGCAGGTTTCGGCTTAATTCTCGAGCGCACGATGTTGCGCCGCTTGTATCACTTGGACCATCTATATGGCCTATTACTAACATTTGGCTTAGCTTTAATTATTGAAGGCATGTTCCGCCATTGGTATGGAATTTCTGGTGAGAGCTATCCAGCCCCGGAATTACTCCAAGGCGCTATTCCCTTGGACTCTATCGGCATCATATTGCCCATCTATCGTGTATGGGTGGTGGTGATTTCTCTGACGGTGTGCTTCTCAACTTGGTACGTTATTGAGAGAACTAAGTTGGGCGCCTATTTGCGCGCAGGAACTGAGAACCCAAAATTGTTGCAAGCCTTCGGTATCAATGTGCCGCTAATGATTTCATTGGCCTATGCTTACGGCGTTGGCTTAGCTGGTTTTGCTGGTGTGCTGGCTGCCCCCATTTTCCAGGTAAACCCATTGATGGGCTCGAACCTGATCATCGTTGTTTTTGCCGTGGTAGTGATTGGTGGCATGGGGTCGATCATGGGCGCCATACTGACGGGCCTAGGCTTGGGTTTGATTGAGGGCCTTACTAAAGTGTTTTATCCGCAAGCCTCAGGCGTTGTGATTTTTGTGATCATGGCTATTGTTTTATTGATTCGCCCTGCTGGACTCTTTGGGCGGGAAAAATAATCATGAACTCAAAAACAAAACTTCTTTACGGCATTCTGGTGTTGATTGCTTTGTTGCTGCCGTTTCAAGACTTCATTTATTTGGTTTTTGCGATGAAGGTTTTGTGTTTTGCTCTCTTCGCCTGCGCATTCAACTTACTCTTAGGTTTTACTGGCCTGTTGTCATTCGGTCACGCAGCTTTTTTTGGAACAGCCGCCTATATCACTGCCTACTTTTGTAAAGAGGTTGGTCTCTCACCCGAGCTAGGAATTATTTTGGGTGTTGTGGGTTCTGGCATTTTGGGATATTTGATTGGCTCTTTGGCCATCCGTAGGCAAGGCATCTACTTTGCTATGGTCACTTTGGCCCTGTCGCAAATGGTGTATTTCTTGGCAGTGCAACTTCCTTATACCGGCGGTGAAGACGGTATTCAGGGCGTACCACGCGGAATGTTATTTGGTTTGATCGACCTCAAAGATGACGTTGCTATGTACTACTTTGTCTTGGCTGTTTTCTTATTTGGTTTTGCGCTCATCATGCGTGCCGTACATTCCCCCCATTCGGTCAAGTTTTGAAAGCGATTCGTGAGAATGAGCCCCGTGCCATTTCTTTAGGTTATGACGTTGATCGTTTTAAGCTAATGTCATTTGTTATTTCTGCAGCCCTATCTGGTTTGGCGGGGTCTATGAAATCACTCGTATTCCAGTTGGCGACATTGACTGATGTTCATTGGCATATGTCTGGCGAGGTTGTTTTAATGACTTTGCTTGGTGGCATGGGAACCATTCTTGGTCCAGTTGTTGGAGCAGGTATTGTTGTCGGCCTACAAAACTATCTTGCAAACATTGGTTCATGGAGCACGATTGCAACCGGATTTATTTTTGTCATTTGTGTTTTAGCATTCCGTCATGGTGTCGTTGGAGAGATTGCTGCTTTCTATAAAAACAAAAACTAAACTTTTTGTTTTCCTTTTATTATTTGGTTTTAGTGCGGCGCTAATTCTTAATTGCGCCGCATGCACTTAAATAAAAGAGACTCTCATCGAATTTTCAATTTACATCTGGCCATTACTCTTGGCGATGGCATTTTTTGCTGGTCTAGTTGATGCAGTTGCGGGTGGCGGTGGCTTAATTCAAGTCCCTGCTTTGTTTGCCGCCTATCCAAATATTCCACCAGCTACTTTGCTTTCAACAAACAAGATCGCTGCGGTTGGTGGCACCTTTAATGCTGCACGCAAATTTCTACAACACGTCTCTTTGCCTTGGGCGCTGGTTTTGCCGGCTGTTGTTGCAGGATTTATTGGATCTTTAATGGGTGCTCACGCAGTGAGCAATTTCCCTGCAGAGCCTTTGCGTAAAGCGCTGCCTTTTGTCCTTTTATTTTTATTGTTGTATACCTGGTTTCAGCCCAAGCTTGGTGAGTCACATGCGCCTCAAGGGCTTGGTCGTATTCAACAAGCCAAAGCAGTTTTGATGGGCCTAATTATTGGTTTTTATGATGGATTTTTTGGGCCCGGTACTGGTAGCTTTTTGCTCTTTGGTTTTGTCCGCTTTTTTGGCTTTGATTTTTTGCATGCTTCCACCGCAACTAAATTAGTTAATGTCGCCACTAATTTGGCTGCCATTCTTATGTTGGCGAGTCTTGGGCAAATAAACTGGCCGCTTGGATTTGCCATGATGATTGCCAATATTGCAGGCAGTCAATTTGGTAGTCGCTTAGCAATTAAGCACGGCAGCGCCTTTGTGAGGAAGGCTTTCTTGCTTATTGTTAGTGTGTTGATCCTCAAGTCAGCATGGAATGCGTATTTTATTAATTAAATCAATTACTTACAAAATAGCCTTTTATTTTTATAAGATTTCTTAATCTTTTGTTTCACGTGAAACAAACAAAATGCTATGATCATCGCCCTACCTGAGGCAAATCATGCGTTATTCCAAAAGTTTCGATGTCATTGTTGTGGGCGGCGGTCATGCTGGGACTGAGGCTGCCCTTGCATCGGCACGCATGGGTTGCGACACACTACTAATAACCCACAGCATTGAAAATCTGGGTGCAATGAGTTGCAACCCATCGATTGGGGGTATTGGCAAAGGCCACTTGGTCAAAGAAATTGATGCCATGGGCGGCGCTATGGCAGCCGCTACCGATGAGGCAGGAATTCAGTTTCGTATTCTTAATTCGAGTAAAGGGCCCGCTGTCCGAGCAACCCGAGCTCAAGGCGACCGCATCTTATATAAGGCGGCTATTCGCCGGCGCCTAGAAAATCAGCCGAATTTAACCCTTTTTCAGGCCGCTGTTGACGACCTTCTGGTCAATGGCGATGTGGTTCAGGGCGTTATGACACAAATGGGCCTAGAGTTTATGGCCAAAAAGGTAGTTCTGACAGCTGGGACCTTTTTAGATGGCAAGATCCATGTTGGTCTCAATAATTATGCTGGTGGTCGTGCAGGCGACCCTGCATCGGTTTCCTTGTCCGCGCGCCTGAAAGAATTAAAGCTTCCCCAGGGAAGACTAAAGACGGGTACCCCGCCTCGTATTGATGGCAGAACAATTGATTTTTCTGTCATGCTCGAGCAGCCCGGTGACCTAGATCCCGTCCCCGTTTTCTCTTACTTGGGTCGTCCAGAGCAGCACCCAAAGCAAGTTCCTTGCTGGATTTCACACACAAATGAGAAGACCCATGACATTATTCGCGGTGGCTTAGACCGTTCGCCAATGTATACAGGGGTTATTGAAGGGGTTGGCCCACGCTACTGCCCCTCCATTGAAGACAAAATACATCGCTTTGCCTCTAGAAACAGTCATCAAATCTTTCTGGAGCCTGAAGGCTTAACGACCAATGAGTTTTATCCTAATGGCATCTCCACAAGCTTGCCTTTTGATATTCAGTGGGACTTGGTTCGAAGTATTCGGGGCCTAGAGTCTGCTGTGATTGTCCGCCCTGGCTACGCCATTGAATATGATTTCTTTGATCCCCGCCAGCTACGCCATAGCCTGGAGACAAAGGTGATTGGCGGCTTGTATTTTGCTGGCCAAATCAACGGTACAACGGGTTATGAAGAGGCTGCTGCCCAGGGGATGTTGGCCGGGATTAATGCTGGGCTGGCCGCAAAAGGCAAAGAACCGTGGCTGCCAAAGCGAAGCGAGTCCTATATTGGGGTTCTTGTTGACGATTTGATTACTCGCGGGGTTCAAGAGCCCTATCGCATGTTTACCAGTCGTGCTGAATACCGCCTTAGTTTGCGTGAGGACAACGCAGATATGCGCTTAACCACTATTGGACGCGATTTGGGGCTGGTAGATGACTATCGCTGGGAAGTGTTTTGTAGAAAACAAGAAGCTGTTTCACGTGAAACATCTCGTTTGCAAGATATTTGGGTTGGCCCTAAACATGAGGCGGCCCCACTAGTTGCTCAGTTGTTGGGCCAAGACTTGTCCCATGAGTGCAACTTAACCGAGCTTTTGAGGCGCCCAGGCGTGACTTATGAGGCGATTACTGCCCTAGGCGGTGGTCTGTGGGCGCCGGACGTTTTGGATGCGGATCTTGGCTTGGCGGCTCAAATCAGCGACCAAGTGGAGATTTCAGTTAAATACCAGGGCTATATTGATCGTCAGGCTGTTGAAATTGCCCGCCAGGAGCATAACGAGAGCTTCCCTCTCCCAGAGGGGCTTGATTATTCGCTGGTACTTGGCCTATCTAAAGAGGTTCAGCAAAAACTGAATTTGCATAAGCCGGCGACGCTGGGTCAGGCAGGAAGAATTTCTGGCGTCACTCCGGCAGCACTTTCTTTGTTATTAGTCCACCTCAAAAAAGGTTTGGGCCGCCCCCAAGAAACTGCATGACTGAGGACTTGCTAGCTCTCGGAATTGAAGGGTTGGGCCTCAATTTAAGCAATGCCAATATTGCTGATTTCGAACTTTTTTTGCAAGAAATGGGCCGCTGGAATCAGGTGCACAATCTCACTGCTATTGAAAGCGAGCAAGATTCTATTCGCCTACACCTCATTGATTCCATTGCTGTTTTGCCGGTATTAAGGCGGTTTTTAAAAGTCCCCAACCCTAAAATTGCTGACCTTGGGTCTGGTGGTGGCCTACCCGCAATTCCAATTGCCATTGTGCAGCCTGAGTGGCGCTTGACATTAATTGAGGCAATTCGGAAGAAGACTGCTTTTTTGCAGCATGTGCGGGGAAAATTAAAACTAAAGAACATAGAAGTGCTGAGCGAGCGAGTTGAAAATGTTGCGTTGCAGCAACCCGCCCAATTTGATGCTGTAATTTCTCGCGCATTTACTAATCTCGCACGTTTTTTAGACCTTTCATTGCCCCTTCTGAAACCAGGTGGCCTGGTGTTTGCAATGAAAGCAAAGCGTGCGGATGAAGAAATGGCTGATGTTTGTAGTGAAGACTGGCAATTGCTAGCCGACGAAGCACTGCTTATTCCGAATTTATCGGTTGAACGCCGCCTTTTGGTGTTGACCCCCATGAGAAAATCGACCTCCACCACTTAAGCAAAATCTAAAGCACTTATGGCAAAAATATTCTGTATCGCAAACCAAAAAGGTGGTGTTGGTAAGACCACAACAGCTGTGAATTTGGCGGCAGGATTGGCCGGGCTAAAGCAGCGCGTATTGCTGGTAGATCTAGACCCTCAAGGCAATGCCACCATGGGTTCCGGGGTTGAAAAGGCTGAGTTAGATACTAGCGTCTATCAAGTCTTAATTGGCCTGACATCAGTAAGAGAATGTGCAAAGCCTTGCGAAAGTTCTGGCTATGACGTACTTCCGGCTAATCGTGATTTAGCGGGCGCTGAAATTGAATTGGTAGATTTGGATGCGCGCGAATCTCGCTTGAAGGATGCGCTTTCACAGGTGGCTAATGATTACGATTTCATTTTGATTGATTGCCCTCCAGCCCTGTCTTTATTGACGCTTAATGGACTATGCGCAGCAAACGGCGTGATTGTTCCAATGCAGTGTGAATATTTTGCGTTAGAGGGCTTGTCCGATTTGGTAAACACAATCAAACAAGTGCATGCAAATTTAAATCCTGATTTAGTGATTATTGGATTATTGCGCGTGATGTTTGATGCCCGTATGACCTTGCAACAGCAAGTATCAGAACAGTTACTTGAGCACTTTGGCGACAAGGTATTCAAGACGATTATTCCGCGCAATGTAAGACTCGCAGAAGCTCCATCTTACGGGCTCCCGGGAGTTGCATTTGATAAATCATCGCGTGGTGCAAAAGCATATTTAGAGTTTGGTGCGGAGATGGTTGAGCGCATCAAACAGATGTAATTTTTTTAAGAAGAAAAACACCATGGTTGCAATTAAGAAAAAAGGTTTGGGCAGAGGTCTAGAAGCTTTGCTTGGCGAGAAAGCTTCACAAGCTAGCGCATCAACAGAAATCAATCGTTTGCCGCTAACTGCATTGCAGGCGGGCAAGTATCAACCCCGTCAAAAAATGGAAGCAGGCGCCCTTCAGGAGCTGGCTGACAGCATCCGTGAGCAAGGTGTTATGCAGCCATTACTAGTTCGTCTTGTTGGTGCTGGTAAGTATGAAATTATTGCGGGCGAACGTCGCTTTCGCGCAGCCACAATTGCAGGCCTCAAAGAAGTTCCTGTTTTAGTTTCTGGTGCCGATGATCAAGCAGCAGCAGCCATGGCATTGGTTGAGAATATGCAGCGCGAGGATCTCAACCCTCTTGAAGAGTCACAAGGTCTGGCTCGTTTAATTGAAGAATTTGGTTTTACACATGAGCAGGCAGCAAAAGCGGTGGGTAAGTCTCGCAGTGCGATTAGCAATTTGCTTCGTTTAGCCCAATTGGCTAAACCGGTTCAGGCAATGCTCTTGGCTGGGGATATCGATATGGGGCATGCGAGGGCCTTATTACCATTACCTGGGGCAAGCCAAGTGGCTTTGGCCCAAAGAATTGCTGCTCAGGGCTTATCAGTTCGAGAGGCGGAGAGAATGTCCGCAGCTTTGGCGATAGCGGGCGGTCAGATTGGGGATAAAAAAGCTAAGACAAAGTCTGGAGCGGTTGCGCCAAACGTCGACCCGGATATGCGCCGTCTGACACAAGAAATCGCAGATTTAATTGGCCTGAGTGCTGAATTTAAGTTCAAAGGGAAAGGCGGAGAGTTGCGAATCCGTTTTAGTCAATTTGATGAGCTCGATTCTTTACTAAAAAAGTTGGGTATTGCTAGTAATTAGTGATTGCCTTTAACAATTTATAGAGACCAATTAGTGAACAAACCTAAACAATTCATTCCACCTAATTGGGATGAAACAGAAGAGGAGTCATTTAAAACCCTTTCAAAAAAGGAAATGGATGCATTACGTGCTCTCAAGCCGCGTAATTTTGCTTCGATGAACTCATGGTGGGTTGTGCTAGCTCAGCTAGTGCTTACCCTAGTCATTGCTTGTTTTTGCTTCATTTTTTCTGATCAAGATGACAGAAGCGTTTATACTTATTCGGCTTTAGTGGGTGGCTTGATTGGATTTTTGCCCTCAGCATTGTTTTTAATGCGAATAGAGGCAGCAAGAAAGAGTAATAAATCAAGCCCCGGCGGGGTTTTAGCAGCAATAGTTTCTGGCGAATTTATTAAAATTCTCGCGACTTTTTGTTTGTTTATTGGTTTTGCCCTAAAGCAGCCTGATTTGAAATGGATTCCGTTGCTTGTTACATACCTAGCTACACTCAAATGTTATCTTTTGGCGTGGTTTTGGAAATAACAAGACGCAAATTAAACAAGGACAAGTAATAGATGTCTAGCGAAGTTAACGCAGCAGCAGAAGTAGCCCATCACATGGCTAGCGAGCCGCTAACCCCTACTGCATATATTGCAGAGCACCTTCAGAATCTCAATACTGTTGGTGGGGCTCAATCTTCAATTATTGATTTCAGCGTTGTAAATTTAGATACCATGTTTTGGACAAGCTTAATGGGCTTGTTAGCGGTATTTTTCTTGGTATTAGCTGCACGCAGAGCAAGCCCTGGCGTACCCGGTCGTTTTCAGTGTTTGGTTGAGATGTTGGTCGAGATGGTTGAAACACAATCGAAAGGGATTGTGCATGGGGATCGCAGTTACATCGCCCCGCTAGCGCTGTTTGTTTTCTGCTGGATTATTCTTTTAAATACCCTAGATCTTGTACCCGTAGATTGGATTTATGGCGTTAACCAGTTCATCGGTGGGTTTGGGGTTCATGTGCCTCACCACAAAATTGTTCCTACTACTGATTTGAATGCCACCTTAGGTCTATCCTTCTCAGTATTGCTACTGGTCTTCTTTTATAGCTTTAAGGTGAAGGGTCTTGGCGGCTTTGCCCATGAATTAATTTCAGCACCATTTGGTGCCAAATGGTATTTAGCCCCATTTAATCTCATTCTCAACATCATCGAATATGTTGCAAAAGGCGTTTCATTAGGCATGCGACTCTTTGGCAATATGTATGCTGGCGAACTCATTTTTCTGCTGATCGCTTTATTGGGAAGTATGTGGACCTTTAATTTGGATCTCTACATGCTTGGCTTTGTTGGCAACGTACTTGCCGGCTCTGCTTGGGCAATCTTCCACATTTTGGTCATTTTGTTACAAGCTTTTATTTTCATGATGTTGACTTTGGTTTACATAGGCCAAGCACATAGTCACCATTAACCTTTTTATTTTTAACCTCACCTTCAATACTTAGGAGTAAACATGCAAGCATTCTTAGCCAACATTCAAGGACTAACCGCTATTGGTATCGGCCTTATCATCGGTCTCGGCGCGTTAGGAGCCTGTTTGGGCATTGGCCTAATGGGCGGTAAGTTCATTGAGGGCGCTGCTCGTCAACCAGAACTCATCAACGAATTGCAAACCAAGATGTTCCTCTTGGCTGGTTTGATCGACGCTGCATTCTTGATCGGCGTTGGTGTTGCAATGTTGTTTGCTTTCGCAAACCCACTGCTCGCAGTTATCAAGTAATTGTTTTGGCGTGGATGACCAACGGGTCATCCAATTGTTCTCAACAATACTGAAAGGAATATCGTGAATCTGAACGCGACCCTATTCGCGCAAATGATCGTTTTCTTCGTCTTATGGTGGGTTGTTGCACGCTTCGTGTGGCCACCGCTGGTTAAGGCGTTAGATGAGCGTTCAAACAAAATTGCTGATGGCTTAGCCGCTGCTGAGCGAGGCAAAGCGGCGCTTGCATTGGCAAACAATGCGGCGGAAGAAGAATTAACTAAAGCGCGCCAAGAAGGTGTTCAACGCGTAGCTGAAGCAGAAAAACGTGCACAAATGTCAGCCGAAGAAATTCGCGCTAACGCACAAGCTGAAGCCGCTCGCATCATTTCTCAAGCGCAACAAGATGCCGCACAGCAAGTAACTCGTGCCCGCGAAGTTCTGCGCGCCGAAGTGGCCGTTCTTGCTGTTAAAGGCGCCGAGCAAATTTTACGTCGCGAAGTTGATGCAAAAGCACACGGCCAATTACTTGACCAATTAAAGGCAGAACTTTGATATGGCTGAATTAGCCACTATTGCCCGTCCTTATGCTGAGGCGCTTTTTCAAAGCGCTCAGCCTGCTGAGCTTGCGGGTTGTTTGGAGCAGTTAAACGAATTGGCACAGCTTGCTGCTTTGCCAGAGGTTGCTGCTTTATCAAACAATCCAAAAGTGTCTGCGGATGATTTGAGCAAGCTGCTTTCTGGCATGGTGAAAACCAAGCTAGACCCTAAGGTTGCTAGCTTTTTAAATCTCGTGAATCAAAACCACCGTTTAGCAGCTGTTCCTGAGATTGCCCATCAATTTGAGGCAATGAAGAACAAAAGCGAAGGCGCTGCAGAAGTAAATATTACAAGCGCATTCCCATTAGAGGGTTCTGCGTTAAATGATTTGTTGTCAAGTTTGAAGAAGCGCTTTGGGGGTAAAGAATTGCGCCCAACTATTCAGGTTGACCCAGCATTGATTGGTGGAGTTCGCATTCAAGTTGGCGACGAAGTAATGGATAGTTCAGTTAAGGCCCAGTTAGCTCAAATGCAAGCAAGTCTTGGCGCATAAGTGATCCCTATTAAGAACATACGAAATAAGACCCAGGAGTAAGTAATGCAACTCAACCCTTCCGAGATCAGCGAGCTGATCAAAAGCCGAATTAGCGAATTGGGCGTTGACTCCCAAGTTCGCAACGAAGGCACTGTAATTTCAGTGACCGACGGTATTTGCCGCGTCCATGGCTTGTCAGGCGTTATGCAGGGCGAAATGTTGGAGTTTCCTAACAACACTATCGGCCTTGCATTAAACCTTGAGCGTGATTCTGTTGGTGCCGTAGTGTTGGGTGAGTACACCCACATTAAAGAAGGCGACCCAGTGAAATGTACTGGCCGCATCTTGGAAGTTCCAGTTGGTCCAGAGTTGCTCGGTCGCGTTGTAAACGCACTCGGCCAGCCGATTGATGGCAAAGGTCCAATCAATACCAAGTTAACTGACTTTATTGAAAAGGTTGCGCCTGGCGTTATCGCACGTCAATCCGTTAGCCAGCCAGTACAAACTGGTTTGAAGGCGATTGATGCGATGGTTCCAATTGGTCGTGGTCAGCGTGAGTTGATCATTGGCGACCGTCAAACTGGCAAGACAGCTGTTGCGGTTGACGCGATCATTAACCAAAAAGGTAAAGGCGTTTATTGCGTTTACGTTGCGATCGGTCAAAAAGCTTCTACTATTGCTAACGTTGTTCGCAAGCTCACAGAATTGGGCGCAATGGAGTACACCGTAGTTGTTGCAGCAAGTGCTTCTGAGTCTGCAGCGATGCAGTACCTCTCTGCATATGCAGGCTGCACCATGGGTGAATACTTCCGCGATCGCGGCGAAGATGCATTGATTGTTTACGATGACTTAACTAAGCAAGCGGTTGCTTATCGTCAAATCTCCTTGTTGCTCCGCCGCCCACCAGGCCGCGAAGCTTATCCTGGCGACGTGTTCTATCTCCACTCACGCTTACTCGAGCGCGCAGCACGTGTAAGTGCAGAGTATGTTGAGAAGTTCACCAACGGTGCAGTTAAAGGCAAGACTGGTTCATTGACTGCATTGCCAATCATTGAAACCCAAGCTGGTGACGTTTCTGCATTCGTTCCAACCAACGTCATTTCGATTACTGACGGCCAGATCTTCTTGGAAACTGACCTGTTTAATGCTGGTGTTCGCCCTGCGATTAACGCCGGTATTTCTGTTTCCCGCGTTGGTGGTGCTGCACAAACTAAAGTCATTAAGAAATTGTCTGGCGGTATTCGTACCGACTTAGCGCAATATCGTGAATTAGCAGCGTTTGCTCAGTTCGCATCTGACCTTGACGAGGCAACCCGCAAGCAGTTAGAGCGCGGTCGTCGCGTTACTGAATTGTGTAAGCAAGCTCAATACAAGCCACTCCAAGTTTGGGAAATGGCCGCCTCTCTTTATGCTGTAAACAACGGCTACTTCGATGATCTCGAAGTAAAAAACGTATTGCCATTCGAAAAAGGTTTGCAAGATCACTTGAAATCTAAGTACGCTGACTTAGTTGCGCGTATTGAAGAGACTAAAGATTTGAGCAAAGATGACGAAGCTGCTTTGCGCGCTGCCATTGAGGATTACAAGCGTTCTGCCTCTTTCTAAGAGGGCTCGCATAAATCATGGCAAGCACAAAAGAGATACGGTCTAAGATCAAGAGCGTGCAAAACACGCGCAAGATCACGAAGGCAATGGAGATGGTCGCTGCATCCAAGATGCGTCGCGCCCAAGAGCGCATGCGTAATGCGCGTCCATACGCTGAAAAAATTCGTGAGATTGTTGCCAACCTTTCTAAAGCAAATCCTGAGTTCCGCCCTGCTTACATGGCTACTCGCGAAGTGAAGAAAGTTGGCACGATTTTGGTTACAACTGACAAAGGCCTGTGCGGCGGTTTAAATACCAACGTCTTGCGTTTGATTACTAACCAAGTGCGTGATCTGCAGGAACAAAACGTTGAGATTGCGTACACCGCAATTGGTTCAAAAGGCCTGCAGTTTTTGAATCGCTCAAAAGCAAAATTAATTTCTCAAACAATCCAAATTGGTGACACACCACATATGGATGTTTTGATTGGCGCAATTGTTGCCCAATTAGAAGCGTTTGAGCGTGGCGAGATTGATGCCGTGTATTTGGCATTTACCCGCTTTGTAAATGCAATGAAACAAGAGCCTGTTTTAGAAAAACTCTTGCCTTTGGAGTCAGAGGCTTTGACTCCGCAAGAGAAAACAGGCAATTCTTGGGATTACATCTACGAACCTGACGCAGAATCCATTTTGAATGGGCTGCTTAAGCGTTATGTTGAAGCAATGATTTATCAAGCAGTTGCTGAAAACATGGCTTCCGAGCAGTCTGCGCGGATGGTCTCAATGAAGGCCGCTTCAGATAATGCGAAGAACGTAATCGGCGAATTGCAATTGGAATACAACAAGACACGACAGGCTGCTATTACTAAAGAGTTGTCAGAAATTGTTGGCGGAGCGGCTGCAGTTTAAGCGGTCGGCGTTTAGGAATACGAAAGAATTCAGGAATTAAAAGCGGAGAAATGCGATGAGTAACGGAAATATCGTGCAGTGTATCGGTCCAGTGGTGGACATTCAGTTCCCACGCGACAAAATGCCAAACATTTATGATGCATTGACATTAGTTGAAAGCGGCGAAAAATCATTTGCTGAAAAAGGTTTGACCTTTGAAGTTCAGCAACAAATTGGTGACGGAGTAGTTCGCGCGATTGCCATGGGTGCAAGCGATGGCTTACGCCGCGGCATGGAAGTGAAATCTACTGGCGGTCCAATTTCTGTGCCTGTCGGCCCAGCAACACTCGGCCGCATTATGGACGTATTAGGCCGCCCAATTGATGACGCTGGTCCAATTGCTACTGAAGAGCGTCGTGCTATTCACCAGCCGGCACCTAAGTTTGACGAGCTTTCACCTTCTGTTGACTTATTGGAAACTGGTATTAAGGTTATTGACTTAGTTTGCCCATTTGCTAAAGGCGGTAAGGTTGGTCTCTTCGGTGGTGCGGGTGTTGGTAAGACCGTGAACATGATGGAATTGATTAACAACATTGCTAAGCAACACTCAGGTTTATCAGTATTTGCAGGTGTTGGTGAGCGTACTCGTGAAGGTAATGACTTCTATCACGAGATGAAAGAATCTAACGTTATCGACAAAGTAGCGATGGTGTTTGGTCAGATGAATGAGCCTCCTGGCAACCGTTTGCGCGTTGCGTTGACTGGTTTGACTATGGCTGAAGCTTTCCGTGACGAAGGCCGTGATATCTTGTTCTTCGTTGACAACATCTACCGTTATACATTGGCAGGTACTGAAGTTTCTGCGTTGCTCGGTCGTATGCCTTCCGCTGTGGGTTACCAGCCTACATTGGCTGAAGAGATGGGTAAATTGCAAGAGCGTATTACCTCCACTAAGACTGGTTCCGTTACTTCTATTCAGGCCGTTTACGTTCCTGCAGATGACTTGACCGATCCATCACCAGCAACTACCTTCTTGCACTTAGACTCCACTGTTGTGTTGTCACGTGATATCGCTGCATTGGGTATCTACCCAGCGGTTGATCCATTGGACTCAACCAGCCGCCAGCTCGATCCACAAGTGGTTGGTCAAGAGCACTATGAAGTAGCTCGCGAAGTACAGATGACATTGCAGCGCTACAAAGAGTTGCGCGACATTATCGCAATTTTAGGTATGGACGAATTGTCACCAGAAGATAAGTTGTCTGTATCACGTGCTCGTAAGATTCAACGTTTCTTGTCCCAGCCTTTCCACGTTGCTGAAGTATTTACTGGTTCACCAGGCAAATACGTTCCTTTGAAAGAAACTATCCGTGGTTTCAAAATGATCTGCAGCGGCGAATTGGATCACTTGCCAGAGCAAGCGTTCTACATGGTGGGTTCAATTGATGAAGCCATCGAGAAAGCCAAGAAGCTTTAATCTAGGGAAACTATGTCAAGCATACATGTCGACGTTGTGAGTGCTGAGCAGTCTATTTTCAGCGGGGAAGCCAAGTTTGTTGCACTTCCTGGCGAAAGTGGAGAGCTCGGCATTTTGCGCGGCCACACTCCTTTGATTACACGTATTCGTCCAGGCTCAGTTCGTATTGAAAAAGCTGATGGTGATGAAGAGTTTGTTTTCGTAGCAGGTGGCTATTTAGAAGTTCAGCCAGATCGCGTTACTGTTTTAGCGGATACCGCTATTCGCGGACACGATCTTGATGAAGCTAAAGCGATTGAAGCTAAGAAACGTGCTGAAGAAGCGATGCAAAACCGTGGCACTGATTTTGATTTGGCTTTGGCTCAATCTGAGTTTGCAATGGCGGCTGCACAGCTAGCTGCAATTGCTCGTTTCCGTCGTAAAAAGTAATAGCCGGTCATCTCCTTGCTGTTAAATGATCGGTTTTTAAAGGCCTGCTTGGGCGAAGCGGTTGATCAAACACCGCTTTGGCTCATGCGTCAAGCCGGCCGATACCTCCCCGAGTACAACGCTACTCGCGCCAGAGCTGGAAGTTTTTTAGGGCTCGCAAAAAATCCTGCATATGCGACTGAAGTAACCCTTCAGCCTTTAGATTGCTATCCGTTGGATGCGGCGATTTTGTTCTCCGATATTTTGACAATCCCTGATGCCATGGGATTGGGCTTGAAATTTACTGCTGGCGAAGGCCCAAGCTTTGAACATCCTCTTCGTACTGAAGAGGCGGTTAAGAAGTTGCGCGTTGCTGACATGGATCAGTTGAAATATGTATTTGATGCGGTTTCAGAAATTCGGAAAGCATTGATACAGGATGGCAAGCAGCGTGTTCCATTAATTGGTTTCTCGGGAAGCCCGTGGACATTGGCGTGCTATATGGTTGATGGTTCAAGTGCCGATGATTTTCGTCATGCCAAAACGATGATGTTTAGTCGTCCTGACTTGATGCAGCATATCCTTGATATTAATGCTCAGTCAGTGGCAGCCTATTTGATAGAGCAAGTTAAAGCAGGCGCTCAAGCTTTGATGATTTTTGATACTTGGGGTGGAATGCTGCCAGATGGCTGGTATCAAAAAATGTCTCTGGCCTCAATGCAAAAAGTGATTTCTTTATTGCCACGCGAATATGAAGGCAGAAAAATTCCAGTAATCATGTTTACCAAAGGCGGCGGGATTTGGTTGAACGATATGGCGCAAGTTGGTGCTGATGTTATTGCCATTGATTGGACAATGTCGCTGAGTCGCGCACGCAAACAATTGCTGGCATTGAACAAGCCATTAGCATTGCAAGGTAATTTAGACCCGCTTATTCTGTTCTCAGAGCCAAAACAAATTGCGCAGCAAGCAAACCTCCTGCTTGAGGATTTGGCGAGTGCTCCAGCCCTTAAATCGGGCTTACATCCTCTAGACGGACATGTCTTTAACCTAGGGCATGGGATTTCTCAATTTACCCCTCCTGAAAGTGTTACGGCTCTCGCCGAAGCGGTCATTGAGCGCTCAAGGGCTCTCAGGACAAAGTCGTAATACTGAGTGATTGCTAACTTGCCGCTAGGATTTTTGGCGAAAGTTATGCACAGATAGCGGGAAAATTCGAAATTCAGTGAGATTGCGAATAAAGATGAAAATTCACTTTCGAATATCTTTGTAAGTTACTGATTTATATAAATAATTACTAAAAAGCTTTAAAAGGGTGCAGAATCCGAAAGCTGATAAATTAGCTTATAAATCAGAATCCTCGGATGATATCCACAGACTTATCCACAAGCAAACTAGAGATTTGAAGTAAATCATGCCCCCTCCAATCGTTGTCCAAGTTGTTGTTGATAAGCCCCTTGCCCAGGGCTTTGACTACTTGTGGGACGAAGAGGCATTAGGGTGCGACCCACAAGTGGGGGCAATAGTTGAGGTTCCCTTTGGGCGCAGCTCACTGGTGGGATTGGTAATTAAAGTAAGTGCTCACTCAGATTATGAACTAGATAAATTAAAAGGGGTAAGCAAGATTGCGCCCCTTCCTCCCTTGGACCCTGCAATATTGAAGTTAATGAACTTTGCCAGCCAGTATTACATTCATGCGCTAGGCGAGACCATTATTCCCACCATTCCACAGATGTGGAAAAAGCCTGATGATTGGGAAAAGATCCCCAAGAAATTAGCTGCAGATCAAGAAAAGCAAAAGAAAAAAAAACAAGCTAGAGGCCGTTGAGGGATTTGTTGATGAGGCCCAGCTGAACGATGGTCAAAAACTCGCCTTAGAAAAATTACGCACTATTCCTTCGGGAGAATTCAAAGCAATACTGTTGCAGGGACAAACTGGTAGTGGAAAGACTGCTGTATTTTTAAATTGGTTGAGTGGTATTTTGGAGGATGCGAGTGCACAAGTATTGCTCTTGGTCCCTGAAATTAATTTAACGCCACAGTTGGAGCGCAGAGTACGCGCTTATTTTCCAGATAAAAAAATGGTGGTGCTTCATAGCGGTGTCAGTGAGAAAGTAAGAGGCATTGCTTGGTATGAGGCGATGACTGGTCAGGCCCAAATTATTTTGGGAACAAGATTGGCTGCATTAACCCCCCTTCCTAATCTACGCGCCATTGTTGTGGATGAAGAGCATGATCCATCTTATAAACAGCAAGATGGTATTCGTTACTCTGCAAGGGATCTTGCGATATGGCGTGCCCACGACCTTAAGATACCGATCTTATTGGCCTCTGCTACACCATCGCTTGAGACTTGGATGGCTGCCAGGGCTGGTCGTTATGAATATATTCGCCTAGATCAGCGCGCTCAAGGCGCAAGTTTGCCAAAAGTGCATTTGATCAATACGCGCGATCCACAAACGCAATTTAGTCCGGGTGATATAGAGAAGCCAAAATCCAAAAGCCTGATTACTAAAACCCTTGCGAATGCGGTTAGTCAGAATCTAGAAAATAAGCAGCAAAGCTTAATACTGATCAACCGACGAGGTTATGCTCCAGTGCTTAGCTGTGGCGCTTGCTCATGGCTCTCAAGATGCGAGCAATGCAGCTCCTATATGGTGCTGCATAAAGCTGGAGCATTAAGCAGGAAATCAGTTTTAAGTTGCCACCATTGCGGCTTGGTTAAATCGATTCCAAACCATTGCCCTGATTGTGGCAATGCCGACTTGAAGACCTTGGGACAGGGAACTCAAAAGATTGAAGATGCTATTGAGGAGATGTGGCCGGCTGCAAGAGTGCTGCGAGTCGATACAGACTCCAGCAGAAAGAGTAAGGGTGCCGAAGAGCTCTTTCAGGAAATTCACGAAGGCAATGTCGATATTGTGGTTGGGACCCAGATGATTGCCAAGGGGCACGATTACCAAAATATTGGCTTAGTAGCTGTATTGGATGCTGACAGCAGATTGTTTTCTCAAGATTTTAGGGCTGCAGAGCGATTATTTGCACAGCTAGTTCAGGTTGCAGGACGGGCTGGGCGATCCAATAAGGGTGGTGAAGCAGGCGGCGCTATTTATATTGAAACCCAGTTCCCAGAATCTGCGGTTTTTCAGTTTTTACTGCGCCATGACGTAGATGGGTTTTTAAGCTTTACGGCCAATGAAAGAAAAGAAGCGGGTTTGCCGCCATTTGCCTATCAGGCTCTCATCCATGCTGAGGCTAAAAGTTTAGATAAAGCAATTCAGTTTTTGAGTGGTTTGAAAGGATATTTAAAGTCTCGGGGCCACATCAATAAAGGCCTCAGAGTCTATGATCCAGTACCTAAGGCGATGATGCGAGTAGCTGGATCGGAGCGCGCTCAACTTCTGGTGGAGTCTGATGATCGAAAAACCCTGCAAGAAATCTTAGAGGCGATGGATCTTTATTTGCGAGAGAACTCTCAGGGGCGCATTAGTAAAGAAGGGCGCATTCGTTGGTTAATTGAGCGCGACCCTATTTCAATCTGATTGATTTCAGATATCAGGCGCCAGGGCCCGCGTTATATATTTCTGGGGTCAGGAGTTGATTGAGTTCTTCGTTAAGAATTTCATCGGAGGCGGGTTTGATTTTGAATAGCCAAACACCGTATGGATTTTCATTGACGATCTCGGGTGATGCATCCACTGCTTCATTGAGGGCAACAATCTCACCGCTTGCTGGCGCATGAATATCACTGGCCGCCTTCACTGACTCAATAACGGCAATAGCCTCCCCCTGCTTTACTTGTTGCCCAAGCTTTGGGGCCTGAAAGAACATCACATCGCCTAGCGCCTCTTGCGCATGATTACTAATACCAACCCACACTAAGCCATCATTTTCCTGATCGGCCCATTCGTGAGTTTCTGCAAATTTAAATGTATCTTGGCTATTCATTGTTTTATCCTTTAGGTGCATTTTATGTCGACTCCCCTAAACTAGCTTTCCCCAATGATTCACTTAACTATTTGTACGTATGCCAATTAAATTAGGAATTGTTCCTGTTACTCCGTATGAGCAAAATTGCTCGATTTTGGTTTGCCAGGAGACTGGCGATGCTGCTGTCGTTGACCCTGGCGGGGATATTGAAAAGATCCTTGAGGGCGTTAAGCAGATGGGTGGCAAGGTTAAAAAGATATTACTGACGCATGGACATTTAGATCACTGCGCGGCCGCCAAAGACTTGGCTGATCAGCTTGGTGTGCCTATTGAGGGGCCACAAGAAGAGGAGCGTTTTTGGATTGATCAGCTGCCAGAACAAACAGTGCGTTTTGGTTTTGGGCATGCCAAAGTTTTCGAGCCTGATCGTTGGTTAAATAATGGCGATCATGTGCAGGTGGGAAATATTGATCTAGAGGTATTTCATTGCCCTGGTCACACACCTGGTCACGTTGTATTTTTTGACAAAGAAGATCGTCTTGCAATTGTGGGTGATGTTTTATTCGCGGGCTCAATTGGCAGAACTGATTTTCCGCGTGGTAATCATGCAGATTTAATTAATGCGATTAAAACCAAATTGTGGCCCTTGGGAGATGATGTACAGTTTGTTCCTGGTCACGGACCAATGTCGACGTTTGGTCAAGAGCGCAAAACGAACCCCTATGTGGGAGATGGCGCGTAGCTAATTAATGAATCTAGCTATTTGAACTACAAGTGAGTAATTAGGTTTTTGCTGAACCGGTACGATGCGTACGGTTGTAGAGGCAACTTGCGCAAATCCAACGTTGTTTGCGATTGCTTGTCGGAATCCATGTGCCACCCTCAAGTCGTTTTTCACGGCTGCAAGAAGAGCAAAATTTCAGGCTCTGGGAGGTTTCTTGGGTAGCTGCTGGAGTCGATGTAGTCATGGGTAATCCGGGTAAGGCAAATCTTATACAGAGATCTATTTTACCCGTTTTGTCCCGCTGGGGCTGGGGTTAGCACAACCCGAACCGAATCAGCCGTTTTGTTGCCGTCAAAATCTAACCAGGCCTTGTTTTCAAAGTCATAGAGCTTGCACTTACGCGCAGTATCAAAATACCAGCCCCAAGAGAACTTTTGCACAAAAATACGGTCTGGAAGGATCGTTTCTAGGGTCTGTTGGGCCTCTGGCAGGCGATAAAGCGGTACGCTCATATCCACATGGTGCGCAGTGTGCTCCATGATGTGGTGCATCAATTTGCCCCAAATCCAGTTAAAAGTCAGGTGAACGGTTGTGGATACAAACGGCTGGGCGCGCAACCACTCCGATTTCTTGTCATACCAAGAGACTTTTGGATGGGTGTGGTGCACGTAAACCACAAATCCAATCATGCCGTTCCAGAACAAGAATGGCACTGCAAAGCCAGTGATCAAGCCAATCCAAATAGATTGCCCGGTAGCAATGGCCCCAGCAATTAAGCAGCCAATCCAAACGATTGCAAATGCGGTAACAAGCAAATTGTCTTTTAAGAAAATGGGACGATCACCAGGTTTGTTTTTTGCATTTGGGAAGTACTCACGTCTCCACCAAATTTCAATGAGGTAATAAAAAACAGGGCCCCAGCCGCTACGGTAAAGGCGCTCTAGAGCCTTACGCAACGGGGGAAGTGCGTCGTATTCTGATTTTGATAGGGGTGCCCATACAAAATCAAAACCCTTTAGATTGGTTTGACCGTGATGTACAACGTTATGACCAACATCCCACAAGCTATATGGTGTGAGAGATGGCAAGAACGCAATACGACCTAACACTTTGTTCAGTTCGCGATTGGGTGTGTAACTTTGATGGCAAGCATCGTGACCCAATATAAAGATGCGACCTGTTACAAAACCGGCAATCAAACCAAAAACAATTTTGAGCAACACGCTCTCTACGAAGATTGTTCCTGCGATACAGCCAAGCCAGAGGAAGGCATCAATTGCTAGGAGCATGATTGCGCGCCCAGTTTCGCCCTGTGCCATCGGGATTAGCCAGCTTCGAATGATTTTTCGATGCGGTAATGGCGCCTCTGGGTGCAAAGGATTAGTTAGGGAAGGCTCTGAAAGGGCGGTATTTAGATGTGTAGACACGATAAGAATCAATAAGTTAGGTGCAAATGATAGCGGTTTTCGCAATTTCACGCATGATGTAGGTCAAAAACCCCTTGATTTTTGGCGCGCCCGGCAGGAATCGAACCTGCGAAGCCCTTTTGCCTATTATTGACCTAAGATTTTCGGTGTGCGGAAGTTAAGGGCGACCGACTGAAAGAGTTTTTAATCCGGGCAAATTCAGTATTTGCTTGATTCATTCCGGACTATATGGAAACCAATCGCACCAAGTCTGGTAAGGTCCTTGCGCCGGCCTTCTGCAGCACCCTTGATTTATGAACCTTGACCGTTGCTGGCGATATGTTCAGCTCAGCGGCTATCTCAACATTTTTAAAACCCTTAACTAAAAGATCGCAAACCTGCGCTTCACGTTTGCTTAGACCTAGGTCAGAAGGGCAATATTTCCTTTTATGTACAAAATCTCGAATTCTTTTTGCTGCCCCGTAAATTTCAGCGTCGTCAGTGGGCTCTTGTAGGTAATCGCTTAGGCCAGAGCGAAATAGCGCAATTACTTGATGCGCATCAATAAGCCCCCCCAATAAATACTATCCTTAAATTTGGTAGATGGCTTTTAATGGTAGAGAGTATGCGCAACTGCTCTTGTTTACTGTCGTTGACTCGAATGAAGGCAACTTCTTTTTGTAGTGCAATCAGAAATGGTGGCTCAGAACAATTTTGTGGCGAGAGGCTGGAGTTTCGCAATACATTCTGAAGTTTGTAAACAGTGTGTTTTGGGTTGGGAAAAAAGTTTGATTTGCTATCTTCCATTGCTTTATGTTCCCCAAACATTTTAGACGCCCAACGCGTTAGCCATTGATTTATGAAGTTGTTCATAGCGGTTATGTCCTAATTTGGCGAGAACAACTTTTTTGTGTCGCCCATCGGGCCTATGGGCAACTAAATTCAATAATTTTTTGCGCACCAATTGCTTGATTAATTTGTGCAGCGTCGCAGATGAGGCAATATTTTTTTGAGATAACAGTTGCTTTATAAAAATATTCTGCCTTGATGCGTTAGCAAGTGCTACTAGGTCAAGTAAATGTGACTCATTAGGGCTTAGATTAAAGCGCCTATCAATCTGGCGCATTTGATCAGCAAAAAAAATAAATTGTCGGAGGGATGATGCTTTTGATTGCTGGGACATGGGGTTAAATAATTTGTTGAATTGTTTTAAATTATCTAACTAATTTTTACTTGCAGAACATAACAATTGTTAACAATTGTTAATGCATGAGACGCCAAAAATTTCTCGCCTCATAATTTCGTTACAGCTACCAAATGGTTTTCCAGTAGCTGTGAATACTAGATGGGGGAGTTTTGACTAATCGAAGTTATACGGCTTAGCGCTATTTTTTGGCTTGTATTTTTACTTTATTCGGAGGCCAAACCCCACCATAGAAACCGAAGTAATTTCACCGCTCTTGCTATTGAGCCACCTATTCGTAATGGTATTTAGGAAAGAAAAAATGCATATTCTAGAAATGGCCCTTAGCTCGCTGATTTTTATCTTGCTGGTCGCTACAGGGATTGTCTTTTTTTATTGTGGGCTGCTTTGGCTATAGTAGGCTAGAGATTTTGAGTCCAGCTTAGCTGTATTGGGGTCTTAATTATTCTAGTGCGGATGAAATTTCAAGATATCAGGCGGCTAAGGGCCAGCTTCAATCTTGAATGAGCGGTTGAATTGAGGTTGATGCCCTCGATGAAATAATGCGCGAGGTTAAAAATACGCTACCTAACGATATTCCAGCCCTTTGGTAGTTAGCATATTGGGCATTATTGCTAACAACAAATGCTATTGAATAACTTTGAGATTAGATGCTTTCAACACTTGGGCAATTGCTTGTTCCCGCTCTTGATTTGCCATTTGTTGCGCTAATTGATTTTTTGCTTGTTCGTATGCTGGAAATTTAAAGGGTCGGACATCAACTAATTTGATGATGTAATAATTTGCTCCAAGGCGGATTGGCTTAGAGGTAGCTTTGCCTTTGCTCAAATTGGGGACAATGTCATTTAATGGGCTAGTTAGGTTTCCGCTTAAAGACCACCCCGCCAGGCCACCCTGTTGAGCGGTGCCCTTATCAACCGAATACTGTCTAGCGAGTGCCTCAAAAGAGTTGCCATTATTTAATTTGACGATCATTTCGGTGGCCTCAATTTCGGTGGCAACCGCAATTTGGGCTATCTCATATTCATTTGCATTCTTAGGATCTTTACTGGCCTCCAGCTGTTTGTCATATTCGGCTCTGATATCGGCTTCTGAAATGGGGTGATTTTTAAAATAATCGGCAAACCAGAGATCTACGATTGCATTTTGACCGGCTAATTTCAGTTTAAGGGCATTGTCGTTTTTTGTTGCTAAGCCTGTTTTTTTTGCCTCCTGAACAATGGCTTCTCGAATAATCAGTTCATTAGTGATTCGCTGCCTTATTTCTGGGGTCACTTGAGTACCATCATCAACTGCGAGCTTAAGCAATTCATCGACTTGCTGAGTTGTAATCTTATTCCCATTCAGAGTTGCAATGATCGTGCCATTAGATTGTGCATGCACTGACCCAGAGAGCATCAAAAGAGAGGCGCAGGAAATGGACCAAAAAAATAGATTTCATTAGAGGTAATTGGAGCGGCTATTAGTGGCAGTGTATCAGCGATATTGGGTTTCAATATGAGCAACACAAGACTAGTGAGCGACTATTTAATCCCATACGAGTACCAATACAGTTTCATATTAAGCCTAAATACTCGCTGCGTCTAATCCGAGTCTGCTACGCAGAATTATTTCACTTGAACGAAAGGAAAAGCATCCGCTTTCTTTAGCGCTTAATATGAAGTTCAATCCTAATTAGGTTCCAGTCAAAACAATGTTAAATATTGTTAATTATGGAGATCCATCGGGCCTGGCGAAGATTAGCAGTAATAAGATGGCTTTCAATGGCGCACAAAGCGTTTATTAATGCGATGAATGGATGAATTCTAGGGTTAAAATTCACCCATAGCCCTCAAGACAGAAGATGGCATTTAAAATTCAGGTAGGCTCGATTACATATGCGCGTTGCAATATTAGAGGACGAGGCCACTTTAGCGGAAGAGGTTAAAGATTGCCTTGAAAAAAATGGACACATAGCCAAGATTTTTACTGATGGCGAGTCTTTGCTAAGAGCTCTGCCTAGAGAAACATTTGATCTATTTATTTTGGATTGGAATGTTCCAAAAATAAATGGGTTTGACGTGCTGAGTCGTATGCGTAAAAACCTTGCTATGACTGAGCCTATTGTATTTCTTACTAGCACAGACGATGAGAGTGAAATTGTCGCTGCGCTTGAGGCTGGCGCTGATGATTATTGTATTAAGCCGATTCGACTTAGGGAGTTTTTGGCTCGTATTTGTTCTGTGCAAAGACGAACGCAAAAGACAAATGCTCCGGTGGTTGGTCGCGAAAAAGAGATCTTGGGTTACAGATTTCATCCAACCGCTAATCTTGTTAGATTCGATGATCAAGACGTTGCGCTAACGGAGAAGGAGTTTGCTCTAGCCTCCTTTTTATTCTCAGAATTAGATCGTCCGCTTTCACGCAACCGATTATTAATAGAGGTATGGGGATCTACTGGCTCTGAATTATCTAGGACGCTTGATGTCCATATTGCCTGGATTAGAAAAAAGCTGCATATTGGTGCAACCGGAAGCAGGGCTAGGTTGGTGGCGGTTTATGGTTACGGCTATAGGCTTATGCAAACCTTTCCTGAAGAGTAATTCTTTGGCTGTGCCGACAGAAAATTTCCTCGTATTACTGCGTATTTTCGTGTCGACCGGCATATTTGCTTGGTCGACTTTCATAGTTGCGCAGCCAACCGCCCATTCCGAGCCAAAGCCTCTGGTCTATAAAGTCCAGCAAGGAGATACGCTCCAGTTGATATTGGATAGGCACTTAATTCAGGATGCGCTACCAGAGCTAATAGCGGCCAATGTGGGGATTAATAAGAATGAAATTCTGGCGGGGCAAACCATCTTCATTCCTCGCTCATTGATCCGGTATCACCGCTCTAGAGCCGTGGTTGTGTATGCAAAATGCGCGGAGCCAATTTTGAGGGCTAATGAAGCCGTAGCTCTAAAGTTAGGCAGCACTATTGATCAGGGCGATGTCATCACAGTGCCTCCCCAATGCGCCCTTTCTTTGCAATTTGAGGATCGCTCTATCTTACGCATGCCTTCAGGGGGTAGCATCAAGATTGGCATGTTACGAAAAAGTACTCTTGAAAAATCACCTGAAGTACAGCTTAATTTATTGGATGGGCGTGTCGAAGTGAAGGTTCCTAAGCGTCAGAGCGGGGATGCGCCTTTTGGTGTCAATACACCAACTTCTGTTGCCGGTGTCCGTGGCACCGAGTTCCGAGTTGGGTTTGATCGATCCAGCGGCGCTGGTAAGGTTGAGGTGAGCTCTGGTTTGGTTGGAACAAGAGGCGTTGCTGACATTGAAGAGGCGGGAGTATCGGCGCAAAAAGGGGTTGTCATACCAAAAGATGGTTTGGCCGATAAGGTCGAGGACTTGCCTACGCCGGTAAAATTTTTATCGGTACAGGCTCAGCAGGTTTTGGGATGGCATCTATTTGTATTTCAAGGAAGCTCAAATTCTCACAGATATTACTTAAGGGAAAGTCAGGCGGCCAATCTCGTAAGTGAGGAAGATTCAGTCCAGCGGAAGGAGCCATTATTTTTGGCCACCCAATTGGGGTCAACTGCAAAAATGCTTACTTGGTCTGCACAAACTGCCAGCGGTTTAATGGGGGATGAAAGTGTTTTTGGTATTTGCGTTGATCAGAGTGGTGGCGCAGATATAAAGCGATGCAGTGTATTGTTTGATTTGACTGGTTTACGAGAGCCAGTCATAACTCTGGTTGAGGCTGCCCCAAACGGTCAAGCGGTAGAAATATTGAAGGCCTATAAACCTTCGAGGGAGCTAAAGGTGCTGTTAGTTAAGGGATTGCCGGTTGGTAATTATCGCTGGGAGATTAAGTCAAGTGTGGGCAACAACTTATCTACGAGACAAGATGGTCGATTTGAATTAATAGCCGCTACTCAAAACTAAAGGCCAATGCGAATAAATATCTGGCCCATAAAACCTCACATCATTAAGCTCAATCGCGCAGATGATCGGCGCTTCTTTGGTGAGTGGTGCGGCTTAACATTTATCGCAATAGTTGCTTTGGCATTGGCTGTTGCGTTGAATATTTTTACCCCCTTGGGCAACATCTTTTTTGATGGGGTTCAGCGTATGAGGGTGCAGGCACCAAATAATAAAATTATTATTGTCGCTATTGATGACCGAAGCTTAAGTCAATTAGGTGGTTGGCCATTACCCCGCAATTTGTATGCTCGCTTTCTTCAAGAGTTAGCAGACACTGGGAATTATCCGAAAGCTATTGGGTTTGATATATTAATGATCGATCCCACTATTCATGACCTGGAGTTTGCGCGACAAATCTCGCGACATAAGTCCGTTTTGCCTGCCGAGCTTCATTTTGACGAAAAAAAAGGTGAGGTTGTAGTCAGCTCGCCGCCGCTAACAATTGCTAAATCAACGGCAACCATATCGCACGTCAATGTTAGTTTTGATGAAGATGGATTTATACGTGGAAGTAATCTAATGGAGTCGGGCATTCCGCATTTTTCGGTTGCCATGTCAGGACGTCAAGACCTCATTAATAATCATGGAGA
This sequence comes from Polynucleobacter sp. QLW-P1DATA-2, assembly GCF_001870365.1. Lineage (NCBI taxonomy): Bacteria > Pseudomonadati > Pseudomonadota > Betaproteobacteria > Burkholderiales > Burkholderiaceae > Polynucleobacter > Polynucleobacter sp. QLW-P1DATA-2. The sequence goes on along the minus strand of NZ_LZMQ01000002.1, from coordinate 3,165 downwards.
TCATTATTCGCGATTTAGTTTGATTCGCCCTGAAATTGGCTTCACAACGATCTCGATTTCAGACGCCCTTCAAAAAAATTACCCACTATCGATTTTTAAAGATGCTTACGTCTTAGTTGGCTCAACAGCCCCTAGCTTAGGTGATCATTACCCTTCAATCTATGCTGGCAGGCAAAAGTCAGGCACCCCAGGCGTTTTATTTCAAGCAAGTCTTTTAAATGACCTTTTACAGAACAGTTTAATTACACAGGCTACCCCTTGGGTGCAGTTTTGTGTTTACGCGGCTGGGCTACTGACGATTTTGGTGAGCATTTTGTTGCTTGCCCCATCAACAGAAATTATTCTCACTCTTAGTGTAGCGATATCTGCGCTCCTTGCTAGCATCTTTCTTTTGTTGAAATTGAATTATTGGCTAGATCCAATGCCGCTGGTAGTGGCCGTTTTAGTGGTCAAGCCAATATGGGCGTGGCGACGTATGAATATGGTAATTCTCTTTATGCGAGAGCGGGCTAAAGAGATGCAGTTGATAGAAATGGTGCCCCAAAAAACACAGCATGAGCATTACCTAGTGCAGGATGCGGTACTGCAGTATTCGAGCATTTTGGATAAAGCGATCCTAATGGCAAAAAATCGTCTAGATAGTTTTGAAAAAATTATCAACGAATTGCCTGAGGCGATGTTTGTTCTTGATGCAGGCGGAAAATTATTATTAGTCAATAAGAGGTTTCGGTCTTTATTCCCAAAAGAATATTTCAGAAATGATGTAACGATTGATGTCTTGCTACATCATCTCGGGTGCTCGCTTAAATACCTCGAAGGCTTATTAAGCTTACCGCCAGGAGAAAAATATTTGCATCTTAAAGGGGTTGATGGTCTCACTAAAGAGTACATGGTACACCGCGTGGAAATTCATTTTGAGCCCAGTAATTCTCTGGCCATTATTATGTTTGTAGAGGTAACGCAGTTGTTGCAATTTCAGGCGCAAAGAGATCGCACTTTGCAACTACTTTCGCATGATATGCGTACACCGGTGGCCTCTATTCTGACCTTATGTCGCAAAATAGTTGCACACAATTCCTTGCATGAGGAGGGGTCCAAGTACTTGCTAGATATCTCATCTCACTCAAGACGACTTCTTTCGATGATGGATGATTTTATCTTATCAATTTGGGCTGATGAGTCTAAGTACGCGCTCTCGACAGTCCTATTTGAGGCTTTATTAGATCAAGCAATTTATGAAGTGAGAGATTTAGCGCAAGAGCGCCAGATGACTATTCGTGTTGATGAGAGGGATGCGGGTATTTTTGTGCAGACCCAAACTCGTTTGATGGAAAGAGTACTCATCAATCTTTTGGTTAATGCAATTCGTCATGGGCGTCCTGCCACAGAAATTGTCGTACGAATATCCCTCGGTGGGACAGACCATAAATTACAAATGCTTAGATGTGAGTTTACAAATATTGTTGATCAGCCACACGACCTAACTCAAGTCGAAACTGAGCATAAAGGTTTTGGTCTTGGCACAAACTTTATCGATCGAGTCATTATTCGACATCATGGACAAATAGAGCGTCATTTTCCTGTTGATCCTGGGGGATTTGCCAAAATTACTTTACAGTTGCCCGTCTCTCATTAGTGAGGCGGTTCGCTGCAATTAATCGTTTTGTTTGGGATGTTCTAAATCGTCAGCCGCCTGTTTGGCTATTATTTGCGCGCCTATTTGCGCCGCTTTAGTAAAATGCTGAATTACAAGGTTGCGCAGTTCATCAATTTGTGTCAACGCATACTGAATATCAGGAAAAATGGCGGGCAATTGCAAAAGCTTGCCGTCTTCTGTCATGAAAGAAGTTTGTACCGCTATTCCAGAAGCGGTTGTTTCCACCAGGAAGATGCTGCGCCCCTGGAGGGTCTCTTTTGAGGGGTCGGAAGCCCTCTCTTCGATTGCTTGCATAGGTAAATCATTGGTCTTTTCACTCACGGCACATCCCTTCAAAATCGATTTTAATATTAGCTTTTAGGTGTACACCTTCATAAGACCGCAAGCTAAACCATACCCATAAGAGTCTCTTTTTAACAAAATTGTTCCTTAAGAGGCTGAATTTACTCAAATTTTTGTAATATTTAACAATTCAGAGCGTCGTTTTTAGGATAATAGCGTCTAAGCCTATTATGAATAAAAATTGCTACAAACTCATATTTTCTAAGCACCGCAATAAGATTATTGCGGTGGGGGAGAACGCGTCTAGCGTCTCTCATTCTGGAGCAAAAAATCAATCTAAACGAGGCATCGTTTCCCATATTTCTTATGTTGCTAGGTTGTCTCTTTGCTCGTTTGCCGCATTAATTGCTTTAGCTGGGTATAGCTCTGCATTTGCCGCCCCTGCTTTAAATGCCCTGCCTACAGGTGGCACGGTTGCCGCTGGTCAGGTCGCTATTAGTCAATCAGGCAATACGCTCACCGTGAACCAGACCACCAATCAAGCGATTGTGAACTGGAACTCTTTTAACATTGGCGCCAACGCCAAAGTAGTCATCAATCAACCTAGTGCAAACAGTGTTCAACTTGATCGGGTGACTGGCAACAATGCCTCCCAAATCTTTGGACAGTTAACTTCCAATGGCCAAGTCATCTTGGTTAACCCAAATGGTATTGTCTTTGGTAAAGATGGCTCTGTGAGCGCTTCATCCTTTACCGCTTCTACTCTAGGCATTACCGATGCAGACTTTTTGGCCGGCAACTATCGCTACACTCGTGATGGTGCTACTGGCGCCATCACCAATGACGGTACCTTGCAATCATCTAGCGGTGGTTATGTAGCTCTCCTTGGCGCGCAAGTCACCAACAACGGTAAGATCATCGCCCCACAAGGCGCTGCCTATTTAGGTGCAGCCGAAGCGATTACTGTGCCTTTGTCTAGCAGTGGCAAGATTAAATTAGAGCTCTCTCCAGCGGCGATCAACACAGCAGTGACCAACTCGAGTACCGGTACGATTGTGGCCGAGGGCGGGCAAGTGTTTATGCAAGCATCTGCGCTTAATGATGTGGCGGCAACGGCGGTGAGCTCAGTCACCAACTCGGGAGCGATTGATGTATCAGGAGCGCAGGCTGGTAATGTCGCAATGTTGACTGACCATGGCAACATTAAAGTCGATGGTTCGATTAGC
>NZ_LZMQ01000001.1:0-446726 GCF_001870365.1 Polynucleobacter sp. QLW-P1DATA-2 | reverse complement strand
ACTAGATCAGATGCAAACCAATCTAGAAGCCATGCCTGATGCCATGAAGATCCGAAGATGCACCATTGAGCATACCTTTGGAACCTTAAAGAGTTGGATGGGGGCCCACTCACTTCCTCACCAAAACCAAAGAGCATGTGAGTACAGAAATGAGTCTGCATATCCTGGCTTACAACCTCAAACGGGTCATGAAGATCATGGGCAGTAGCAATCTGATGAAGGCGATGGCGACATAAGGCGAAAGCCTTACTCAATCCGTAATAAACAGGCCTGAGTAACGCCTCTACGAGGCGTTACTAAAAAATCACAAATTACCAAAACAGAATTGTTGGCTCAACCAGAAGCGTTTGATTTAAGGCCAAAACCCGTGTACACGCTTTAAATCTAAATCAATGGAAGTATTTTGGGTTTTTACACAGCCTCGGCCGTAAGCAGGCCTTAAATATTGAATACCACAATCTACAAGTAGTTCATTGCTCCAATGGCAGACCTATATATCTATAGGGGTTGCAGTGGAAGAAGTATGGAGATTGCTTACACACTCAGTGGCACAAATAGAAAAACGACTTAGGAATTTCTCCCTAAGTCGTTGATTTCATTGGTGGGCCCACCAGGACTTGAACCTGGGACCAAAGGATTATGAGAGCAGACATCCAAAGAAAACCACTAGGATTTCAAGAGGTTACAGCGCCTGTTTATCGGTGTGTGAGCTTTTGTGTGACTAGATTAATAAGATCACAGCAAACACTATCTCACTCTTTGGTTTTCGAAACCACAGGAATTTTGGAACAACCATTTCACACTTCGTTGCTCCAAACTGTTTTTACTTATGGTTGGTGAGCGTTATAGACCCAAAGCAGATATCTACGAATTATGGTTATTGAATATGCGATATTTAGCTAGAAGTAATTTTTTATGATTTGATATTTACAGCCCTTACGGCCGTCCCAACCACTATTCAACCAACCAGATTCTTGCTCGGAAAACAAAAGGCATTTACAACTAATTTATCTCTAACCTTGCCACCGCTTAGCATATTTCCTACAAGGCCTCTCACTCTTTCAATCCAATCTCATTAAGATATAGACTAAAAGTTGTATTGACATAGCGATTTCGATATTCCACGATGTCATTCCCATAGGTATAGGCATAGCGACTAATTTGTAAAACGGGCTCATTCTTCTTGAGCTCCAATTCTTGCATGACAAATCCCGGAGTTTTAATCGCTTCAACCTGCTCATGAATTCTGACAATGGTCATCATAAATTGTGATTGATAGAGTGAATAGATGGATCCACTTCTGGTTTCAAAACCCTTCTGTGTAAGTTTTGAAAATTTCTTTTGCGGGAGCCAAATGCGGTCATACATAGCGGGATGACCATTGATGATGCGCAAGTTATCAATCATGATCAGTGGATCGCCTTCGCGCACCTTAAGAATAGTTGCTAAAGCACTATCCGCCAATACTTTCTGAAAAGATAGGAGCTTTTGCTCAATGACCATCTCACTATTTTTACGAGCTAAAAAATTAAAGAAAGTGCTGAATTGATTTTGTTGCTCATGGGTGGCAACTGTGGTTCCGATGCGAGCTCGCCTAATGAGTACTTTTTCTGAGACGAGATCTTCCACTGCTTTTCTTACGGTCCCAACGCTTACATCGAACAGCTTAGCCAATTCAGGTTCCGTTGGAATTTTGGTCCCAGGTAACCACTCTCTGGCTCTGAGTTTGGTCAAGATTAGGCTTCTGACAGAGTTATAGAGAGGTTGATCTATGCCGCTACGCTTACTCATAAATGACGATCCTTTGCGCGTTTTAGCCTATTTTACTTGAATTTGGGTCTATCCTTGACATTCATATTAATCATATATATGATTAATATGAATGAATCCAACAACCCAATTATCTATAGCGTCTCGCAACAAGCTTCTAACTACTGCCCAAAGGAAAATGTCATGTCCAATTTAATTAAACACATTGCAATGCGCGTTCTGAATATCGATGAATCTAGAAAGTTTCATGAGACTGTATTTGGATATAAGCATGTCAATACCGTTCTTCGAAAAGGCAAGCATGGCGATCACATTTCTTGCCACATGACTGATGGATATATGGATTTAACTTTAATTCACTATGAAACACAAAATGCAGATGAAGCTGATTTTGCTGGTCCAGCCCCATGTATTCACCACATTGGAATGGAAGTGGAAGATTTGGATGCTTTCATTAAAGAAATCAAGGCAAATGGTGGCGAGATCTTGACTGAGCCAGGACATTTGCCAGTGAAATTTCGCTCACCAGGAGGCCCAGTTGCTGAGGTCGTTCCTATGGAGCGCTGGGAAGCAAAAACACTAAGTGCTGGTGTACATGGAAAGGTATTAGCCTAATCCTTTCATCGTCCGACAAGAGCTCAAAATGAGGCTTATTTCTAAGACTCGTAGATCCTTATTGCAAGTGGGATTTGGCGGTGTTGGTCTGATGCTGGTCGGGCAAAGCGGCGTGCGGGCTAAAGAAGTTTGGCCTACGGGAAAGCCGGTAAAAATTATTATTCCAGCGCAACCTGGGGGTGGCTTAGACCTGATTGCTCGAACAATAGCTGATAAGCTATCTCAAGCAATGGGCACCCCCTTCATTGCAGAAAATATTGGTGGCGGGGGAGGAACCATCGCAAGCCTAACTACTGCGCGCGCTGCTCCTGATGGTCAGACATTCATGATTGTCAATATTAGTACGCACGGCACTAATCCCGCTGTTCGAAATCTTCCGTATGACACGATGAAAGATTTCACGCACATAGGAATGGTAGGCGGCTCTCCCAATGTTTTGGTGGTTGGTCCAGAACTCAGCAAAGTAACATCTCTAGATGCTTTGTTAACTGAGTTAAAGAAGCGAAATAAACCGGCAACTTATGGCTCTGCAGGTCCTGGCACTTCATCTCATCTGCTGGTTGAGCAGTTAAGTGTCGCTACCGGCATTCCATTTTTGCATGTACCTTATCGCGGCATTGGTCCAGCGATGGTTGATGTTATGGCTGGACGAACAGATATCGCCTTTCCGGGGCTGATAGCAGCCTTGCAGTTTATTAAGGCCGACCGCCTAAAGGCTTTGGCTGTTAGCTCTCATGCTCGTATGCCTCAAATACCTACTGTGCCCACCTTTACTGAACTTGGTATGCCAGAGTTTTCTAGTCTACAGTGGTATGGGATTTCTGGGCCTGCAGGCATCCCTGCTTATATTGTCAATACGATGAATGCCCAAATCAATCGTGTTCTTAGAGATCCTCAAGTGGTTGCCAAATTTGAGTCCGAGACATTAACAGTGCTACCCATGACGCCACAGCAATTTACCGCATTCATTGATAAGGACGCGGCTAAATGGAAAAAATTAGTCAAAGATCGCGGTATAGAGGTAGATGGCATTTGATGTCATGGACATTTTGTAGAAATAGTTTCAATACCTGCTTGTTGCCAGCAATGCATATCCCCAAACTTACCCAGACAGGCCCATTAAATTAATTGTGGGTTAGGCCCGGGCGTTGGCACAGAATATGACTATATTGTGAACTTGACGCATGTATGAACCCAGGCACTTTAGAAATAGGTTTTGGAGAAATTTAACCTGCCCAGCATGATTCGAACGTGCGAACTAGATCTTGGGGAAAATAATGTTCGAATTATGCAATAACTTTGGGTACTATCTGGCCCTCTCTTTTGCAGCCTTTAAGGCAGCTTGCTTTCTTTTTATACAAGCAAAGCAACACCATGAGTTAGTGCTCTTGCCACTGCTTCGAGACACTATCTTTTTCATTTGATTCATTGGAGTAAGCGCACGACAGCTTGGATAATCTCAGTCATAAGTCATTTTAATCTACTGAATACCTCCAGAGACAAGCGTTACTTAAAGTAACGCTACAAAAAAATACCAACCCGAAGGTTGGTATTTTCATTTCTGGTGGGCCCACCAGGACTTGAACCTGGGACCAAAGGATTATGAGGACAGAAGGCTAGGATAGAACTCCACAGAATGCGGCCTACGTATAGTCAGTAAGGTTGGCAATTAATAGTGCAGGGAGCAACCACCTCAATTTCCCTTGCACAATCCCACTCTAGCTGAATTAGCTTGCCACTCCTTAAAGCAATCGCCTTGCATATCTAAAGTTAAAGGGGTAGCAAGATCATAGCGCCTTCCAACCACTAAACTCTGCTGATTAATCCAGAATGTATTATTAGCATGCGTAGTAAACATGACCTGATGAGCAGTTTCTTTATTGGGCGCAATGTTTGGAGGATAGTAACCCTCCTCTGGTACTAATGAGTAGACAGCACTTCGTACAAACTCTTTATCCGAATCCTGTCGATAATTAGCCACCAAGGTATAGGCTTGAGAATACTTGGCCATATCAAACCAAATGTTCATGCCGCGATTACTGGCATCAGGCACCAAACCTTTAGGAATATTCACCGGACTGCCATACTGTTTTCCATCATATGCTGTTGGCACCAGAATCAAGTCTGCCCGATTTAATGCATACACCTCGGTCAACTCAGGAATTCGTACTTCATCGTCTAACACAACGGCAACCCTTCCTAACTCATTGGTAGCAAATACTGGAAGATTATTGCCGGCAGTTGCCCAAGACTGCTCTGCATCATTTAAATGGGTCTTACGATAGACGCCAGCCTGTTTTCCATTGAAATCAAACAGAATGGCGGTCTCGTAATATTTTCCATCGCTCACTTCAGGCATGGAGAACAAGAGATAAGTCTTATATTTTTTTGCCATGTCAGAAGCCAGGGCATAGCTTTTGCCATTCAACGGTTCTGCATATTGTTGAATATTAGTTTTATTCAACTTTACATTTCCCAAGAAGGAATTAAAAGGCAATACAGCTAGATTAAATACGTTTTGGTTCTTCTCAATTAATGAATCTACTTTCTTGGCATTTGCTTCAACATTACCATTACTAGGGTCATACTGAACTAAGAGTGCTGAAATCTGATTTTGAGTATTGTTAGCAGCTGGATCGACAGGCGCTTTATAGAGGTTATAGACTTGATATAACTCAGGACGACGATGTTTTAGCCAAAATGCTTTTTGTTCACTCTTTTTATCTGCATCAATCGTTGCATAAATCGTTTCGGGTGGCAGGGGCTTGGTCCATGTGGATACCTTTGATTGGCTAAGTTGCTTGCCATTGTTGTCCCAAATCGTAGAACCCCCAGTGAACTGATCCACTAAACCCATGGCAGGAAAGCTAATCAAACCTGTTTGATTGCTAGCAACCACATTCATTCCTGTCCAACCTGCCAAAACAGCAATATTGGAAATAGTCGAATGATTGCCATTACTCATTTTTTCGAATTTAGGCATCATGTCTGACCCAATCGGCATAGCCAATATGTCAGCTCCGCGCAGACTAGGAATGAGTAATGATTGCAGTCGGCTATCATCAAAACAGATGAGGATGGCTATCTTGCCAATATCAGTATTGAATACTGGAAAGCCGAGATTTCCTGGTGCAGCAGTGTCATAGTCACCTTCGGGTAGCTGATTTTTTCGATACTTTCCAACAAGTCCTTTGGGTCCCACCAAAGCAGCTGAGTTATGAATAACTCCGGTTATCGTATCGCGCTCATACATTCCAACCACCACATAGTTGTTGTATTTGCGTGTCACCCTCTCAAGTGCTGCAGTAGCTCTTCCAGGAATCGTATCTAAATCATTTGGGTTAGTAGGCGAAAATCCAAATCCCGTGACTGAGAATTCCGGCAACACCATTAGTTTTGCGCCATTGACCGAAGCATCAGTAACCGCCTTTACTATCCTCTGAACATTGCCATCCACATCTTTTGGAGTTGGGTTAAATTCAACAGCAGCAACCTTAATTTCTGCTGCATAAATCACGCTTGAAGAAACGACTAAAAATGCGATGAGAAATGCTGTGGTTTTTTTCATGAGCTCTATGTGTTTGATTGGCTTCAAAAACTATAGCAGATGCCAATGAAATTAATTTGGAAATATCACAAAGGCTAAAAAAATACCAACCCGAAGGCTGGTATTTTCATTTCTGGTGGGCCCACCAGGACTTGAACCTGGGACCAAAGGATTCCGGTTTGTGTAATTTTCATTACTCCCTGGACTATGCCTTCATCATATTGATTGCTCAACTTAGATGGGTGCCGTCTAGTCTCTACACCTTCAACAGCACTTTCATACTGAAGCTTGGCTCGGCGTTAGCTTGGATATTTCTACCTTTAGCTTTCTCCGAATTTGACACCATCCCTTATGCAGTTTCCCGACATAAGGCACAACTTTCGCTATGAGTCCTCTGCTCTAACCAACTGAGCTATGGGCCCTAAAACTTTACATTTACTACACACCTTACTGCTGGTGTTTACCACTTCAAAACCACACTAAAACCGCATTTACTACACACCTCGGTTTTTGCTTTGGTGTGTAAGCGGTGTGTAGTGAATTTATACCCTCTAATTCACTACTAACCTCTTGAATCTATTGAGGTCTTTGTTACAAGACCCCTAGGGCTTCTTTCTTATGAGAGCAGATATCCAAAGAAAACCATTAGGATTTCAAGAGCTTACGTCGCTTGGTTATCGGTGTGCGAGTATTTGTGTGACTAGATTAACTAGACTACAAGAAATGCTAGCGCACTCTTTGGTTTTCAAAACCAAAGGATTTTGGAAAAACCATCTAACACTTCGTTGCTCCAAAGTAGTTTTTGGATGAATTTAGTAGGTGTTACTTTAGATAAGGCTTAAGAGGTTCGCCCCACCATAGGCAAACTTTGTGCGCAGAACTTTCCTGGGTGTCTGTATGGGGTTGATTTGGTTGAGTTATTTTGACCCACCCAAGGAGTACATTTGAGTTTGGCGGCCTAGCGAGGATTTGACTGACACAAGGATGACGACTCCTTATGGTGATTGGGGCACCCTATGCATGAAACGTCCTTTTAAAGGACGTTTCATTCCTCCAACACTAAGCGCATCCCCTGCAATATATATCTTGAGTCTGGTGTATTCACATTTCTAAAAGAGGACCTGCAGTACAAAGGCCATGTGTGCCATGATCCGCCACGCCTGACTTTTGCTTCGCCGTCTTTGGGCCCTTGTGGATCAATCGTTGGTGATTCTTGATAATAATTTTCTGCATACCAATCAGAGCACCACTCCCATACGTTACCAATCATGTCATATAGGCCAAATGGGTTAGGAAGAAATCTACCAACAGGCGCCGCAAATTCATAATGACTGTAATGGTCAAGAGCATATTGTTGCCATTGCGACCAAATCCTTGCGGTATCCAAATCAAATACTTTTGCATGTGAGAAAAGTGAACTTGGATTGTCACCAGTAAAGTATCTACTACTCGTTCTAGCTCTACAGGCATATTCCCACTCAGCTTCTGTTGGCAATCGATACCTCTTGTCCTCTTTTTCACTTAACCACCCAGCCATAGCATTAGCGTCATTCCAAGTAATGTTCACTACCGGAAAATCATCCTCTTGAGTAAATCCAGTTTTATCCCACGCATAACAGCTATTGCGGCCTTCAAAAACTTCGTCGTTTATGGTTTTTGTGTTGACATCAAGTGGATTAAATCCATAACCCCCAGTACCATCTCGGATCGATTCAGGCATATATCCTGAATTGACTAAAAATAACTCAAACTGACCAACGGTAACTGGATACTGGCCCATCCAAAATCGCTTGGAAATTATGACCTTATGTAAGGGGCTCTCATCATCAAATGCTGAGAGTCGCGCAGAATCATACTGAGGGAAATCTTTTCTCAGAGAATCCTCCGACTCGTTACTACCCATCAAAAAACTTCCAGCAGGAATACGAGCAAAGCTCATTCCAATATGATTATTTTTCAGTTCAACTGAGTCTATATTCATAATCGACCTCTACGCCCAAAACCAAAATCCTCGTCTGACTTTTTAGCATCGACATCAGCGCCTATGGCCCGCATCGGTTTTTGGCATTGCGGGCACGTAATTCCATCCCACTCATCTAAATACTCGCTAGAGTGACAGACCCTACAAGAGAGATCACCGAGATAGGAACTTGATAGACTCAAAGGATCGGTGACCTTATATTCCGCAACATCCTTACATTGGCGACAAATCATGGGTACGCTTAAATAGCTACCAGTTCTTTCTCTACCAATTGAGCAGATACAGTCAAACTTACAAGAGGGGCAAACAAATCTATATCTAGCGCCCATGAGTTAACCTCCCTGGTAAGTCTTCATGGCTTGAGCCCACTTGTCGTTGGTATAGTGCAATCGCATTTGCCTCTCTTGATTAGCAACACCAATCGTGATTCTTTTATTAACTAGATCGTTATAAACATCATCTACTTTAGAGTTGTAATACTCATAAACTGCCACCAATTCTGGCTTTGGCAGCTCTTTAGCAATTGGACGGCATTGCATAGTTGCTTCCTTGAATTTTTTCAGCTCAACAGCCTGCTCATCGCTGATGAAGTCGGCTGAATTGAATAACTTGTTCGCATTTGGGTTGTTAGTCGAAATAACAATAATGTTGGCATCAACATATTTCGTATCATCTGTTTTATTAACCCCCGCTACACAGGCAGACATTTTTTTCTGAACGGTCTTAACTTGCTCTTGAATCTCAGCCTTGTTCTCTGGTGTTAACTCAGTGCTGGTAGGCTTGTTATTTGCACAGCCTGCCAACACCAAAGTTGAAAGACAAACTACTCTAAAAAAGTTTTTCATAATGTTTTCCAAATAATGGATCGTGTGAATATTTAGTGATAAACGATGTCAGCTCGACGGTTTTCTTCATAAGCCGCTTCGGTTTGTGCTGGATTTTCAGGTTTCTCTTTGCCAAAGCTCACGGCCTCTAATTGAGATTCGCTAACGCCTTGACTCACTAAAGCCCTTTTAATGGCTTCAGATCGTCGTTGCCCAAGTGCCAAGTTATATTCAGCAGTTCCGCGGTCATCGGTATTCCCCTGAATAATTACCGAGGCTTTTTGCTTTTGAAATGCCTTCAAGTAAGAGGCATGCGCTGAAATTGTGGATGCATATTTTGGATCAATAGCATAGCTATCAAACACAAAATAGATTGAACGTTTGCCATAAACACTAGACTTTGGATCGCCAATTGGATCGTAGGTCATGGAGCCACCAGCATTTACAGTGGCGACGCTATTGACATCATCTAATTTGACGCTACTACAGGCAGAAATGAGCCCGATAAGGGAAATGGCGAATAATAATTTGTATAACTTTGACATTGCAGAAATTCCCAAAATATCTGAAAGCAGGTTCAGATAAAAACAATTTCGATGGGGAATAATCAAAGCCCCACCCCCTATAGAAATTAGAGGGTGTGTTTTGGGGGTTTAAATGCAGAGTCTGGGATATTGTCGAAATACAGTCTATCGCCTCGCATGCCGTAAGCAATAACTGACTCAGCTTGAGCTGGTATGAGAATTTGAGTATCACTCACGTTGGCGGTAACATGGTACATCACATACATGGCGCTTACAGGCTGCTTGTCGTCAGTAGAATCTTGTTGGGTCAAGGCATGCTCAGCACCCAAACTCGAACAACTATTAACCTGGAGGTGGGCTCTTTCCACCGCACTCTGAATAAAAATGTTCCCAGCTGCCGCCCTGAATGCGATCAGTAAAAGGCATAAGCCAATAATGAGGGTCTTTTTACTTAAAACCATGTACGCGATTCTATACCCGCAAGGAATATGGATAATGCTTCATATATTACCCTCTCACCTCAATTTTGGATGAAATGAAACCGATTTGGCAATTCTTCAATAAAAATCAAATACCTGTGCCATCTTCCGAACACTGGCGATCTGCAATTGGAGGAGTGATTGGCGGGGCATTTGTGGCCTTTCTCGGTAAATTTATTGGTGAATTTACCCAAGTTAATGATTGGGCTATGGCCTCGCTTGGGGCCAGCGCACTACTTATCTTTGTGCTCCCCTCAAGCCCTATGGCTCAGCCCAAAGCAGTAATAGGTGGCAATTTAGTTGCTGCGATTGTTGGTGTGACATGCGCCAGTTGGATTCCAGATCCTAGAATTGGTGTTCCCGTAGCGATTGGCGTCTCAATACTAGGAATGCTTTTTCTTAACTGCCTCCATGCCCCGGCTGCAGCAACTGCCTTAAGCGCTGTTCTCGGTCATATTATTAGCTACAGATTCGCATTATTTCCAGTTTTTATAGACTCCTTATTGCTAGTCTTAGCAGGTGTTGCCTACAACAGGGCCACTGGAAAGACATACCCACATCAGGTGCCAATCACCACAAAATTATCTGCGGGTGATGACGGAAATAGCAAAGAAATTAATGAAGTCTTAGCAAGGTACAAAGAATTCATCGACATCAATCCAGGGGACTTAGCAAATATTATTCGCGATGTTGAATTACATGCATACCAACGAAAATTAAGATCTATTCTTTGCCCTACTATTATGAGCTCTCCTGCTATCTATGTTGAATTGGCAACGCCTTTGGAAGAAGCCTGGACAAAGCTAAGAAAAAACCATATTAAATTACTACCAGTGGTTGATAAAAATCATCAAGTGGTTGGAATTATCACCTTAGAAGATTTTTTAAAGTATGCCGCAGTTAATTTTGACAAAACTTTTGGACAGCGCCTTATAGGATTAATGCGTCACAGCTTTAACAGGGCATCAGTTAAGCCATCCGGCGCCTACCCAAATGCAGTTCAGCAAATCATGCAAAAAAATATTCAGGTGATTAGCGCAAACTGTAATGCACTTGATTTAGTTGCGATTTTTGAAGGTGCTGGTCATCATCACCTTCCAGTTACTAACGAACATCACGAATTAGTGGGCGTGATAACCCAGGCAGATTTTGTCAGGGCAATTCATGGTTCTATCAAATAAATCATGAATAAATTTAAAGGCTGGTGCTCCAAAATTTATGAGGCGCTCAAGCCGCCGCCGTCTCAGCTCTCTATTGCGCAGCAATTAGTCATTACCTTGGGTAGCACGATTACGATCTGCCTTTTATACCTACTGAATCATTTGTTAGGTAAAGAAAATTTGCTATTGCTAGTACCGTTCGTCGTTAGCGCATTGATGATATTTACAATGCCTACTAAATCTATGACTTCAGCCGGTGTTATTCTTCAATCATATCTTTTATGCTCTCTTATAGGCTTTGCATTTGTATATGTATTTGATTACGCCCAATGGGTTATGATCGCTGCGTTTGCAACTTGCTTTTCCCTAATGCTTCTACTCGAATGCTTGCATCCTCCTGCAATAATCTTACCAATTCTGATTATTAGCGAGAGGCTTAGAGATTACACTTTAGCCTTCAATCCAATTGCTCTGGATGTTCTTGTATTGCTGATCACAACTTATTTATTCAATAAAGTTTTAATGAAATTCCTATTGGTGAAAAAATGATTTACGCTAGATTTCTAGTTACACTAAAGAAAGAATTTCTAAATTGGAAACTATGGGCTGGTCGCTCGATTGTTTTAAGCTATGCAGCTGTCGCAGGCCTCACTATCGTAGGATTTACCAAGTTAGCAGAATTTTCTTTTGATTGGTTTTTAGCACTTCAAGGTCGCAATAGATGGGCTCCATTATTTTGGACTCCAATAGTCACCATAGTCATTGTTTACCTTACCCGAAAATTTGCTCCAGGATCTGCAGGGTCAGGGATTCCTCAAGTGATCGCAGCATTAGACTCTAAATGCAAACCTGAAGATAGAGGCTTATTTGTCTCACTAAAGCTAAGTATCGTTAAAATTTTTCTTACCTCAGCAGGACTTCTAGCTGGCCTATCCCTTGGACGAGAAGGCCCCTCAGTACAGATTGCTGCAGGGATCATGAGAAATGCAAAACGCTGGTTACCCTCTGCAGCCAATATTTCTGAAGCATCTTTGATTATGGCTGGTGGTGCAGCAGGAATTGCTGCAGCCTTTAATACCCCGCTGGGTGGGGTTATGTTTGCCATTGAGGAGCTATCTAAATCTTTAGAACAGCGTAGTAATGGCTTAATGATTGCGTCAATAGTATTAGCTGGTTTAGTGGGCATCTCAATCGATGGAAATTACACATACTTTGGCGTGATACAGCCAGGTGGATTTAGTCTCAACATTATCGTACCCTGCATATTAGTGATTTTAGTAAGTGGCATCCTAGGTGGATTGTTTTCGAAAGTATTGATTATTTCCCTTAGAGTAAACAGAGGTTTACTAGGAAAATTTCGAACAAACTCCCCCTTGATATTTGCTGGAGCATGCGGACTCATTGTGGCGCTCATAGGAATAGCCAGCAATGGTGAGACCTATGGAACTGGCTATTCCCACACACAGTCAATCATTGCGGGATCAGAGAGCACCTCTTATCTATTTGTACCCCTTAAATTCATAGCTACCTGGCTTAGCACCTGGTCTGGAGTGCCTGCTGGAATTTTTGCGCCATCTCTTGCTATTGGTGCGGGAATTGGCAACACCATCTCTACCGCTCTAACTCTGCCTAGCGCTCAAATTCTTATCGCAATTGGAATGGCGGGATTTTTAGCTGCTGTCACGCAAGCACCTATGACTTCTTTCATTATCGTAATGGAGATGGTTGATGGGCATGGATTGGTACTCAGTCTAATGGCAAGTGCACTTGTTGCTGGCGGTATATCAAAAATGATTAGCAGGCCACTCTACCCAAGCCTAGCAAAGATTCAGCTGTTTCGATTGACCAAAGCCTTTCAACCATACCCAGTCACCACAATCCACAAGTAGTTTATTGCTCCAACTGCAGATCTATATGTTTATTGGGGTTACCATGAAAGATATGTGGAGATTGCTTACACACCTAGTGGCGCAGAAAGAAAAACGACTTAGGAATTTCTCCCTAAGTCGTTGATTTCATTGGTGGGCCCACCAGGACTTGAACCTGGGACCAAAGGATTCCGGTTTGTGTAATTTTCATTACTCCCTGGACTATGCCTTCATCATATTGATTGCTCAACTTAGATGGGTGCCGTCTAGTCTCTACACCTTCAACAGCACTTTCATACTGAAGCTTGGCTCGGCGTTAGCTTGGATATTTCTACCTTTAGCTTTCTCCGAATTTGACACCATCCCTTATGCAGTTTCCACGCATAAGGCACAACTTTCGCTATGAGTCCTCTGCTCTAACCAACTGAGCTATGGGCCCTAAAACTTTACATTTACTACACACCTTACTGCTGGTGTTTTTTTACTGCAAAACCACATAAAAACCGCATTTACTACACGCCTCGGTTTTTGCTTCGGTGTGTAAGCGGTGTGTAGTGAATTTATACCCTCTAATTCACTACTAACCTCTTGAATCTATTGAGGTCTTAACTACAAGACCCCTAGGGCTTCTTTCTTATGAGAAGAATAACTCTTATTATGGCTATATAGAATATAGCTTAGACGTTAATTTAGCAAAGTGTAGAAGAGAATGTAGAAGCAGTTTGTGAAATTATTAGATTAATATTTAATAGTTTTAAAGCTGCACTTAAACAGCATCTCTTTCATTGTGTTGCTTTAAATTTTCAGCAATTCATTTAAACGATTTGCACCCATCACATATTTGAATTCGCGTTCGTTAGAGTTGTCTGCGCTTGAATTCCAAAATACATAGCAATACGTTTAAAACGATTTACCGCCTGCTATGAGCTGCTTCTTGCTGGCTTTAGACATACTGCTCTAATAAAGAGCTTTGACTGCTGCCGACCCAAAGCAGCCATAAAAAGAAAAACCACCCGAAGGTGGTTTGAACTTTTGAATGATGGACTTATTATTTTTAACTTGAAAACAGTGGTTGCACAAAAGCAAACCAACCCCCGGTTAAATAAAGCAATAAGCTCAGGCTATAAACGATTAATGAAGCCTTAAGAGTTCTCATACAGGCATCTCTTAATACGGGATCGGTTGGACATGGAGCAAATCTACCGCGCCATTGCATATAACCACTAATAGAGAGCATCACTCCCGCAAAAATAAACACTTCTACCTTGTGCTCACTAATCCATACGATCTTTGGAAAGATAGAGATAAATGTGGATAAAGTAGCACCCGCTCCTAAAGCGACCAATAAGGCTGGTATTGCACAACAGATTAAAGTGCTTGAACTGGCAAAGAGCGTAGCAACGCTGGTAAGGAGATTGCTTTTGGGTGCAATCATTTTTTCAGGAATCATTTGTTGGCCACCAGTTCTGCTTTGAGTTCTGCAACACTTTTAGGTACTGACTCTACTTTGACGATGTCATACCCTGCGTCCTTGACTTCCTCAATTATGGCTTTTTGATCTAAAGCCATACCCTCTTTTGGCTCCACAACAACGGTCTTTTGTTTGAGATCCACATAGACGGCCTTGGTTGATGGCATTTTAGAAATCCGTTTTTCAATGCCTTGAGCACAAAAAGCGCAGACCATGCCATTAACTGTTGCTTTCATGCTAGTCACAGCAAATGCTGGGGATAAAGTGAGGGCTAAGAGCGTTGCTATAAAAATCTTTTTCATTTTGTAATCCTTGTTAGTTCATTTAGTAGACATACATAAAGCTCAGGCGGGGTTGGCCATGAAGGTTCGCCCCTGCCTCTACAAAAATACGGTTATGGATCAGCCGAAGCATAGGCGTGACTTCATACTGGGTTGATACCATCGACATTCTTCTAGCTTCCACGATCAACCATGGTTGGGTCTCATCGTAGTTCGCTTCATAGAAAGAAAAGCCAGCTCTTGCCGAAACTACATTATTGGTAATGCCATCAGCCACATAGATGCGAGCATTAGCTGAAGCATACAAACGAGTAGTCTCATAATCAGCCTGAATGCCAGGGGATACCGTAGCTTTAGTGCCGCTAAAGTAGTTACCTGTAGTCTCACCAACGCCGCCGATAAACCAAATATTGGCTTGTGCTTCTGGCATATTCCAACGCTTAACTAATCGAGTGTAGGTGAGCTCATTATTAAGCTGAGTTTGCGAATAGTTATTCGTTTGCATATAGGTCGAAGTCACACCAATAGCATCTCTAGGAGTCAAGGCGTAGTTGGCTGTTTGCTCTCGAAAGGTTTTACTAAAATCACCCATCGTCATCCAGCTATCCTTAAATCCCATTGGCGCGGCTTGAGCGCTAAGGCTGAGCAAAAGACTGCCTATGAATACAAGCCATACCCTCATGGCGCCTTCTCCAGGGCAACTACTTCTAGCGCCCCATCACTGATTTTGACCTGAAAGCGTACCTGATCACCTGCTTTATAGCCCTTAAGATTTAACTTGGGCGCAGTATCAAAAAGCATAGTCATAGCATCCATATCAATGCTTTGAATCCGCTCATGCTTAAGCACAATACGATGACGCTCAGGCTCTACTTTGACTATTTGCGCTTTGGTCCAATCAGGCGCCGCCCAAGACAGTGAAGTGATGAGAAATAAAATACCAAATACAAATTTTTTCATGTTTCCCCCAAAGGAAAGTTAATTAGATAAACAACTCCATCCAAATTTTGGACGGACTACTGCTAGGGGGATTACAAAATGGGTGGCTTGATGGGTAGAGCTAAGAGTGCGCCATATACGAATAATGGCTCTTGCTGTGCAAATTGATACGAGAGTTGCTTAAAATTCATTGCTATGGATGGCAACGCAAATGCAAATGCCATACACAAGGAGCAGGCATTACAAGTGGGTTTGTCATGTTGCTCAGATTGAGGGTCTTGCTTGCTAGAGCTTTGCATCATCTCGCAATGACTGGCATCGCTATCAGCCATCATTTCCATGGAATGCGTTGGCTGAGCCATACTAAATCCCATACTCTCAGACGCAAAAGAGCGAATGGGTAATAGGACAACTAACAGGATAAGTAGGCAAACGCGAAGCATGTTGTGATTCTAGCTACATTTGGGATATTCTGCTTTTCCCACCAAAAAACCACGAAATACGGTTGGAAATCTTTTAACAGCTGCCATGTCGCTTTAAACGACATGGCATTAGCCTTTGCTAATGGGCTACAAAGCGATAACTGCCACCCCCCATTCTCGAGCCAGTTGCTACCTTGACCGATCCATCCACATATAGTTCTGCTGCATCATTTGGTTCATCATGTTCTGCTGCATACCCATGTATTGATCCATCATGTATTGGCGTTGCTTTAACTGCTCAGGTGTTAATTTAGAGTAATAAGGGCCCATACCATTCCAGCCCATCATTGGACCCATCATGTGTCCACCCATCATGCCGCCGTTACCACCACAACAACCCATCATTCCCGAACCCCACATGCCTTGCATCATATTCATGTTGCCCTGCATTGTGCTCCAGTGAGCCTGCATCAGCTTTTGCCTTTCTTGCGGATCTTGAGTTGCACGGATCTGATCCATCTGCTGTTGCATCTTTTTAAAGTTCTCTTGAATTTGAGCGGCTTGCTTATCAAACTCCGCTACATCAACATTTTTTTGTTGTGTCTGTGAGGCTTTAGTGCCCGCCCCTGCTGTTTGCGCCAAAACGGGCGCACTTAGTAAAACACCTAAACTTAAAATCGCAACCCATCCTAGCTTTTTCATTTTAGTGCTCCTTGAGTTAACTGCTTGATATGAACTAACACCTAGCTTCTTAATAACCGCAATCCATTTGCCACCACTAGCAAGCTCGCACCCATATCCGCAAATACCGCCATCCACATCGTGGCTTGCCCTGTAAAGGTAAGCACAAGGAAGATAGCCTTAATGCCTAGAGCAAGAACAATGTTTTGAGTCAGAATTAGAGCGGTTGATTTGGATAGCCGAATAAAGGTAGCAATCTTGCGTAAATCATCATCCATTAGCGCAACATCAGCAGTCTCTATCGCAGTATCGGTTCCAGCCGCCCCCATCGCAAATCCAATACTTGCTCTTGCTAAAGCAGGGGCATCATTAATGCCATCTCCAACCATGCCTACCTTTACATTGGGATCCTTTTTTAGGCGACTGTCAATTATTTTAAGCTTATCTTCAGGCAATAAATTACCCATAATCTCATCGACACCCACCTGTTTACCTATTGCCTTAGCGGTGTGCTGATTGTCACCAGTGAGCATGATGGTAGTCACGCCTAATTGGTGAAGCTCATCAATAGCCTGCTTGCTTGTTTCTCTAACAGTATCGGCTACCGCAATAATGGCTAAAACCTCTGTTTGGTTGGTAAGCAATACGGCCGTTTTGCCTTGCTGCTCTAATGGTAATAAACGATTCTCAATATCATCAGAGCACAAACCCAATTCTTCAATCAGTCGATGATTGCCAAGGTAATACAAATTACCTTCAATAACGCCTTTGACTCCGCGACCCAGAATCGCCTCAAAGCTATCCACAGTCTTTAAATCATTCTTTTGCTCTTGATTAGCATGGGCAATTGCTAGAGATACGGGATGATCAGATCGTGCCGCAAGACTGATAGCAATTTCGTGAATATACTTGTCATTGCCACTTAATACAAAAAAGTCCGTTTGTGCAGGCTTCCCGTAGGTGAGCGTCCCCGTCTTATCGAGCGCTAAGACCTTCATGCTCCGTCCTGCTTCTAAAAAAGCACCTCCTTTAATTAAGATGCCTTTTCTTGCAGCGGCTGCTAAGCCACTCACAATCGTTACAGGTGTTGAGATCACCAAAGCACAAGGGCAGGCAATCACTAACATGACTAATGCTTTATAGATCCATTCCTGCCATGACTGCGCCATTAACAATGGAGGCAAAACAGCGACTAACACCGCAAGCAAAAAAATAGCTGGCGCATAGATCTTGGCGAATTGATCAACAAAACGCTGGGTGGGCGCACGACTTCCTTGCGCTGCTTCAACTGCATGAATAATTCGAGCTAGCGTTGAATGAGTCGCTTCTGCAGTAACTTTGTATTCGAATGATCCCGTCTGATTGATCGTTCCTGCAAATACCTCATCGCCAACTATCTTATCGACGGGTAGGCTCTCACCCGTGATTGGCGCTTGATTTACTGCCGAGTTACCACTTATTAATATGCCGTCTAAAGCTATTCGCTCTCCAGGACGCACTCGAACTAAAGCACCTAAAGCGATAGCCTTTACATCCGTTAGCACCCAAGAGCCATCGGCTTGCTGAACGGTTGCGGTTTCAGGGGTGAGGTCTAATAAGCCACGAATCGCATTACGAGCACGATCTAATGACTTGGCTTCAATTACTTCAGCTAGAGTAAATAAGAACATCACCATGGCGGCTTCTGGCCAACTTCCAATCGCCATCGCGCCTGTGACTGCAATTGACATTAAGGCATTGATATTGAGATTGCTATTCTTTAATGCAATCCAGCCCTTTTTATAAGTGGTCAGGCCCCCCGAAGCAATTGAGGCGATTACTAGAGTGATGACAATCCACTGATTACCAAGTTGCAGCAATTCCATGATTTCAGCCAAGGTTGCAGTGATACCTGCAACAGCTAATGGCCACCAATTGGTTTTAGGCATAGGCTCAATCGAGCCGCCCTTTGTAGAAGTCTCACCACTTTGTAGCACCGCCTGCATTCCAATTGAACCCAAAGCGGACTCGATAGCGTCAAGTGAGTTGAGATTGTGACCAACCGTGAGCATCCTTTGCATTAAGTTAAAGTCCAGCGACTCAATGCCGCTTACACTCGCTAGCTTTTTGCGAATAAGCGCCTCTTCAGTTGGACAGTCCATATTTTCAATGCGATAGATGGCCTTATTCTTGCTCGGCATCTCAGAAGCCTTTGTCACAGGAGTTGATGCAGAACAACTACAGGAGGTATTGCATTCGCTCATAGCGGAAACCTAAATGATGAAGACATAGAACATTTAACACCCTATAGTAACTATAGAGTCAAGGGATTAGAATAAAAATGTAAAAACTTGGAGGTCAAATGAGAATTGGTGAACTAGCAACAGCCACAGGCATTCAAGTGGAAACTATTCGATTTTATGAGCAAGAGGGTTTGTTAGCAAAACCGGCTCGATCTGAGGGTAACTTCCGAATCTACGGGGATCAGCACCTGCAACGCCTTACATTTATTCGCCACTGCCGCTCGCTAGATATGACCTTAAGTGAAGTTCGTCAATTACTTCGCTTAAAAGATTTACCAGATGAAAACTGTGGTGCAGTAAATGAATTGCTTGATGCTCATATTGAAGGTGTAAGCAATCGAATTAATGAGCTACGCCAACTTGAACGACAATTAAAGCTGCTCAGAAAACAATGTCATGCGAATCAGGACTCAGCACACTGCGGGATCTTAAATAAATTATCGCTACCCGTGAAGTAAAAAAGAGGTGACACTACCGCCTCTTATTGGCCGAGTTGAGACATCCGGGTCCGTTCATCCCATTGGACAGCTTCCGACCCACAGCAGACATCTAAAGATACCTCATTAATCATGAGTAACTCTAGGCTAGTCTCTAAAAGTATTGCCAAAAGAATATCAATCAAAGTCCCAAATCTCGTGCAAATCCAAACGCATACGATAGTAAGATTCCAGTGCATCTAGCCGCATAAGGTCAGCCGATAACTGATTCTCATTGGCGGCTTTTCTTGCAGCAATCAAATCTGAGATAGTGCCCTCGCCCAGCACATAGGCTTTTTCAGCCGCCTGCGCAGCATCATTCTGGCTTTTTGCGGAATTTAGCAATGTTTCAGCCGCCGTTTTTCTACTCATCATCTGCGACCATAAGCGTTCAAACTCAACGCTAATGCGTTGCTCAGTTTCTATAACTCTTTGGCGACTCATTTCTGCTTCAGATGCTGCCGCAGAAGCATTAGAAAAACGAGCGCTACCGGATATTGGGAACGATAAACTAACACCATTAATTCTCTCGGCGCCACCAAACTCATTGGCGGTATATAGGCCAACGGTTGGATCCGGAAACCTGTCCAAGCCACTGCGTTTAGCTTGCAAATCAAATCGATCAGCATCTGATTTAGCTAGCTTTAATTCATGACTTCGCTCAAGAAATTGTTGACGTAGTAATTCCTTCCTAGTTTGAAGATTAGGAATTACATCCCATTTAAAGTTCTTAATTAATGCGATGCCTTGGTATCTCTGCGTGACTGATTCACCGCTTACGCTTTCTTGTGCTTTAGCAAGCTCTAAGAAGGCCTTTAGCCTACCTTGCTCCGCTGTTGCTAATTGAGCATCCAATCTAGCTACATCCCCAACCTTGTAGCGCACTTGAGCAATCCGGCCAATTTGATCGCCTAGCTGGCTATTTTTCTCGGCAACAATTCTTGACTGAAGCGCTTTAAGATAAGTAAACCAGGTTGCTAATAGATCCTTGCTGGTTTCATGCATAGTATCGGCATACTCAATTCCGGCAAATGACTTGGTGGCATCGGAAATCTTCTCATCAACACCGCCTTTACCCCAAAAACGGATTGGACGCTCAATACCCGCCCAGTATTCTTGATAATTTGTGGCTCCCGGTATATTGGTTACTCTTCGATTTTGTCTAGAGCCCCTGACAACAAACTCTTGCGAACCCGAGGCGATGGCATCAGCCCTGTAATTTAAAGAGTCCTTTCTCGCATCCGCAGCTCCAATCTTAGGGTTGGAATACAGAGCATTTTTTACCTGTTCATCAGTTGGCAATAAATTATTAGCTAATGCTGAAGAACAAACTCCAATAAATGTAGCAAATAGAATCAATTTTTTCATTTTTTGATCCTCTTAATAGATTCAATTAAACGATCAAAGTGGATTTCTTCTTTAAGCTCACTCCAATTTTTTAATGCCCCAAAGCGCTGATAGAGCTTTGGTAAAAGTAGCAAGGTTAATAAAGTTGACGTGATCAAACCACCAATCACCACAATCGCTAAGGGACGCTGAATTTCAGAACCTGGCCCCGTAGCAAAAAGAAGTGGAATCATTCCAAGGGCGGTAATAACTGCCGTCATCAGTACGGGGCGTAAACGCCTTCCAGTACCAAAGTGAATGACATCAGACATAGAGTCGCCCTTAACCAGGCGCTCGTTAAAGTGAGTGACCATCACCACGCCATTTAGGACGGCAATACCAAGTAATGCAATAAATCCGACCGACGCTGGCACGGAAAGATATTGACCGGTGATGGTTAAAGCAACAACTCCACCAACTAGTGCAAAAGGGATATTGAGGAATATGATCCCAGCCTGTATTGCCGAGCCAAAGGTCACCATCAGTATTGCAAAGATTAACCCCAATGCAATCGGGATCACAATAGCTAGCCTTGCAGCAGCCCTTTGTTGATTTTCAAACTGCCCTCCCCAAACCACATTGATCGTTTTAGGCAAGCTCAACGCAATCACTGCCGCCTGAGCATCCTTCACAAATCCTGCTAGATCCCTGCCATCGACAGACACTTGAATGCTAGCAAAGCGACTTGATTGCTCATGGTCAATCCGAATGGGCCCATCTACTTGCTTAATTTCAGCTAGTGATGCTAGTGGCCATGATTTTCCATCAGGTGCGGATATCATTAAGTCGCCAAATGCTTCTGGGCTTGTACGTATATAGTCATTTCCACGTAGTACCAATGGTGTTCTAATGACCCCATCTAATACCACCCCAAGGTTCTCACCTTCAATTTGATTGCGTAATCGCTGCTGCAAGTCCTCAATCGAGAATCCAGCTTGCCCCGCTACGGTACGGTTAATCTTTAGGCTTAAGTACTGCATTCCTTCAGCACGAGGTGCAATTACCTCAGCTGCACCCTTAACATTCCGAACTGAGCCAGCTATAGCTTGTGCCGCCTTATTGATTTCAGCTAAATCACTGCCAAAGATTTTGATTGCCACATCACCGCGGGTTCCCGTAAGCATCTCGGAGACACGCATTTCAATCGGTTGAGTAAAACCATAAACTAATCCAGGAAAGTTATCTAAAGCAATCCTGAGCTTATTGGCAATATCATCCTTATTGCCAGACCATTCACTTTTAGGCTTGAGCACTAAAAACATATCCGTTTCATTTAAGCCCATGGGATCTAGACCTAAATCATCTGAACCTGCTCTGGCAACAATGGATTTAATCTCAGGAACTTCTTTTAAAAATAACTGCTCCACCTGAGAATCAATGATGAGTGACTCATTTAAGGATATTGATGGGAGCTTTTGCAGCTGAACCAAGATGTCTCCTTCATCTAGAGTAGGCATAAAGGTTTTTCCCACAATCATATAAAGAATTACCATCACACCCAACCCAATGCCAGAAGCCCTGTAAAGCCACTTGGTATTGCCCCATACCTGATTGCGCCACTCAACGTATTTCTCTGAAATCTTGCGCATAAACTTTGTTTCTTCATCAGCCTTGCGCTCTAAAACAAACGAAGCTAAGGCGGGAATGACAGTAAATGCAATTAATAAGGATGAGGCGAGCGCCATCACAATAGTTAGCGCTACCGGTGAAAATAGTTTGCCCTCCAAACCTTCAAGACTGAGCAACGGAAGAAAAACTACAGCAATAATAAATACACCAGCTACCATAGGCTTAACAACCTCATGAGTAGCAATAGAAATGATTTCCGTCTTGCTTAATGCTTTTGATGTATTGGGATCAGCAAAGGCTGTTTCCACATTTTCAACTACCACCACTGCGGCATCTACCAACATACCGATAGCAATTGCCAATCCACCCAAGCTCATCAAGTTAGCCGTTAGGCCAAATGCCTTCATTAATATGAACGTAGAGAGTATTGAGAGCGGAAGTACAGCCGCAACCACCAGAGCGGCACGATACCCACCTAAAAATAGATATAAGGTGATGCAAACCAACACGGTAGCTTCAAGTAAAGCCTTTGTAACGGTACCTGCTGCGCGGGATACTAATTCACCGCGGTTATAGAAAGTATTTACGGTCATGCCTTTTGGCAATCTTGGAGCAATCTCAACTAGTTTTTGCTCAACCGAATCAACCAGAAGGCGGGCATTAGCGCCGCGTAAACCCAAGACCAAACCTTCTACTGCCTCTCCTTTTCCATCTTTAGTCACGGCGCCATATCGAGTGGCCGACCCCAAGTGAACTGTAGCAACTTCGTCAAGCATGACTGAGCCACCGTTTGTTTTTGGGATCTGGATCTTTTTTACATCGTCCAGCTTTTTAACGGCCCCCTCAACACGAACTACTAGCGTCTCCTCACCTTGATCAATACGCCCAGCCCCATCATTACTATTGTTCGTCATTACCGCCTTACGAAGATCTGCCATCGTAATTCCACGAGCAGCCAATCGAGATGGGTCAGGAATTACTTCGTAAGTCAAAATCTCCCCACCCAAGACGTTGACTTCAGCCACACCAGGAATGGTTCGAAGCTCAGGTCGAATGGTCCAGTCCAACACGGTGCGTTTATCTCTTAAGCTAAAGCCCTCACCCTCAAGAGTGAACATATAAATTTCACTTAAAGGAGTGGTAATTGGTGCCAGCCCACCAGTTGCGCCGGGTGGGAGGTCTTTTGTAAATGCATTTAAACGTTCTGAGATTTGCTGACGTGCCCAATAAATATCAGTGCCATCATCAAAATCAATCGTGATATCGGCAATGCCATATTTAGATACCGATCTTACAATCCGCTTCTTGGGAATGCTAAGCATTTCAATTTCAATTGGGCGAACTACTCTCTGCTCAACCTCTTCAGGTGTCATCCCCGGAATCTTCAGAATAATTTTGACTTGGGTTGGCGAGATATCAGGAAAGGCATCAATTGGCAACGTCATCCACGCATGAATACCAAAGAGCACTAATGCAATAGCCATTGCCAATACGAGCTTGCGAAAATGCAAACTTGCATCAATTAATTTAGTAAACATTACTCGTCCTTCTGCGCAAGCGCTTTCAGAGAGGCAATGCCAGTTACCGCAACCTTAGCGCCACTAGATAGCGGCGCCTGAATTGAGGCTAAGTCATCATCGCTTGAGATGACTGATACGGGTTGAAGCACTACACCAGTGCCTGAAAGAATGAATATCGCGCTTTGCCCTTTCCAGCTCGTAAGCGCTCTTGAGGGTACCTGCCATAACGTTTTATCCTGAACTTTTGGTTTCAGCCTTGCCTGAATAGTTGCAGTAACCACTTCACCCATCTGCAGAGTGCCGCGTTCCTCAACAACAGCTCTTATTCTTGCTGACTGTGAGGCGCTAACTGCCTGTGATACTCCGGTTACCTTGGCTTTGGCGTTACGGGAGGCAATCACAATCTCATCTCCAGGCTGAATTCCGAGAGCTTTAAATCCAGATGTATTGATCTCGAGATTCAAAGTGGAGATGTCAGCAATTCTAAAAAGCAAGGTTCCAGTATCAACGCGCTGACCGATCAGGT
The DNA here is from genome assembly GCF_001870365.1 of Polynucleobacter sp. QLW-P1DATA-2. NCBI lineage: Bacteria > Pseudomonadati > Pseudomonadota > Betaproteobacteria > Burkholderiales > Burkholderiaceae > Polynucleobacter > Polynucleobacter sp. QLW-P1DATA-2. The sequence goes on along the minus strand of NZ_LZMQ01000001.1, from coordinate 422,405 downwards.
TATGAGCCTCAACCACCGTTCCCTGGATTGGCGACTTCAATGCGCCTGTGGCATAAGATTTAAACGCCTCTTTATTTTTAGGATCATCAAAGTTAATCCCCGCGGCCTTTAGCTCCGACTGTCTTGCCATTAACATGGCATTGGCATTTTCAGCTTTTGCTTTAGTAATATTGAGGCGAGATTGAGGAATAATTCCTTCTTTAAACAATTCGTTATCACGAATCAAGGCTTCTTTAGCCAAACGAGCATCAGATGTGGCTTCTAATAATTTCTGCCTTGAATCGCCCATCTGGGGACTAGTGAAATAAGCCAACGGTGATCCTACTTTTACTGGATCACCAACACCCACAACCATTTGACTGAGCTGTCCAGGATAAGGCGCGGATAGAATCGCCTGCTTTTCCGGCGGGACTGTGACTGAAGCGCTAATTAATACAGAGCCCGAATCAACAGAAATTGCTTGGGCAAAATTCACGCCCATTGCTGCCTGTTGATTTGCAGTCAGTTTTAATGACTTAGGTGCAAATTCTTGTGCTTGAAGACTGCCGCTCAAAATCAGCGAGAAAAGGGAAAGTCTAACTATATGGGAACGAAACATAAAAACCTCTAGAAACACTGCTAACTAAATCCAAGAAACGTGAGCAAGTCACGCCAGAGAAATTTAGAGGGCTAGAGGTGGAGCCAAAGAAAGGGGTGGTGAACTTTGGGCGTACCTTTGATAGGCGAATCTATCTACACTAAAAAAATAAATCTGTCGCCCACTAGATGCCGAATAAACAAGGATAAAGAAGGCTAACGCATAAAAACATAAGGCGATGAGGTCAAATTTTTCATTTTGAAGTGAAGTAGGTACGCCTACCTCAGGAGATTCTTCCGTGGCGCTCGTGAGATAGACTTTGCCGACCTCAGGGGCATTAGCAGACTCAAATCCGGTGCTTGCAACATGCAGATGAAGGCCAAACTGACTTGATCGTCCTGTATGTGCATGTAGGAATGGTGTCAGTACCTGCAATATGATTGCCAGGAGCAAAGCAGCTAAAAGAAGAGGTTTTGATCTCAAAAATTGCATAGATTGATTCTACACCTGAGATATTTCATCTAATTGACCATTATTTGAGCAATCACAACCTAAAATGAGAATCCCTCTCGTTTGGGAGGCAACTGTCCCTAATTGGCCGATTTGAGACCTTCAAATTAATAAAAAACCCTACTTTGAGAGTCGCTTGTACACTTAAAAACAGCCACTTAACCACCATCCCAATTGATTTGGAATGTTTACAGCATTAATTTTTGACAAAAAAATGCCGGCAATCCCTGAGAATTACCGGCAAATCGTTTAAAACGAATTAGTGATCTCGTCGCAGTACTGGAATCCCACCGATCAGATCAGGTCCCCTCATCCACAATGGATCCAGAGAGTTACTTGCTATACCGTTCATATAGCTATCTGGATGCAGCAAGAAAATGGGCTTGCCAAAAAAGTACTGATCTAGCGTTGCTAACTCAATGCAATCGTCACAAAACTTATCCCACCGTTTATTGCCACTCACGGCCTGATCTAAATGCTGGTTGAAGTACGCATCTTCCTTTAATAACAGCGCCTTTACCCGCTCAAATACATATTGCTTGCGCAATTCAGGCCACTGATTCAATCCATCCTCCTCATAACCGCTGATATATAAGCCAAATTTTTCATGGCTTGTTAAAACCGCTGTTTTGATACCATAGTTGCCCATGTATAAGGCACTCATTGCTGTATTTTTCAATTTTTATTCCCTTTAGTCATATAAAAACGTCTGCAATGTTTAATTGCAGACGCAAATCGTTTGAAACGATTTAAAAGTGGGCCGTCTCAACCACGCTGCCATCAAGCGCATTAATAGATTTCCAAAAGCAATAGCCATAGTCTAGTTTTGAATATTGATATTCAGATTCGCACCTGCCCATCAATGCAGCCGCCTCTAACAAAGCAAGCCCGCTATCATCATGAACAGGAATCCCCATGCGAACTGTCTTGTGGTCTTTGTCATTCATAAACGCGACTTCCTCACAATCAGCCTCCCAAGCTGCTTCAGCAAGAAATTCTTGTAGCTTTTGCACAACCTCTTTATTTGCATGTTGCTGACGTAGTTGGATATTCCAAGTTACAAATTTTGTTGCCATGATATTTCTCCTTTTTTTGAATTAGATGGTTACTGCTATAGGCTGCGTTGGTATAAGCGTTGCTGGATTAGGGATATTTGCGTAGTAATGCTTAACAATTTGTTTACTGGCATTCAGTACGCCTCGACCACTCCCCTTGCAAGCTTTAGCTATATCAATTAGCACTTGATCTGGAATACCCAATACCCCGTAATAACTCAGCACCCTGCTCATAACAGGAAGCCAATTACTACTAGGTGCCGCCGTGAAATCCACCACATGACAGCGATCAATTACCGCCCGGTCAATTTTTGACAAATTATTAGTTGTCAAAATAAACACTGCATGTTGACCGCCCCCATTCATCGCGGTTTTAAGCGATGGCATATAAGCACCAGTTAAGTTATCCACCTCATCTAATACAAAATAGTGAAATGCATCGATGGGTGTGAAGTTACAGCGATTAGCAATACTTACCATCATTTGTGCGTGATTTGACGTAGCAGCAATGTCAAAATACTGCGGCAACTGTGCCTCTTGTCCACTATGCGCTTGCTCAATCAAATCGGGCAATATTTTTGCCAAAGCACTTTTGCCAGTCCCCACATCCCCATATAACAAAATGCCGTTTTTTCCCGATCCAGGAAAGCCGCCATTTTTAGCAATGCAGCCCTCAATCATCTGCTTCGCTTTTGCATCTTTAAAAACTACATCGCCCAATACTTTAGGCTGAAACTGCTCATCAAAATTACTAAAATCAGGTTGCATAAAACCTCCAGTGAATGATTACTGCAGGGCAACTAACCCCGCAGCAATCTGTTTAGTTAAAAATTACTCAGCCATTGCCGCTGCTTGCGCTGCCAACTGATCTACTTGGTCAACATCGCTTGCCTGCGCCTGCTCTTCTTGTTCGTTAGCAATAGCATCTTTGCTAACCTTGTAAAACGCTAACAACGCTGCGTTTACTACCGCTTTATCGCTAAGCCCAGCACGTACTGCGTACTTGCCGCCCGATAAAGGTGTAGCAATGAGCACGATTTGCCCTGCTGTAGCGTCCACTTTTTGCGCTAAGACTGCACTGTCAAACACGGCCAGCTCACGTGCATTTGCCCATTGCTGCGCTTGCACCAGTTTTTCGTCACGTGTTAGTAATGCAGAACCTGCGCCATTTGATTTTTTGCTTTCTGCATTAGCCAAGCGCATTGCAGTTAAGCCCCCTTCAAAATTTTGCACGTATTGTGCAAAATCAGCAGGTTCGCAGCCTTTCTTTTTTGCGTAAGCAATAGCTGAGTAGTAGCTATTAATTTTTCTAGCATCTGCACCAATAAATACGCACATTAAAAACTTGCTGAGCACATACGTTTTTGGTGTCACATTAATGTTGCGATCCAGCATGTATGCATCCAAGCGATTTAAAATACGCTTTTGCTCCTTCTCACTCTGCTGCAAGAACAAGTCATACTTTGCGTAGCACTTGCCCACAATGCTATTTAAAAATGCATTGCTACGGGCCTCTGCAACATTTAGCTCTCGCTGATATTTCCCGTACTCTGCCGCAAGATCATCTAACTCTGTTATCAGATCACCCATTGCAGCCGCCCCTATAAGCGTTTCAAAGTCAATAGACTTAGCAGCACCGCTGCCATCGCTCATAAATTGCGCTCGCACGTCGTACCATTCTTGCTTTTGTCCAATGCTTGCCTTCTCTAGCTCACGCAAAGCCTGCTGCGCTTGCTCTTCAGAAGTACCGCTAACCGTTACCTCCGCCCCTGTGTCTTGCATAAACTTTTCAATGTCTATTGCCTGTGCTGCTGTGTTTACTGCTTGTGTGTTTACTAAAGTTGCTTCCATTTTTACTTCTCCTTGTTTTTTTAATTAATGTGTTACTGCTACTGCGTCGTCTTGCAATGTTGCTAGTGCTGCATTAACTAGCGCATCCGTTAAGCTTGTACATTTGCGTGTTAAAAACAGTGCAACAATGCATTCGTCCGTTACTTCCCCATCACCATCTACCGCAAACTCCAACTCCCCATCTAACTCCGCCAACATCATCAGCAGCAACTCTTCTTTATCGCTGCGCTGTTTAATGCTGTCGTAATACTCTTTAACTTCTTGCATCTGTCTGCAAAACAATATTTCAGCTTCAGCTTCAAAACTTTGCTGCTTGCTTGCAACAATGTTTGCTAAAGCCAGTGCCGCCGCTGTATTGCCGCTTGTTGCTGCGTTTGTGTTTAATCGTGCTGTTTTCATTTGCTACCTTTCAATATGTGTTTAAAAAAATTACTGAGTGCTGCTTTACTGTTTGTTAATAAGTTTGTTGCGCTATTAGCAGTGCGCTGTGCTGCCAATCCCTGCATTCGCTTTGAATCGAGCAAATAACAGCTCTGTGTTGTTAATGCCTTTTGCATGTAGCACCCCCGCGCTAGTTAGCAACTGCGTTAATAAATGCTGCACAGCAACTACATACAAGTAGTGCTGTACTGCGTGAAATTGCGTGTTTAAAGCGACTGATTTGTTAAAGAGCGGCAGCAGTGCTGCGATATGTAGCTATTACAGCAAAATATTTTTAATGTTAAAATTAAAAGTTGATTATTAATATCAACGTTTAACATTTATGAGAAAAAACAGTCGCATTAAAGAGCCCTTAACGCAGCTTTCGGCTGAGTTCAATGCGGATGAAGTGGAAGTGGAGGCCGACTGGAGATACCACCTTGTTGTGCCCTATATAAGACACAGCAGCAGTTATTTGGCCGTTAGGGACAAATACAGGGGCATGAAGGTTAAAAAGGGTGATTTACCCAAAGACGAGGCGGCCGTATATAAGGTTGCCGACTGGTTTGATATCTTGAGTATCGAAGCGGACGACGATGGAGGGGATCAAACAGACTGGTGGGAACGAGCAGGAAAATCCTTATATGGTTTTGATATGCCAATTCCAGCAGTGTCGGGGATCTATATGGAGGCTGGTGAAGTAAGAACATTACACAAAGGCGGCCGATTGGTTCCAACCTTCCTCATTGAAGTGCCTTTAAATCTAACTATGACAGAAGCTCAAAAAGGTATTAAAAATTTAATTCAGTTCTATATGCAACATTGGAAGCCGCCCATTCAGTTTGGCGTACCACTTCCCGAAGCCTATAAGGCACATTACAAGCTAGAGAAAAGCAAGCTACAGGAAGATACCCTAGTTAATGGTCTTGAAGCCTTAACAATGTACAAGGCGGGAACCCCCCTTTGGAAGATCGCCAATCAATTGGATTTATCTCCTGCTCATAGGGTTGATGAAAAGACATCTAAGCCAGGGGAGAAAGACAGCGAATACAAGAGAGTGCTAAGCGTTAAAGCACGGCAACTGGTAAAAATAGCATCTTTAGTAGCCGAAAATGCTGCCCGCGGAAGATTTCCCAGTAAAAAGATGTTCCCAGAGGCGATGCTAGGTAGTTATGAGCGTGACGCTGGAAGACCCGTGGGATCCAAGAGCCCCAAAACAATGAACGTAACCAAGTACAAGACCAAGTTCAATTCGTTTTAGACGATTAGCTCAATAGCTTAGATCAGCTCTACTGCTTTACGCTTTTGATCGTCGTTGCAGTCTATATAGTGCTGCACACTAGATAGCTGTCTGTGTCCACTCAATCCCATGATTACCCTCACCCCAACACCCTTGGCCGCTAAGTTGGTAATGAAGCTCCTTCTACCCGAATGACTACTAGCCCCTGGAATAGCTGCTCGCTGATATAGATAGTGAAAGAACTGGGTAGCTGTATTGGCGTTGAAGCCATCACTGCTTTTCTTCTGGGAATAAAACAGTTTTTCTTGGGGATCATTGGGGGTATAGATCTTGATATAGGCAGACAGCTCCTTTTTAAGCTTCTCACTAATGAAGACTGTACGGGCGTCACCGCCTTTCGCTTGCTCTGGACGCAGCATGATCTCGTTTTTAATAGCACCTTCTGCATCAACAACGTCTGCAAAGCGCAGCGAAGCCATTTCCGCAACACGCAATCCTGCGTAATGCGTAATCAGTAGCATCGCCCTATTTCTAGCGCAATGCTTGCGTGTCGCTATGTGATCTAAAACTCTGCGTAATTCTTGCGCTGTTAGTGTTTTCGCTTGTTTCATCTTGTAATCTCCCTAAATCAAATAAAAGTCACACATTCAATGTAATTTCTTATGTGCGTGAAGTCGACCTAAAAAGGTCTGCTTGTATTTAGTGAGATTTCTTCAATGATCACAATGGTTTAGAGACGATCAGCTGAAAAATATAAGGTTTTGCTTATTTGCTTACATTTATACATCTCAAAGCCAGTTACGCCCAAATGAAGAAAACAGCCGAATTGCGTTTTATCTATGCAATCGGCTGCCTTACTACTAAATCCAAATATAAACGGCTCTAAGCAGCGATCCTTTGTTTAAGGTCTGCATCGTAGTTTGATGAAAAGTAATCTGGGCTGTTGCCAGTTTTTTCCCGGCATGGACGCATGGGGAACTTCTCACTTAACGCCAATCCATGTCTGTCATCCACAAGGGCCACAGTTAATTGGCAGGTGCGTAAATCCACCGTAACAAACCCCATGACCTTGGGCTTTGACATCGCACTATCAAATCGCTTGATCCAGCTGCATAGGATGTGTTCGCTGTGATTGGCGAACTGGACATCTATATTGATTTTTTGGTAATGGGAAATGACCATGCCCAGTGCCTCCATATCGATATCGGTAGTAGCTGTATGTTGCCATTGGGTAAATGGCACTAGATCGATTAAATACTTTAAGTGTTGCTGTGGAAGGTCTAAAGTTCCATTAAATACTGCGTTGTAATACATGCCCTTGCCAAAAGTTTTTCCGAACTTTGTGTTGTTATATAAACGCACTGCTATTTTTGTTTCTTGTTTTGTTACTTGTTTTGTCTCCATCTCTTTCTCCTGATATGGTCTAGTTGCGGGTTGCTTTGTTGCCTCTAGTCACAAACCCAGAAAAGAAGTCACTTGTCTGGGTTACTAGTCGCTTCATGCCTTAAGCAGTAACTGGTAACTAGTTACTTGTAACTTTGTTTCTTCTTGTTACCTAGTAACCCATAGCAACTCAAAGCAACTCGCATTTTTATTTATGCCTTCTAGATAAGATATGAAATTTATTCTTTGGTTTTCGCTGGGTTTCACAAGATTTCGATCCCATTGCTTATTGATCTAGCTATTGCTTCATTGATCTGTTGTTTTTCTATGCCAGATCAGGTCGACCCTTTTGTAGGCCGACACTATCGTTAAGACTCTACTAACAACAAGGAGTTTTTAATGTCCGTCCTAACAAGTCTTAAATTAATAACAGGTAAGCGCCCGGTATCAGCTAGCCCAATCGTACTGCGCAGAAACAAGATGGCTAACAAGATTGCTGAGCAATTGGCACTTTGTGAAGCCCAAAAATCTGGCGAACAATATCAACCCAAAGTCACCCGCACTTACACAAACAAGCAAACGGGCGAACGCATGACGGTGGACACAGTAAAGCGTGTACGTCAGTGGTTCTACATCAGCCCCGAGGGCAAGATTAACCTAACCCTTAAGTACGGCAGCAAAGTATTACCCCTGAATAAAAAAGGGGCTAATGCCATTGAACTAGCTTCAGGCGATGAACTCATAGCCACACTGAAGAATCTACAGACTGCCGTACTAAACGGTGATTTAGATGAAGCAATTAATGAAGTAAGCGAGATGACTCGCAATTCGTTTAAGAAATGATGATCCAGGGCTAGTTTGCAATCGTGCAGCTAGCCCATTTTTAACTTTAGGAGAATCACATGAACACTTATTCAGCTTACGTCCGTGCCAATGGATTTGTAGTCCAAACCAGAATCTGTGCAAACAGCGTTTCAGATGCAATCTTTTTACTTAAAGGCCAGTATGGTGCAGATAATTTGGTTCACTTGCCCGTGCAGGTTAACTAAGCATGTCAAATTCTGAATTTGACGCTGCAATGCTTGGCCAATTTACCGGTACTGAGCACTATTACCGCATTAGCCCCAGCACAGTCATTACAGATGGCTGCAAATATCTAGCTGATGAAGCTGGGGCATATTGGCTAATGGATGCAATAGCTAGTTATCTACCCCAATTTACAGGACGTGAGGAATTTATATCTGCCAAGCTCAACGTGACAAGAGGTAGTGCTGAGCTAGCGTTAGATAACGGCAATGGGAAAGTACTTGATCGCCAGCACATTCCATTTACTGACTTCCCTTTACCTGCCATTACCCTCTATGCCTGCTGGAGTGGTGACTTCTGGTTTCTGCTATTGCCTAGCGAATACTAAAACTCATTTAGCTCTCCTAACTAAATATAAGAAATGGAGAGTCCAAATGAGATTGAATGAATTTTTGAGTGATGATGAGTGGATTCGTTTGCAACAAATTATGTACGCCAGCACCTTGGAGGCGTTAAACACTTATCAAAAACAACGTGCAGCGCAGTATGCCCCTAAGCCCCTGGCTACAAAGCTAAAACCCGAGGTAGCTAAAAAGGCACGTACCCTAGCTCGTAAAGCAAAACAGCCCACCCAAGTTGCAGCACCCAAGCCATTACCAAAACCCAAGCCACTACCCCTGCCTGCCGCAAGTGGCACCCCAGCGTATCAACCTGTAAAAGCACCCACTCTACTACCCGCAGGCACTAAAGTTGTAGCTGCACGCGGCCAACCCAAGTCCCCTCCCCAAAGCGCCAAATTACCACCCAGTATGCGCGAATTACCAAGCGGTCAAGTAGCCATGATCCATGCCAAAACCGATCCGATAGTGCAGAAGAGTATGGACAAAGAACGAGGCTAGAGAGCCGGCAGAGCGGTGGTCCTGGGGATCTATATAACGCAAAAAAGTGCGCTACCGGCACGACAGAGACTATGCGAAATTAGATGCTCAAGATTTCTTCTTCTTGAGAGCTTCTTGCTGCTGCTTAAGTTTTTTAGATTGATATACCTCGGGCACTTCAATCTTATTAAACAGCGCCCCTCGTGCTTTAGGTGCCCGTACATTTTCAGCAATCGCCTCACCCGTAGCCCTGTCATAGTGCTTGGCAATAATCCCAGGTGAATTACCCAACTGCAAAGCAATGTCTCGTAGCGGCACCCCATCCATATTAAGTACTGTGGTGGTATGGGCACTACGGAAGCTATAGAAGACCCTCTTCTTACCGCTATTGGGATCACGCAGCAAATTATGTTCATCCAAAAAGCGATCAAACATATGGTGCGATGTACCCAGCTTGCCACCACTGCGGGTTCTAAAGACATAACCGGGATCATTGCTCTCAGTCAGCTTCTTCAAGGTGGTTTTACCATCTGGGTAATTACGAGCCACGATCTCTTTTAGCACCTTGAAGGTTTCATCAAAGCCATTGGCGTCCCGATCCTTGGTCTTGCCATATACCGATAAGGTCACCGTAGGCTGCCACTCAATTTGCTCAATGAGATTGCCCTCTTCGTCATATTCTTCAATGGGCTTTTGGGATGATTCATCTTCAGCCAAGAAACCTTCTGCATTGGTCTCTTGGGGCTGCATATCCACAATCTTGGTCTTGTACTTGATGTTTTTCCATTGCAAATTCAGCAGCTCTTTACCTGGCCTAGCCCCTGTATCAATCAAGATGCGGACATAGTCATAAAGGAGTTCACGCTGCTCACGCTTGGCTTCAGATCTACCTCGCAAAATCCACGCTGGGAAGTTGGCCAAAATGGCATTAACCTCTTTAATGCTAAAGGTTGCGTAGTTTTCACCCTTGCGCCCTGTGGTCTCTAGCTCGGGCTTCATGGCTCTGGTCATAAAGCCACGAATAATGGCCTCTTCAAAGATGTAGTTCAGGGTAACGTTATGTTTTCGTACTGTGCTGTAGGCAGGCTCTTTACCCATTAGCTCAGCACGATCAAGCTCATATTGCTTGAGTGCTGCGTAATCAATCTTGTCGATGTTCTTGTTGCCCAAGCAAGGGATTAAGAAATCATCAATGATGCGTTTGTATACATTGTAGGAAACGGGAGCCTCACCCTTTTTAGCTTTGTCATCCATGCGCTGCTTAGTTAAGCGAGCGATATCTCTAAATTTCTTGGTGACAACAGGAAGATTGGCTTCTTTTTTAAGCTCAGCGATGCGCTTGAGATCTTTTGCTTTTTCAATCGCTTTGGCTTGATCACGCAATTTAGTAGAGGCGATTAGCCACTTGCCATCTACCTTATAACGACACTGCCAAACAGTACTTGATGGGCGCTTGTATAGAATCAGTTCGCGCGGGTAGATTTCGTAAGTGCTGTCGAGCTTTTCAGGCATCACAACACTTTAAATTTTTATAACGTTTACGTCAACGGATTTTGTAGAAGCAAATCAATTGATATTTAAAACTAAATGGGCATTAGGGATTAATTTCTGAAACCATGCCAGGTTGTCGGCACAAACCATAAGCGATATGATCTCCGCCCCCATATACCTAGCCACCGTCAACCTATGCTTGCCGTCGCATACAAGGGCAAGGCCATTTTCATGGGGGCACAAAAAAATAGGTGACAACTTGATTTCTTGCACCCAGCATTCAATTACTTTTGCAATATTTGCGGGGTTATGTCCTTGCGCCCCAGACTTCCATAAAGTAGTAGCTTCGTAAACCTCGGGTCTATGTAAAGCACTCCAGACATCACTAAAGTTCGCACTCAAAATCACTAGTCCAGCACTCAAAACTTCCTTGGATAAATCGTTATAACTTATTGACTCATGAGAATGATCCCAAATAGGATTTACTTTTGGAGTAGATTTCTTATACCCTTTAACAAGCTTACGAATGCGAGAATTTTCTTGGGCAATGGCCGACTGTCTATCAATAAAATCTTTGATTTCGTCCTGATTCATTCGCTTGTCTATTTCAAGAAATTTTTGACTTAATAAAATCTACGACGTTTTTGTACTTTTCAGAAATATTTTTCAACTCACAATCATTAACGAGTTTTAATTTATATGAATCAATGAAAGGGTTGATGAGATCCCTTTCAATGCCCTGTTTGTGCAATATGCTCTTAAGAAAATTTAATTTACCGACCTCAGGAAAGGTTATATCCGCTAGATTCACCTTTATGCCAAGCTCAACGGCATTTTCAGAAATTTTTTGAAGAAAATATTCATCAGAATAAAAATCTTCAATAGTTTCAGGGATCTGATATTCAGGATTACCAAAAATATCGGCATAAGTTATCCACTCGCCATGCCCATGAAACTTATTATGTTCATCTCTGTATTGCAGGGCAGTCTTATCTGAGTCACTAAGGATCAGGAGCTCTCTATTTGCAACCTGGAACATAGGAGTCAAATTCTTTATCAACTTAACGCCCTGTGAAAAACAAGATCCAACACGACTAAATTTGTCTCGAATGGCTTTACTTTGGCCGCTTATGTATAGATCAAATATTCTTTTATCCTGCCAACCCTCAAATAGAATATTTTTTTCGGAAATTACTTCAAAAATAGAAGCTCCTAGTGCGCTATATAAAACTTCATCCTCATAAAGCCTAGACTCCTCACTCCCTTGATACACCTTTGTAATTTCCGATGCTTTCTTCACAACAAAATTTGCATCGTAATCTTTTTTATTAATCATATAAGGAGAATGCGTCGCTATAAAAACAGCATTTGTTTGAGCCATCCTAAGAAGCTCATCTCTTAGATTTTTAATACCACTTGGATGAAGGCTAATTTCTGGCTCATCAAATAGGAGAACCATGTCTTTCATTTCACCATTTTTTACTTTTGCAGAAATCAAAAGCAATAGTGAAACAAATCGCTTAAATCCATCGCTCCTATCCTGAAAACTGAAGTCGGTTACATCATCAACAACCGATATAGTCATTAAAGATCCATTCGGAGTAATTTCCAATCTCACATCTTTGTAATCACGCCATATATTCTTAAGATATTGAGTGGCCGCCGATGATACTTTTTTTAACACAGCTTTAAATTGATGTTGACCAAGAATTTTTTCTCCAAGAAGATCTTTCTCTAAATCAGAAATTCCTGCCAACATGAAAATACTCTTTAATGGCGCACAACTGTCAGGGTTTTTAGAAAATGCATCAATATCGATTTCACTTGGCAATATGTTAGTTGGGTCGAAGTTCCACAACAATGATTCTGGCAACAAATCTTTAGCCAAAGCAATGATTGCCCCACCAACAATTATGTTTAACTTCTCTGGAGTTAAAGGCTTAATCCAGGCATCGGATCTATTTTCTATCGAATTTAATTCAACAAGGTCAACGGTACTTGCCTGAACTTCAACGCCATCGTCTATTTTTTTGAGCTTGGACTCCCCATTAATTTCACTTTTTTCTATATACCCCCACTCCCCTATTATTTTTGCTGTTTTAGGGAGCTGAAAATACTGCAGAGTCTTCTCCTCGGAAATGATATTTGCCTTATATTGCAGTCTACCTTTTGCATTAAAAAAGTCTTGCAAAGACAATTCTTGCTTATCTCCCAGCGAAACTATCAACTTCCCCGAAGTCGGCTCAATAACATTTAATTTTAATTTTTTATATGCTTCATTAATTTCATCTTCATTCATTTGAAATATAAATTTGACGAATGATTCATCTATTATTTGGTCTGGATCTGCGCTCATTCGACAATCTTTTCTAGATATTTTCGAATTGCTTGCCAGCAAATTGATGGCCTTCAATATATTTGATTTTCCAGACTCATTCATGCCAACAAATACACTTGTCACGCCGTCCCTCACTGAGAGAGACAATGTATCAATACTTCTATAGTTTTTTATGTCAATATTAGTAAGTTTCATTTTTATATTTCCACTCTTTGTGACTTAAGTTTATTCTAATTTCCATAAAAAATATGCTCGACATCAAATCCGTACCAACTTCAAATGCACAGCCCATTAGATCAAGCAAATGGGCTGTCAACCCCTAAATTAAGTTCAATTTTTCAAAAATGGAAATGAAGTAGCAGCCCTAATATATAAACTCTCTGTAGACTCATGCATTTTGTAAATTACGCCAGCAAATTTATAGTATTGGATATTTTCTGGGGTTCTACAGATTAAAAAAGCGGGGCCTCCACTAATCCCGCCTAAACAGTTTGGTTCTAGCTCATAAGAGCTTGATATCCAGTGCTCTCTTTCAAACTCACAGCAAATGTAATCTGAATAGATATCAGACACGCGGCACGCCCCACTGCTATAAGACCCAAAATTAATTTCCGCATAAGAATCAAGTCTACGTAAATCACCAGGGAATCCACTGTATGCAACAAAATCATTATTTTTGACAATTGCTAAATCACCGTCATGGATGCGGAAAAATGCTTCACCAATACCAATACTCCCCTCTGAAACCATGGAGGCCTGCTCTTCGGTCAATTCAAAAGCAACCACATCCAAGGCCTCATCTTCATATATCAACTGCTTTTCAGGATCAAAATGGACATTTGATATTGAGAAAAATATTTCCCTCTCCTCTCTCAATCTCTTCCTATAGTGCTTAAAAACATGATGACACGTCAAAGCTAAAAATTTATTTTGATATTGCAATAAAGTAGACGTGCCATTATTAATCGATACTCCTGCATCTTTTCCGGGGGTCAACCCAAAATAAATTGGCTTACAAAATCTCAATGGAAATCTTTCCATTTGCTGAAGAAGGTCTGTCTGCATATTCATTTTTTTATTATCCAATTAAAAAACAAAACCCCCACCATTGCTGATGAGGGTTTGCTTTTCTGGTGGGCCCACCAGGACTTGAACCTGGGACCAAAGGATTCCGGTTTGTGTTGCTTTCACAACTCCCTGGACTATGCCTTCATCATATGCTCTCGCACTTAGATGGGTGCCGTCTAGTCTCTACACGTTCAACAATACTTTCGCATTGAAGCTTCGCTCGGCGTTGCCATATTCGTTTAAAACGATTTGTGTATTCGACTACAAATACAACAATTCGTTTAAACGTCTTTAGGTTTCTCCGAATTTGACACCATCCCTTATGCAGTTTCCACGCATAAGGCACAACTTTCGCTATGAGTCCTCTGCTCTAACCAACTGAGCTATAGGCCCTAAAACTTCACATTACTTGCCGCACTACTTCTGCACTCACTAGGCCAGTAATTAGGTCTAAAAAGTGTAGAAGCACTGTAGAAGCAATTTTTACTACTTTTACTACACTTAACTGCTTGATTTAATTAAGTAATTTTAATAAATCAAAAAACTTAATTAGATTATGAGTGCAGACACCCAAAGTAGACCCATATAAACAGAGGGTCTGCGGGCGGTCAGTGTCAGTGTGTATGCAAATGTGTAAGCAAATTCGTGGATTTAGAAGAACCGTTCTATCGGTCTTTGGTTACAAGATCTAAAGGATTTTTGGAGCAACCACCTAACACTTCGTTGCTTCAAACAGTATTTTCTTAGGTTTGATAAGCGTTACTTTAAGTAACGCTTATTTGTAAGGTAATTTTCTTTTAATATTTGAAGTAGTAGCAAAGCTAATCTTTGTCACCCCGTTGGTTTGGGCCAAAGCCATGATTTCAGCTACCCGCCCATAAGGCACTGCTTGATCCGCCTGAATCTGTACCTGAAAATTAGGGCCTGCCTTTGCCTTGAATATCTCTACTAGTTCAGAATCATTGATAGCTTTGTCATCAAACTGAATATGTCCATTTGAATCCACTGCCAATACAGAATTCTTTGTTGGCACTGCCTTATTGAGCTCTACTGTTTTGGGTAAATTAACTTTCATTGATTGCGGCACGAGTAATGGCGCAGTCACAATAAAGATCACCAGCAATACCAACATCACATCAACTAGTGGCGTGACATTGATTTCTGCCATTGTTTGCATGCTACCGCGATCTAATTTCATAGCCATTGCATTTCCCCAATCAATGATGTATTTTTTTCACCTGAGCAACAGCCAAGCGCAAAAAATCATTGATAAAGCCATCCATATTGGTACTAGTTAGCCTTAATTGACGTACAAAGTAATTGTAGAAAAACACTGCTGGCAAAGCCACTGCAATACCAATTGCTGTAGAAATGAGTGCCTCACCAATCGGCCCAGCCACCATATCAATACTAGCCTGCCCTGAATCACCAATGGCTTTGAGGGCATCCATAATCCCCCAAACCGTACCAAATAAACCAATAAATGGTGAGAGCGAACCAATCGACGCCAACTCGTTTAAACCCTTTTCACGCTGTCGCATGATTTCTTCCGCTTTTTGCTGTAGAGGGCGCTCTAACACTTCATTGACCTCACCGGCATGCCTTAATGAGTGTGGGTTACTTAAGTACTCGTCATAGACAATAAAGCCAGCATTAGCTATTTGTCCCAAATCAGTCTTGTTATCTACCACAGCAGATCTTGCTCCTTCCCAGCTAGTGCAATTCCAGAAAGACTTAGAAAATGCTCGGTCATTTTGACTTACTTTTCGACTTTGCAAGAGCTTATATAGCGCCAAAACCCAGGTAAAGATGGAGAGTAAGACGAGTAAGCCCAACACGATACTAATAACATTTGCATTCACATTCATAATGACTTTCTTCATCTGCTATTTAAACTAAAGGTGACCGGGATGCGCAGTCTTTGTACATAAGGCATACCATCTCTTTTAGCGGGTATAAAACGCCACTGCCTAACAGTCTCAAGCGCCGCTTCATCTAACAACTTAATGCCACTACTAGCGGCCATTCGCACATCTGTTGCGCTGCCATCGGTCAATACCTCTGCGGTAATGATGACTACACCCTCTTGGCGCATCTTACGAGAATAGATTGGGTAACGCGGCTGGGCATTTCGCAAACTTTCTGACTTGTAGTCTGCATCAGCTGTTCCGCTAGATGAGCCTGCTGATTGCGCTTTGCCACCGGATAACTGGGCTTGCATTTCATTACTGGAAGATGCAGCTTGAGTGCTGGGTTGATTGCTTGACTGATTGTTTGACTGAGCGCTCGATTGACCTCCTGATTGTGGCCCACCGGAGGCACTGCCTGAGGCGCTACTAGGGGCACTACTGGCAGCTGGTGTTCCGCCTGATTTTGCAACTTCATCAGAAGCGCTTGATGTACCAGCGCCTTTACTAGGTGGCGCAACTTCAGGCGCATCTTTATCTTTATTCTTTTTATCTACCATTGCAGGCAAAGTCGGGGCAATCACGTCCGCTGACTTTGGCTCAGCTTGTTTTAGATCGACTTTATTTACCACTACCTCTTGCTGAGCCTCGCTTTGAGGCTGAACCTTTTTTTCTTCTGGATTTTGTACTTCGATTGCTGGCAGTAGCTTTTCCGGTATCGGCTCAACCTTAATGGGTTTAATAGCCTGTATAGGCTTAATGATCCCCTCGTTAAACTTCACCACCGGTGTGTTGTCCGTATTTTGTGGAGCTTCGATTGGCAAGGATTGTGTAGCAGGCTTGATGCTATCTGCTCTAGAAGCAGCCGCTTGCTTTTGCTCTGATTGAGGCGAGATGGTCTTCTCAACAATACTTTTAGGAATAACTACTGGATTACTTAAATCGATTTGCAGCTCATCATTGAGCTCATTCTTGCCTGTTTGCTTGATAGACAACAGAGAAAAAATGACAGCATGAAGTGCTAATACCAACAGCAATATACGCCAGTATTTTTCTAAAAACTCCTTAGATGTTGGCTCTTGACGCGCATAGCTGGGGATATAAATACTGGCAAAACGCATCTAGTGATCTTGTGATGACTTATTGTAAAAGCGCAGCAAAGCCACTAAAAGTCTGCATTTTTTACTGCACACAACTTAAATAACTCGCCTCATAGCGCATGACGCACGCTTCACTAGGAGATCCAACGGTAACTGATCCACCAGATTGATCGTACATAATTTCAGAGGCTAGCTGAGTGAATTCATTATTAAATGAATTTTGTAATGCTCCACCACTACTATATTGAGCAAATGTTAAATTACTCATACTTGTCGTACTACTAGATGACGCACTAGCCGTTGTATCGGTCACGCTGTAATTCAGCCCTGATCCAGATAATCCAGACACTGTACCGCCACTATTAAAGATACTTACGATGAGGCCGCTACCTGCTGGAGTAAAGCCGCTACCACTAGAGATGCCAGCATTAAAAGCAATATTGCCTGTTTGAGTCGTCAAGCTTAAGGTTTGATTTGCAGTGCCATCACCCAAGGTAAAGCCTTTGGCGGTATAAGTTTGATCACCTGTAGTGGAGACATTTTCCTTAATGGTTACTGTGCCCACCAAATTGGCTGGAGTTGTATCAATGGCGCTATACAGCGCACCAGTCGCAGCATCTTGAGCGCCGGTAGAAGCAGTTAGACTCTTCAGAGCAGCAACTCCACCTACAACATCATTAAAGACGATGCTTGGAGCCTCATTGGCGATGGTCACCGCTTTGACAAATAAGTTGTGTGTACCAGCGACAGTATCATTAATCGTTCCATTGAAGATAATCGCTGGATCTTCTGATAATAAAACGCGGGTTGGGCCATTACTACCGTTATCCCCCACCAATAGACTGCCGTTATAGATTTGAGTTAAGCGAGTAGTAATATCCGCATTTAAATTAATCGTATTGGCACTGACTGTTAAGTTAGCCAAATTGTTACTTGATTGCGATTGATAGCTAGCATAGGTAGTTGGGCTATAGCTTTGTATGCCTGTGTTGTATGTCTGGGTAGCAACTCCCACTTGGCCATTGAACGTTACTTGACCAGCTGCAGCGCTGAGTACTAAGGATTGATTAGTGGCACCAGCATTTAGCGTGCTAGCAAATGTAATGTTGCCTGCGGAGGAGCTTAAGGTCGTACTGTTAACAGAGTTGTTAATTGTCACAGCGCCGTTATAGGCCTGGTTACCAGAGCTTGCAATATTGCTAGCTAAAACCACTGCACCATTTACCGTCAGGTTAGGGAGAGTTACACCTGAAGTGCTAAAGGTTCCTCCAGAAGAATTGAGCACGCCAGTGCCCAATGCGGAGCTACTCCCAGCAATTAAACTAGAACCCGCGGCTAAGGTAGTGCCGCCGCTATAGCTATTACTGCCAGTAAGCGTCAATGCACCAGCACCAGATTGGGCAATGGAACCCGTACCAGAGACGTTATTAGCAAAAGTGGTTGGTAAGCCACTGGTAAAGCTCAGGGTTCCGTTATCGGTGATTGCAGAGGTTGGAGTTAGAGCGCTCAGGTTGGCAGCGTCATACACAACTGTTGTTGCTGTTGGAATCACTACCGTGGCCACATTACCCAGTGTAGGAATGGCCCCGCCTGCCCAGTTGCTCGCATTTGACCAATTGCCGCCCGAAGTGCCCGTATAGGTTACCGATGCTAATTGGGTGATCGTGCCGATATTGGCAGTTATCTGATTGCTTGAAAGGACATAGTTACCAGCATCATTACCAGTCAAGCCGACCGATACAGTCACTGATTTGCTAGTGCCTACATTGGCATCAGCATAGGTACCTGTTCCTGCGATAACGACTGCATCACCAGTCTTAATAGATGAACTCGCTGCAGTAGTGTTTAAGCTTAATCCAGAAATCGCAGTGCTGCCGTTATATACCTTGCTGATACCAGATACGCCCAATTGATTTGCAGCCAGCGTTAAAGGCGTTACGGTTAAAGCGCCTGTGAGCACAAGGGTATTACTAAAGTTAGTACTCGAACCCGTCATAGCACCGTTTGATAACTGATAAGAACCCACATTGGTATTACCAGAACCACTGCTAGTTGCCCCTGTTGGTGAAATCGTAAAGCCTGCTGTTCCACCAGCGCCATCATTCACGCTAAACGCATTACCGATAATGACAGGGCTCAGCGTATGGATGGTATTAACTGAACCACTCGACGGGCAACCAGAGACTGAACAGCTGAGATATTGCGCAGTAGCGGTATACGTTGGCGCGGTACCGTATGTGGTGGTTACTGGCGTAACCTGAACTAAAAGTTGATTGGCAGCAACGATGGTGAAATTACCAGCAACCGGAGTAATAGTGTAGTTGCCATTATTAGCAGCGACACCACCTGGAGTTAAAACACCTGTGTAAGAGCCAGCGCCATTAGTAGAGGCATTACTGCGAGTAACCGTCAGGGTGCCACTAAGCGCAGAGCTAGCAGTTTCACCGTTCACAAAGCCTGAGTACGCCACACCGTTAAATCCTACTGTATCGGACTGCGTCACAAACTTAGACGCATTATTCGCAGTAATCGTTAAGGCTGCGGGCGTAACCTGACTTGTACTGGAATTAGCTAAAGTGACCGCATAATTTGAGCCGCCATTGCCATCGCTAATGGTGGCACTGTTTAAGCTGACTGATTTATTGGTTCCAACGTTTGGATTATTACCAGTAAAGACAACAGATGCAGCACTCACCGTATCCCCACCAGCTAACTGAGAAGACATTGTTGCTAAATTAGCAGCCGTCATATTGTAGGTATATCCACCGTCATACACTTTGGTGATAGATGGTGCACTTAAGGTGATAGCAAGCGGTGTAATCGACACGCTCGTGTTGGCTACGTTAATCGTGTTGTAGTTAGATACCAAGAAACTACCGTTTGGCGTTAATACCAAACCATTAACGCTAGCTAATTGCTGATTGCTTTGGACATTCTTGGTAGTTAAGTCAGCCGTACCGCTGCCCGTAAAAGTTTGGCCAGCGACACCTGAAATTGTCAAACTAGATCCAGCAATTGTCGCAGTACCGTTATAGACCTGTGTACCGGTAACGCTTAAGTTAGCCTTGCCTATCGTCAAACTACCATTGGTATAGCTAATGCTGTAGTTACTTGAAATCGCACCACTTGCAGCATTGGGGGTGATGCTCAAGTTATCAGCAATAGCCGTGGTGCTTGCATTTAATCCACTAGCCAATCCACTTAAAGTGAATGTCTGAGCACCGATACCAGTAGAAACGGTTGTTCCACTAATAGCGCTTGCAGCCCCCCCATTCAGGCTCACAGTTACGCCTGTATTGGTTTGGGTAGAACCGTTATAAGTCGGGGTGTTATTTGCCCCAGTGATCGCTAAAGTTGCCGGACTAATCACCAAGTTTCCAATCCCATTGCCTGTAGAAGCGATTTGATAATTTCCATTGGTAATTGCTACTTGCTGGGCATACGTTCCTGCATTGGTCGTGGTCGATAGGGATACAGGTGTGGTGCCGCTGTAGAGACTTACGCTCGCACCGGGATTATCGCTGCCAACTAAACCAACAAAAACTGGCGTGCTTAAAGTTGCCAAGGTTCCGTAAACACTTGTTGCGTCTGATGTTGTGTAAGTAATTGTCTTGGGGCTAATGGTGGCAGACACAGTGCCACCCGTTAAGGTGTAATTCGCATTACTCAGCGTCAAACCATTGCTAGCAAAACCAGTATAGGTTGTTGCATTAGGGCTTGAAACCGATGCAGCCCCACTAGCAATCGATGGCAAACTATCGCCGTTATAAGTAGTGCCACTCAAGCTATAGGTGTTGGCACTCGTAAATCCTGTGCTACCGTTGTAGGCTTTTGAAATAGCAATGCTTAAAGGAGCTTGATTGACTGTATAAGGAACGGAACTAGCCGCAGGATTAAATGCATAGTTCGTTGAACTGAGGCCACTGGCATAAGTCAGGTTATAAGTACCGGCATTCGATGAAGACGTCGGTGCATTGGTAATGCTCGCTGTACCAGATAGCCCAGTAGGTGACGCAGAGATGACTGATCCTGTACCAGCGCTATTGGTATTAAAGGTGTAATTGATGGTCGGCGTTGACCCATAAATACTTGTCTGACTTGGGGTGACGATGACGTAGGCTTGAGCCTGATTGACTGTATATGGAACAGAACTAGCCGCTGCATTAAAAGCATAGTTCGTTGAACTGAGGCCACCGGCATAAGTCAGGTTATAAGTACCGGCATTCGATGAAGACGTCGGTGCATTGGTAATGCTCGCTGTACCAGATAGCCCAGTAGGTGACGCAGAGATGACTGATCCTGTACCAGCACTATTGCTATTAAAGGTGTAGTTAACGGTTGGTGTTGCACCATAAATACTGGACTGACTTGGAGTAATGATTACATAAGCCTGGATTTGGTTAATCGTCAACGTACCTGCGGTAGTTCCTGCTGAAATTGCATAAACAGGCGAACTGAGACCACTTAAATAAAAGACATTAGAATAGGTACCAGCATTTGCAGATGAATTTAACGAAACATTCATTGCACTTGTTGTTGTGTTGTTTCCTTTAAATAAGGCTGCACCACTTACATTGATGGTCGAGTAATCAGATGACAGGTATGAGGTACCAGTTCCATTGGCTAGCGTATTCAACGTGTAGGTAATTGTTGGCGCAGAACCATAAGTTGGAGTATCAGATGACCCAAAAATTACATAAAGGTTGGGTTGCGTGCCACGATACATCGCATAATATCCAGCGCCCGAAGATGGCAAATTACTGGTAGTGACGCCGTAGTTTAGATAATCAGAAGTTTGTGCAGCAACAAATGCACTTAAATTACTACTCGAGACAGGTGATCCAGAGTACAAGGCAATAATGGCACCACTTCCAGCAGTAATTAAGCTTGAAGAACTGCTACCTAAAATAATATTGTTGGTAGTGCTAGAAGTCGCATCGTTAAAGCCCGCTGCCAATTTAATCGCTGGGGTTGATGTATTTGAAGACGTGCTAGTTGTTGTAATTGCATTGTTAACTGCTAAGTTACCGGTAATCGCCTTTACTAAAATCGTTCCAGTTGATGAGAGCCCTGAGTAAGTTGTACCGCCAATAGTCATCGATCCAATAGTTAGAGCTTGATTATTGCTGATAGATAAAGCGCCAAGGCTTGAAGCAGAGGCAATCGTTGAAAGCGTATTAGTTGCGCTGCTAAGTGTGATTGCTTGATTGCCAACGAGTGCTAGGTTATAGGCACTTCCACCGGAGGCTATGGCACCAGTGACTGTAATGGCGCCAGACGTACTACCAATTAATGAATCTGAACCCAAAGTAATGGCACCAGCATAAGTACCACCTGTAATAGAACTATTAGTTAGCGCACCACCATTAGAAATACCGGTACCGTTTAAGTTGAGGGTATTAGCGTTGGCTAATGTTTTGCCATTCAGATCAAGCGCTGTCCCGCTATTAACGGTAATAACACTAGCAGCTCCACCAAAGGCAGTAACACTTCCTGCTTGTAGGGTACCGCCAGATACTGTAGTACCACCAGTGTACGTATTGATACCAGCTAAATTGAGAATACCTGCCGCACCATTGGACCCCGTATATCCAGTAGCTGTGTTGTAAGCCACTGCAGTAGATCCGCTAATTGCACCACTTACTACACTATTAGCGGCAGTAGAGTTAACGGTTAGCGTCGTGACATTAGAGACGGAACCACCAATAGAGGCTTTACCTGAGCCAGAGTTGATGGTGAGGGTTGGCGCAGTAATAGTTAAAACTCCACCGTAGCCGAATACAGCTATACCTGCGGCACCATTTCCTGCGCCATAATGAGCTGTATTAGGCGGCGAAGAACCACCGTTACCAGAATTTGCGAGCAATGTTTGACCGGCAACACCCCCACCCACCCCATAAATTGCAGTACTTCCAGTAATTACCGAGGTGTAACCTGCACCACCAGAAGTGCTCACATTTCCAGACTGACCGGCTGAGCTTGCACCACCACCAGTTCCAGGGGCAGTATTATTGTTACTAACCGCGAGTGATCCGGCATTACCCATGTAAGTTAAAGTACCAAGGCCTTTAGTAGCAGATCCCGCAGAGTAGCTTCCACCAGAATTAGTTCCCTGGCCACCACCCGAACCACCATTTGAGCCAGAAATCGAGCCACAACATTGCGAACTAGCTACGCCGCCACCGCCACCGCCATATGCAGTTTCACTGACCAACCCACCGGCAATAGACGAACTTGATCCATTTGAACCGGCGGTGGAACTAGATCCAACATTATCTCCACCGACACCACCAGCACCAACTGCAATTGAAAAGTTGGTTGACGCTACAAGTTGAAGTGATCCAATACCAACAGCACCAGCTCCACCGCCTCCGCCAGTTCCCCCACCCAAAGTCTCACCACTACCGCCACCACCAGCAACCAATAGAACTTGATAATTTTGAGTTGATGCCGGGATCCAATGGAAAGTGGACGAAGAATACGAAAGAGAGCCGCCAGCAATTGAAATAGCTGAAGATACAGAACCAACGGTGTATGAGGCCGCTGCATTTGTACTTAAAGCGTAACAGCCGAGACTAGCTGTGCCGGAACAAGAGCCCGAATAAATACCTGATCCAGTGTATGAGCCATTAAACAGAATCAAAACATCTTGATAATTACTCGATGTTGCAGGTGCAGTTATGTTTCCTGCAATCGTTACATTTCCATTATTGGTTGAAGTTAGAGCAGTATCAGCACCTAATGTGAGATTGCCCCCATAGGTCTGATTACCACTAGTTGTCACATTGCCTGCAAGCGCAGTGGTACCATTACCTGTAGAGGTGCCTACAGCAGATGCAGAACATCCACTAGAGTTAATACATAAGTAACCCAGTGCACTGGTAGCACTATTTGCGCCGACGATTCCACCAAAAGCTGTCGTACCAGTACCGTTACTAGTAAAGAGACCATAGTAGCTGCCGGCAGCGCTGTCTACTGAAGAACCAAAGGTAATCGTGCCATTGGTATTGGCACTGCTGGTATTAAGAGTAGTCAGTGTGGTGTTAGCTCCCAAGGTGACTGCACCGGTATAGGTTTGGTTGCCAGCAGTATTGATATTGCCACTTAAGGTGCTGGTACCTGCAACAGATAAGCTAGAGGTATTGGCGCTATTGGTAATCGCTGCGCCTGTGCTCATCGATAAGGTAGAGCCTAATGCAACAGTGCCTGCATAAGTAAGATCCAGTGTTCCAGAGGAACCAATTGATACAGCACCAGCTCCTAGTGCAGTAGCGCTTGCAGCTTTAAGAGTGCCTGCAGAAATCGTTGTACCGCCGGTGAATGTGTTAGCTCCAGAAAGCGTCCAAGTGCCCGCAGCTAATTTAGTAAGTGCGCCTGATGAAGTACCGATGATTGAGGCAATGCTGCTGGCTGTGTTTGTACCAGTCAGTGTTAATCCATAGGCAGCACCAGTAATTGTGCCTACATTACTAATAACGATATTGCCACTAGAGGCATTAATCGATGAAGCGCTACCTAAGGTGATGAGACCAGCATAAGTACCAGCAGTACCTGAGCTATTTGTTAATGCACCAGCACTAAAGATACCTGTGCCATTTAAAGTAAGCGCATTTGTATTGGTGAGTGTTTGACCATTTAAATCAAGAGCAGCACCTGCAGCAACAGTGACAGCACCAGCTGATCCACCTAAGGCAGTTGCACTACCAGCTTTTAATGTTCCCCCAGAAACAGTTGTGCCGCCGGTGTAAGTGTTAGCGCCGGATAAAGTAACCGCACCGGCAAATCCGCTAGCCGTATTTACAGAGCCAGCCCCGGAAATTAAACTTGATATAGCGGAAGAGTTTGAGGATGCGCCACTATTAATAAATGAAAGTGATGCTCCACTCGAAATAGAAATCGGGAGTGCATACGAGCTAATACTATCAATATCAAATGAAACTGCCCCCGAGCCTATAGCTGCAGAAGTAATTGCATAAGCGCTAATATTTTCAGCTGTTGGAGCAAACCCAAGAGACCAGCCTGAGTTACTTGAAAATGCTCCCGTTACACCGTTAAAGGTATCGGTAACGATAGATGTTGTGTAACTGGTGCAACTTTGAATTGAGCAGAGAATTGGGGTTGACCGAATACTGCCGTTGTATCCCCATACAGAAGAGCTAAACGTAAATCCGGTGACGTTGCTTGCTGTACCCAAATTGGTCGTTGAAATAGCGGAAACACCATTTCCATTACCACCTGTGCCAAAGGTCGTATTACCGCTACTTTTTGTGATGGCCCCAACACCAGCAGTTATTGTGTTTTTACTTGAATCCCAATATAAATTCGTATACGTTTGACCATTCGTTGGGGTGGTGGTGTTAGGGCCATTTCCTGACCAACCGATTATTCCCCCCGTTGCGAAGCTGCTTCCCAATACTGCTGGTCCAGTAACAGTATTGGAGGCATATGAATTAGATACTGTACCTCCAAAGACGTTAGTGTAGTAAGCAATCAACCCTCCCACATAGCCACCATTGGTTGCAGCTTGAACATTGCCCGTAGCGTATGCATTTGAAATCGTTGACCAATTAGAAGAATCTCCTACCAAGCCACCCGTATTGCCACTAGTTGCATTTGTTACATTACCAGTCGCGTATGCATAAGTTAAACTTCCCCCACCACTACCATCTAGTTTTCCAATTAGCCCGCCAACGGAACTACCCCCAGCGCCATTTGCATTCACTGCCCCTGTTGCATAGGAATAGGAAATAGTGGTCTGATTTACATATCCGACTAGTCCACCAGTAGAAGAGTTGCCTACGGCAGTACCAGTTGACGTTACCGCGCCTGAAGCACCTGCATAGGATAATGTGCCATAATTATCTGCACCTATTAACCCACCAACGCCATTTATGGCCGTTACTGCCCCAGTAGCATAAGCATTGGTAATAGTAGCGTTTTTAACATACCCAATTAAACCCCCGACATAATAATTATTTGCGTTACTGGCATTGATATCAACTGTTGAATAAATATTGGCAAAGGTTCCGCCGTTACCGCCATTTGTACCAAACAAGCCGCCAGTGTGCGAGTTTGTGTTTGCGCTGGTTGTTGTAATATTTCCATTAACGCCAAGATTACTAATTGAGCCGTATGTATTTCCAAACAATCCAGTATTTGAAGATGCTGTTGAGTTGGTAATAGCTAGATTGCTAATTTGATGGCCAAAGCCATTCAAAGTACCCGAAAAATAAGCGCTATTACCAGCCGCAACTACTGCCTGGGTGTAGCTTGTTGCAAAGCTTAAGTTGCTTCCTAAGATATAGAGCGCAGTAGTACTACCAGTTGTTATTTGCGTAAATGCCGCCTCAGTATTGATCACAGTATAGGCATTCCCAGAGATGGCTATCACACCCGAGGTAGAGGCATTAATTTGACCGTTAAACCCTGTCGCTGCACCCGAATTTAAGATTGCTCCAGATGAAAATAAAGAGCCGCCAACTAAATAGCCGGTCGTTAAGCCTCCAGTTGGAGTGCTTGCTAGCCCCATCAAAATTTTACCGCCTGAGGTGTATCCAGAAATTGTGCTATCGCTTGGAGTTAGCGTGAGCGAGCCGCTACCAGTAACGGTTAATGAGCCTTGGGTTGACGAGGTTCCTATATAAATATCGAAACCCGACTTCAATGCAAGGGTATTAACAGACCACATTACATTGTCATTCACGTAAATACTTCCCTTTGTGCCGGATGAAGTTGCCGTGCAAGTTGCGTTGGCGCAAGTATTAGGGGCGGTAATGGTGACGCTGTTTGATGCCAATGCAGTTGTTAAGGCTGCGCCAGTAATATTGCCACCGGATGGAGCAATATAAAAATCATAGGGATCTAGTAACCAAGTACCGGCAGATCCACCGATGCTTGCTGATGAAATATTTGCAGTATTAGCAACATTCAAGATCTCGCCCGATGTCTCAATAAAGCCGCCATTACCAGTAGCGCCCATTGCTTTTGCAGACAAAGTGCCTGCTATCGAATTGCTATCACCCCACACCAATACATTGCCGCCATTGCCACTAGAGATCGCATTTGCTGAGAGGATGCTATTAGCATCCACTGTAGTTAACTGGGAAGTTGGAACAGTGATTACTGAAGAGAGGCTTGGTAGAAGCGCATCTTGCGCCGCGCTACCTGGAAGAGGACTTGCTTGGAAGTCGCGACCAGTGACGATGTTACCGCCACCTTGCTGGCCATTAGATTCTAATGTGGCGCCAATGAGGCTGGTGCTAATAAGGCCTGACTGAGCAATCGTGCCGCCTAGCCCTGCTCCACCGTTTGTCTGAATGTAACCAGAATTTTGGTAAGTACCCGCTGGGGAGCTCAGAATGATCAAACCGCCGTTATCGGCATTAGATTGGATGGTTGCTGCGGTGTTTAGAGAATTATTGCCAGCGATATAAATCTGGCCTGCTTGAGAATTGAGAACTACTTGAGGGGTGGAACTTGAATTACTACTTACTGCATTTGCTGTGATAACAGTAGCGTTATTTAAAGAAGTATTATTTGAGAGGATATTGCTTGATGGTGTGAAATTAACTGCTGCCAACAATGTAGCAACTTGGGAGTTAATAGAAGGGGGAGCTAAGGTAGAACCTGAACCAATGCTATTAGCCACACCAATCTGAATAATGCCACCCTGGGTATATCCATCAGCAGCAATGAGTGCACCATTAAAGGTATTGGCATTTTGAGCTGCTAATGTAATAGCGCCGCCAAGATTATTTTTACCAACTGCATCTACGATACCGTAGTTATTAATATTGCCGTTTACGGAAATAATATTGATCGAGCCACCGTTTTGACCATTAGCAGAAATATAACTAGTCGAATTTGTGTTGCTGCCAATATTAATATCACCGCTGGCAATGATATTAATAGAACCGCCATTTGAAGCATAAATTGTGCTATCAGAAGTTAAGCCATTTTGACCATTTTGACCATTCATACTATTGCGTCGATTATTCGCTGTGGCAGTATTTGCAGAATTCAAATTACCTGAATTTGTATTGTTATTACTGTTACCGTTCGAATTAATATTGCCCAGAATATTAATCATCGCTCCCGCTAAATAGATGCTCGAATTAGATCCGCCATTGGTATTGAGTGAACCAATGATGTTGATCGTTTGCGCTACTGCATAGACAGATCCTGCAGTGACATTGCTGTCCAAATTGATAGACCCACCTTGGGCATTGAGGTACAGACTAGTCAATGGATTAGCAGAATATACATCGGCCAAGAAAGTAATCACAGGGGTGCCACTCTGTGTGCATGCACCTACGCCGCAAGTTGCTGCAGTGGCATCTAAAGTAACGTTCGTTGTGCTTAATGCATTAGACAATACCGTTGCCGCATTGCTATCAATGATGATGGCCAAAGGATCAGTAATCCAATTGCCTGTTTTGCCATGTGGCGCAGTGGTATCAACCATTAATGAACTGCCGTAAGTGACTGTTTTTGCTGAGCTGGTATCAATGTTGCCACCATTACCGCTGATCGCTCCGCCCATTGCCTTAAGTGTGCCGGCAACTGTAGTTTGAACTTGTGACCAAATGGAGATGGAGCCGCCATTACCATTTTGGGTCGCTGAAGCATCAACGATTGCGCCTTTCGCAACGGTTACAACATCAGCATTTACTTGGCTTTGCGCAGTATTTGCGCTTGTTTTACCGATGAGAATTTGACCACCTGATGTAGCGCCAGTTGCAGTCGTTTTAGAGCTCTCATTGAGCTTAATTTGATTACCAGAAATAACGACTTGGCCGGCATTTTGAGTCTCTGAATTTGCACTTACTGTACCATTTTGATTTACCGTACCAGCGGTTAAAAATACTTTACCGCCTGATGTAGTAATCGAATCGGAGTTAATCGTACCGGTGTTATTAATGACGGATGCTTTTAAATTCGATGCAGCATTAGCAGCAATAATAATTTGACCACCGTTAGCAATAATCGCATGCTTGTTACTAATTAAACTATTAATCGCAGAAGCGTCAACGCTAATGTCGGTTAACTGACTGCCATTAAAAGATAATGTAACTTTAGTGCCAGAAACTAATGCAATGGTATTTGAATTGGAAATATTGGCAATTAATACACCTTGATTTTTTACTTCTGGTGCCATTAATGCAATATAGCCATTAATACCATTAGCAGTAATTGTGCCTTTATTAATCACTTTGCCAGATTCACCACCGGAAAAATGCATTTTTCCAGACATGTAATCCGAGTCTTTAATATCCATCGTAGTGGCAACTAAACCACCGGTGTTCACTTCAGCACCTTTACCAAACACGACGCCATTGGGATTAACAAAAATCACTTGGCCATTAGAGCGAACAGCTCCGTCGATCATCGATTTGCTTGCGCCATTGACACGATTGAGTGTTGAGCTGTTGGCATTGGGTTGATTAAAGTTCACCGTAGCATTTTTGCCAACGTTAAAGCTATCCCAATTAATCACAGCACGTTGTGTGCTCTGATTAATATTCATGACATTGCCAGCTTGGCTAATGCTTGCTTGCCCTGCGGCGACTTGGCCATTGGTAGGCAAGGCATTAGCGGCGGGGCCGGCAAAAGCACTGGGTATCACAAAGAGTGTTGCGCTTAGCGCAACACTAGCCATCATTGTTTTGCGCACACGAACACCATGCCCATCATGATGATGTGCATGCTTCTTACTTAACCAGAAAGAAATCCCCAAATTGCGGGAGGTGTTAGACAAAAGCAATAGCCCCAAATAAATTTGATAGAACTGAATTATTAATAACTTAGTGGTAAGCCTCAACCCTTCGTTCGGAGGGGTTTGATAAATATTTTTACTTCGATATCTTCAAATACAGCTCACACCGCCCTTATCAGAAAGGGATCGACGCCCTCACCCAAGCTTGTACAGTCTTGTAGGCGTTATCGACGTTGAGCTGTTGGCCACTTGAGTTATGCAAGGGGTTGTTACCGATGCGCGCTGCGAGCGAGGCACTGACCAGTAATTTTTCATAAGCAAACTTCGCTGTCATCCCAGCATCTCCGAGTTGATACTGGTTATTAGCATTGGTTAAACCTTGCCACCCAGAATAGAGATTGACATACTGCTGCACTAAACCGAGATCGCCAAAGGCGCCTACTTGCCAGCTCTCATTAATGCGGTGCATCAACTCAGTAGACAAAATAGCGCCTTGAGATCCGCCGCCCTGTGATGTTGGGTAGGCTCGCACACCATATGCGCCACCCAGATAAATCTGCTCAGATGAGTTCAAGTTCTTGTTGGCAAACTGCCCATAAATCGAATTGGTCCAAGTGGTATCCCCCAGAAAAGAGAGGTCCTGGGCGTAGGTCAAACTAAAGGTCCATTTGGAATACGCTCCAGCTGTTCCCACCCCATTTTGGTCGGCTTGCGCCTCACTCAAATCACGAATCCCCAAATGGCCAAAGACATAACCGGCCGAGTAATTAAAGATTGAGCCATTGGCAGTTGCCCAGTCACCACTAATACTCAAATTTGATGCAGTAATTTGGTAGCTACTCAAAGTAGTGATTGAAGGCGCTGTTTGTACGTTGTTATACGAGCGGTTCTCAATACTCAGTTTTGCTGTGGAGTTTGCACTTTGACTCCGTTGCACAGCGTAAGTAGTATTTGCTTGAAAAGTTGCCGCAGAGCCTGCTGATGGGGTTGAGGTCCAATTAGGAACGGTCATATATTGAAGGTAAGAGCTTTGGACTCCAGCTTTCCAGCCATCATATCCAACTGGAGCGATGTAGTTGCCCACCACATATCCTGACCCTTCGGATTGAATCGCGTTCAAATTGACTTGATCGCCAATTCCTGAAAGATTATTCAAACTCAAGTTAGCAATTGCCTGCGCAGCCCCGGTACTGGCAGATCCGTAGTTACTCAGTGCAGCTTGGCCACTAAACCGAGGGGTATCTGATAACTTCACCTTAAAGTTACTCAGACCCGCACCGTCTCCTGGCTCAAATGCACCGGTTGCAGATATTCCGGGCACCTCATTGAGCAACAACATGGAACGCTCGGTGGTTTGGGTATTGATATACACCTCACCATGAGCGCCATTGGTGATGTAAGCCTGAGCACGCTCTAATGAAAAACGAGTCTTTGCTTCGGGTGAGATATCGGCAGGCTCGACAATGACTGAACCCATCTTGCCTTCCAATATCTTGATGAGTACAACACCATCTTTAATTTCTTGAGGGGGGAGCGTTGCTTGAGCAATGCGCTGATGGGCAGAGTAAAAATCCTGAATTGCTACTGCTGCATCCTGCAATTCACTAATTTGCAGTGTTTTATTGACCCATGGTGCCACGACTTGGTCTAACTCTTTACCACTAAAAAGTGTATTCCCCTCAAAGGTGAAGTGTGAGACGGTGATCTTGGCACCCCGATTCTCGTTAGGAGCCTTTTTTTCTGATTTAGGCGGTTGAACTAAAGGCGCCTGTGATTCACGTTGGAGCTGCAGATCTAAGTTGCGCTGTAACGCACCAGCATCAGGTGCTGACTGAGACCATGCGCCCGCCGACACTCCTGCCAATATCACCGCAATGTGTGAATATAGTAGTGAACGCATTTTCGGGCGAGCTGGCTTCATGTATCTTGATTGCTTCATATAGTAATAGTCATATTGAATGCCTTGTGCACCAATAGATTGGATTGTTACAGCGTGGAAGTAGTCTGATAACCCTACGAAAGTAGGGTTCAAAGTTAAATCAAGCGATAGTGAGCGTTGTATTTAATGAAATTAGTTCAGCGAGAGAGCGTAAACGCAATTTGTACATTACTTCTGACTTATATTCCTTAACCGTTGGCAGTGAAATGCCCAAGGCATTGACCAACTCTTTATTGCCATAGCCCTTCGCTAAAAGTTCAAATACTTGTCGCTCGCGAGGGGACAAGGTTTTAAGAGCTTCAGATAGTTGAGCTTTGCGTATCAGGTCTTGCATAGCGATAGCATCTTGCTCTATCGCTTTAGCTACTGCACCTAAGAGAGCCTCACGGCTAAACGGCTTTAGCAAAAAATCGACTGCGCCACTCTTTAGCGCCGCAATAATTTGCTCATCCGAGCTTTCACCACTAATGAAGATGATGGGAATTTTGTGGCCTTTGGAAATTAACTCCGATTGCAACTCAACACCGGATTGCTTTGGCATTCGCATATCGGTAATGAGGACTGCTGGCGCTAGAGGCTTGAATTCTTGTAAAAATTGCTCAGGATTGGCAAAGGAGAAAATGGTATAGCCGCAAAACTGCAAAGCCCGCTCTAGGTCAGAGCGCAACTCATCATCGTCCTCCACCAAAAAAATGTATTTTTTTGAATTCATTGTTTACTTAAATAATTCATATTCACCTATTGAAATACATTATGACCAATGAACAAAATTGAACATACCCTGCGAACGAAGGGAATGTATAGCGTTAGACCGCCATCACACTTCCATCACCCCCAACTGATTTTTTACCAGGAGGGATATCCAGAGAAAAAGTGACGCCCCCATGATTTGGCAGATTTTGAAATGTCAAAGAGCCTTGATGACGCTCGGCAATGTAGTGAGACAACCAAAGTCCAATTCCCGTTCCAGAAGATTTAGAACTAGCAAATAAACTAAATAACTTGTTTGCTTGTGCTGGCCTGATTCCCGCTCCATTATCCGTAACGGAAAGTTGATACCACCCCTTCTCGTTATATCTACTCTTAATACGAATTATTTTATTGTTTCGATCTAGCGAATCGAGCGCTTCAATTGCGTTCGAGATTAGGTTGGCCACTACTTGGCGCACCAAGGAATCCCAGACAATGATCGGCTCTTTAGCCTGCAAATCTAATTCGATCAGAATGGTCGATTTTCGAGCTCGATCGGCATAAAGAGATGCTACTTCTTCAATCAGCTTGTCTAGATTGATGGATACAGCAGCATCTTTTCCAGACTGAAATAACTTTTTTAAGCTGATAATGAGCTTAGCTGCGGAGTGATTGGCTTTTAAAATGTTGCCCATAGAAGACTTAAGATCTTCCAGATTCACCTCGGGGCGATTGATTTTATCGAGTACCTCATCGCTATTGAGTTCGATCCTAGCTAAAAATTGATTGAATTCATGGGCCAAGCCTGCAGATAATGCGCCCGTCTCTACTAAAGCGTTCTTATTTGATAAATTTTCAATCAAGATATCCTTTTCTAGCAGTAGGCCTTGAATCTGCTCATCCCTCATCTTGACCTTGATAGCATTGTGAGAAAAATACTCCGCCCAGTTCATCAGGATTAATAGTTGGAGAAATACAAAAAGAGCCGCTCTTAAAAAGCGAAAAGAAAAATCAAACTGTGCAATATCAGAATACGTGAATCCTAAAATATAGATTTGATGATTGGCAAGAAATACAACCGTCATCCAGATCACAATAACTCCAATGAATATCAAACAAGTAGAACGAATCAAATTGAACCAGACTGTTGGGAGCTGCTTGTTACTAGTAATAGCTTCGGCAAGCAGCCAACCCAAAAGACATATAGAGAAAATATGAACAGCAAATGATCGATCTAGATAATTTCCTCTTTTACCAATCTCTAAAAAAATTAGGCAAAAAAGGGATACGCACCCCAAGCTAGAAAGAATAAAATTTGTTGTCAATCTTTTTCGCAAAGCTCTAAAGTAAAGAGGCTGACCCAATAGTGATAGGGTAAAAATAAGATAGCCCAAAAATAGTAATTTCTTGAATAGGGAAGGGGGAAGCTCTTCAAAAAAACGATACTGCTCTAAATTATTACCAAAGAATAAATAGGCTACAACCACTAAACTGGCTCCTGCAAAAGCAGCCAAACCAGCATAAGACATGAGATAAAAACTTTGGTTTCGCTCAATGCCCTTGGAAAGCTGGATACCTGATATGAGCATTGATAGCACGATCAATGCAATTGAAGCGTAATAGAAGGCTAGGTACCGAGACATTGCGTAGTATTTTAAGACTTATCTTTATTAAACATCACAGTAAGAATCAAAATTGATAGCCTAACCCCAAGAGTACTCTAGTGGTTTGTGGCGATGTAATAACAGAGGCGTTGATTGTGCGCCCAGATGAAACGATAGTTCTTGACGTAGTCTGAGATTCATAGAGCGAGTAGTTGGCTTCACCAAATAAATAAATTGAGCCGTAAACGAACTGCTTATAACCAAGACCCAATAGGTAACCATTAAAGTTAGGACCTGAATTTGAGTCATTTACTTGCGTCTGCTTGCCTACCTTTAAATAGACTAAGCCATCCTCCGTTTTAAAGCCAGGGGAAAGAAAAAATCCATAGTTGTAAAGAGACTTAATGCCACTCACTGTTGTTGTTTTATTGAGAGCCTGGATTTGGAGTTGTTGCGTTAGTCCATTAGCAGGAGAAATATTGGCGCCAATCGCTAGCAAATAATTCTGCGTGACATGAAAGTTATATCCTGCAGTCAGCACCGCCAAACTATGACTAGATCCGCTTGAGTTCACACTCGAGGGAATCACTGACCCATTGAGTGTCAAAACAGAATTAGTGGATGTATTGATATCGCGATATCCAAGACCCAAGTCGGTATAGAAACCCTCAAATTTAGGGTGTGTTTGATCGATTCCTTGGGCGTCAGCCGATAGGCAAGTTACTGCCATTGATAAAAAGAGTAGAACAAACCAAATTCTGAGCATTCTCGAATATAAACAATAAATGAATGATTCCCAGTGTGGTGAAGATAGCCTCTATTTCATACCCTATGATCGTAGGGTATGAAATAGAAGCTTTTGATTGGTCTTGGGGCCAATTAATGAACCATAGTCCACCAAGAAGCCACCAAAAAAATATGATTAAGTGCCCCACTTAAATCCCTGCACTCTTTAGCTCTAAAGATGCAACCATCACAAACCCTTTCACCAGAAATACAAAACCCCCACCATTACTGATGAGGGTTTGCATTTCTGGTGGGCCCACCAGGACTTGAACCTGGGACCAAAGGATTCCGGTTTGTGTAGCTTTCACTACTCCCTGGACTATGCCTTCATCATATTCAAACTTAACATCTGAACTTAGATGGGTGCCGTCTAGTCTCTACACGTTCAACAATACTTTCGCATTGAAGCTTCGCTCGGCGTTGCCATATTCGTTTAAAACGATTTGTGTATTCGACTACAAATACAACAATTCGTTTAAACGTCTTTAGGTTTCTCCGAATTTGACACCATCCCTTATGCAGTTTCCACGCATAAGGCACAACTTTCGCTATGAGTCCTCTGCTCTAACCAACTGAGCTATAGGCCCTAAAACTTCACATTACTTGCCGCACTACTTCTGCACTCACTAGGCCAGTAATTAGGTCTAAAAAGTGTAGAAGCACTGTAGAAGCAATTTTTACTACTTTTACTACACTTAACTGCTTGATTTAATTAAGTAATTTTAATAAATCAAAAAACTTAATTAGATTATGAGTCCTCTGCTCTAACCAACTGAGCTATAGGCCCGTTAGTCTTTGGTTCAATCTTCTTCGAGGAAGGTCTTGAGTTTATCGCTGCGGCTTGGATGACGCATTTTTCTTAGAGCCTTCGCTTCAATTTGACGAATACGCTCACGAGTCACATCAAACTGCTTGCCTACTTCTTCAAGAGTGTGGTCAGTGCTCATCTCAACACCAAAACGCATACGCAATACTTTTGCTTCACGTGGTGTCAATGAATCTAGAACATCTTTCACTACATCACGCATAGAGTCATGCAATGCAGCTTCAGCTGGAGCCAGGGTGTTTCCGTCTTCAATGAAATCACCCAAATGAGAATCTTCGTCGTCACCAATTGGTGTTTCCATAGAGATTGGCTCTTTAGCAATCTTCATGATCTTACGAATCTTGTCTTCAGGAATCTCCATCTTCAGCGCCAAGGTTGCAGCATCTGGCTCATGACCAGTTTCTTGCAAGATCTGACGACTGATACGGTTCATCTTGTTGATCGTCTCAATCATGTGAACAGGGATACGGATCGTACGTGCCTGGTCAGCAATAGAGCGAGTGATCGCCTGACGAATCCACCAAGTTGCATAGGTGGAGAACTTATAGCCACGACGGTATTCAAACTTATCTACCGCCTTCATCAAGCCGATATTGCCTTCTTGGATCAAATCCAAGAACTGTAAGCCACGGTTGGTGTATTTCTTCGCAATCGAGATTACCAAACGGAGGTTGGCTACTGTCATCTCACGCTTTGCCTCACGTGCACGCTTCTCACCCGCGATCATTTGCTTGTTAACTTCTTTCAACTCAGGAAGTGGAATAACTACGTTCTTCTGAATATCGATCAACTTCTGTTGAAGTTCTTGAATAGCGGGAACGTTACGTTGCAAAAGTGCGGTGTAGGGCTTGTTCTCTTTAAGCAACTTCTCTGTCCAAGTGAGGTTCATGGACATCTTAGGGAAATCTTTGAGAACTTCGCCGCGGTTAACACCAACTTTATCTACCAACAAGCTCACGATGCCACGCTCAAGCTTCCAGACCTGGTCCACTTGTGAGCGCATGGTGTCACATAACTTCTCAACACTCTTTGCTGTTAAACGGAAACCGAGTAACTCTGCACGAATACCTTCTTGTGCCTTGAGGTACGCAAGGCAGTTGTAACCATCTTTATCAAATGCACGGCGCATCTTATCGGCCTGTGTGCGAACAATTGCAAACTTCTCCAAGGAAATCTGCTTTAACTCTTCTAATTGCTTGGCATTAGCTGTTGCAGCACCACCGCCACCACCGCCGCCTTCATCTTCGCCGCCGTCTTCTTCACCTTCTTCAGCATCTGGGTCTACTTCAGGCTCTTCAGGTCCAAGCTTAATATCTTCTGCATTTGGATCTACCAAGCCATCAACGAATTGATCGATTTCCATTTCACCGGAGGCGATCTTATCAACGTTGCTCAAGATTTCACCAATCGTTACTGGGCATGCAGCCAATGCCATCACCATGTCTTTGAGGCCAGCCTCAATCTTCTTGGCAATCACAATCTCGCCTTCGCGAGTCAACAAATCTACTGTGCCCATCTCACGCATGTACATACGGACTGGGTCAGTTGTACGACCAAACTCTGAATCCACTGTAGAGAGTGCTGCTTCAGCCTTTTCTTCAGCCTCCTCTTCGGAAGATGCAGCTTCCGTGTTGTCAGACAGAATTAAAGTTTCAGCATCAGGCGCTTGCTCATAAACAGTGATGCCAATGTCGTTCAACAGACTAATCAAAGTTTCTAATGCATCGGCATCGGATAACTCGTCAGACATCACATCATTCATCTCACCATGGGTTAAGTAACCCTTGGACATACCCATCTTGATCAAAGTTTTCAAGCGGGCACGACGTAACTCTTGTTGCTCTTCGCTACCTAGCTGTTGTGCTGCGAATTCTTTTAGGAGCGCTTTTTCTTTTGCCTTACGCTCGCGTGCTTTTTGACGATCTGTCAAAACTGGCTCTGCAGCTTCTGCAGGAGCATCCGCCTTCGCTTTGCGGCCGCGCTTTTTCTCTTCCTCAACTACCTCTACCGCTACTTCAGCAGTCTTGGCTTTTTTACCTTTAGTTTCTTTAGTCCCCGTTACTTCCTCAACCTTAGCGAGAACAGCCTTCTCTTTTTTAGCTGGCTCTACTTTGACTTCTGTTTTAGCGGCTTTTGCAGGTGCCTTTACAGGAGCCACAGCTTTTACTGGTTTAGCAGGCGCTTTCACTGGCGCTTTAGGTGCTGGCTTAGCAGCAGCCTTCACTGGTTTGACTGGCGCCTTAGCAACAACTTTTGCTTTCGGTGCTGGTTTAGCGGCGGCCTTGACTGGCTTAGCGGGCGCTTTTGCTACAGGCTTAGATTTAGGCGCTGGTTTGGCTGGCGCTTTAGCAACAACTTTTGCTTTCGGTGCTGGTTTAGCAGCGGCCTTGACTGGCTTAGCGGGCGCTTTTGCTACAGGCTTAGATTTAGGCGCTGGTTTAGCGGCTGCTTTTACTGGTTTAGCTGGTTTTTTTGTCTTGGTATTAGGCATTTATTAGCACTTACTCACATTACTGTTATAGGTCACGACTGATTAAGTACAGCCCCGTTGTCCACTTACCCCAAATTTCATGAAAATAAAGCGCAAGTGGCTGAATTAATTCGTTTTTTTCTTGGGAACAGAGGATTATAGTCGATTACGACTTTTTTACCCCCTGCCTACCCAAAAATATGGGGCATTTTTCGAGTATTTCTAGGGGTAGTTCAGTAAATTCTTAGACAGACTTCAGCTTTTCGCCTAATTCGCGATAACGCGCCCGATCTAGGTCGTTGGCAGTGCCTCCGGCGATCTTTTGGGCAATATCCGTCATCTCTTGTTTGAGACTCGTGAGTTCTAGCTTTTTAAAACTTCCATCGAGATCTGCTGTGGCTCCATCTAACTCCAAATCAGACCCCATCACACGCTTTCTGAGCACTTCATACATTGGCGCAAGCTCGCTACGAGAGAGCTGATCTTGAAACATGGCAAATGCTCCGGCACCCACAGACCCAGGTTTGCCATTCTCACCAGGAATCAATTCCACTTGGTCACATTGCGTCAATAAATCCTTCATCAAGGCCAATGCATTCGCCGATCTTTGTTCGGCAGCTTTGAGTGCGAGTGCACGCTTATTGCCATCAAGCGCTTTTCCTAAATGCGGAAACTGAATCAAGACACGCAACATTTGCTCGGCTAGATCCATTGGTGCTTTTGGTGGCTCAATATTCTGAATAGCCACTCTCTTGGCAGAACCCTTGGAAGCCTGCCAAGGCGCGCCCTGTCGATTGCCATTATTGGCATAGTTGCTTTGATTATTTGGATAGTTTTGCTGTCTTGGCTGAGCTGGCTGATACGAAGTTTGTTGCACAGGCGCTGGCACCACAGTTAGTCCACAGAACGCTTCTAACTCTGCTGGAGTCGTATTTGTACGAATCGCCAGCTCACGCAAAATCTGAGTGCGCAAAGCAATCGGCGGCATGGAAAGGAGTAGGGGCTTGGCCGCATGATGCGTATGGGCTCTACCTTCCGGGGTAGTAAGCTCATGGCCTTCACTAGCAAGCTTGAAGAAGAAGCTGGAGATGGACATGGCTTCTTTAATGACTTTCTCAAACGCAGCAGCGCCATAAGCACGCACATAACTATCGGGGTCATGCTCGGTTGGCAAAAATAAGAAACGAATTTCTTTATCGTCAGACATGAGTGGTAAGCATGCCTCTAACGCACGTTGCGCGGCACGTTGGCCCGCGGAGTCACCATCAAATGAGAAAACCACTTTGTCAGTTTGGCGCAATAGCATGCGGACATGGTTTGCGGTACAAGCGGTACCCAATGTAGCTACTGCATTTGGGAAGCCCAATTGCGCGAGCGCCACCACATCCATATAGCCTTCACACACCAAGACATATTCTTGGGAGCGAATCGCTTGCCTTGCTTCAAACAAACCGTAGAGTGTGTTGCCTTTAGAAAAGAGTGGTGTCTCGGGTGAATTTAAATACTTAGGTTCACCTTGATCCAGAATGCGGCCACCAAAACCAATTGTTTGCCCCTTGGGATTACGAATCGGGAACATCACGCGATCCCGAAAGCGGTCGTAACGCTTAACAGGAGCCCCCTCAGACTGCTCACCTTGAATGATTAAACCGCCCTCAACCAAGGTCTTTGCAATTTCGTCATTGGAATAGGGTCCAAATACTGCTTCCAGACCTTGCCAACCATCAGGGGCATAACCCAGGCCATAGCGTTTCGCAATCTCACCCGTCAGGCCGCGACCCTTGAGGTATTCCACCGCGCGAGTGCTGCCTTTGAGTTGTTGGCGATACCAATCCGCTGCAGAACTCATCACTTCACTCAGCGCCATTGCTTGTTGCTGTCTTGCTACGTCGTTTGCAGTCCGCTCTTCACGCGGCACATCTAAACCAGCGGAACGAGCGAGCTCCTCAATCGCATCAACATAACCTAGCCCGGAATATTCCATCATGAAGCTGATAGCGGAACCATGCGCACCACAACCAAAGCAGTGGTAGAACTGCTTGGTTGGTGAGACTGAAAATGAGGGGGATTTCTCTGAATGAAAGGGGCACA
This sequence comes from Polynucleobacter sp. QLW-P1DATA-2, assembly GCF_001870365.1. Taxonomy (NCBI): domain Bacteria; kingdom Pseudomonadati; phylum Pseudomonadota; class Betaproteobacteria; order Burkholderiales; family Burkholderiaceae; genus Polynucleobacter; species Polynucleobacter sp. QLW-P1DATA-2. The sequence continues at coordinate 382,440 of NZ_LZMQ01000001.1, read as the reverse complement.
AACCTTGATAATTTGCGCCAGCCTTTTTTAATTTCACGTGCTGCCCAACCACATCAACGATGTCGACCCGATTTAAAAGATCGGCAATGAAGGATTGAGGAATAAGCGCCATAAGGCTCAGAGTATGGGGTGAGTTCTCTTATTTTGCGAGTGCGGCTTTTACTAAGCCAGAGACCTTACCCATATCAGCCTTACCAGCTAACTGACCTTTGAGAACGCCAATGACTTTACCCATATCTTGTGGGCCGGCAGCGTCTGTAGAGGCGACGGCTGCAGCAACAGCCGCTTCTACTTCAGCATCCGACATTTGTGCAGGCAAGTAGGCTTGCAAGATGACCATCTCAGCTGCCTCAATAGCAACCAAATCATGACGCTGTGCTTTTTCAAACTGAGAGATCGAGTCTTTGCGTTGCTTAATCATTTTTTCGATAGTCGAAATGATCGCTGCATCATCGAGCACAATGCGATCGTCAACTTCGCGCTGCTTGATAGCAGCCAACAAAAGACGGATCGTACCAAGACGTGCAGTCTCTTTGGCACGCATAGCGTTTTTCATATCTTCGGTAATTTGATCTTTCAAACTCATTTGATTCTTTCTGATGTTGAATATATCTAGATGTAATGAACAATTCAAAAAGCAAAAACCCGCTGCGTTTCACCGTCAGCGGGTTTCAAAGCTTCTCGGTGAAGAGAGCTTTTAAATTCTATTAGTAAAGCTTCTTAGGCAACATTTGGCTGCGAATACGCTTGTAATGGCGTTTAGCAGCAGCAGCCTTTTTACGCTTACGTTCAGCTGTTGGCTTCTCGTAAAACTCGCGAGCACGCAAGTCGGTTAAAAGACCATTTTTTTCAATGGTGCGCTTGAAACGGCGCAATGCCACTTCAAATGGTTCGTTTTCACGGAGGCGGACTGTAGTCATACTTATTTAACTCGTATATGCTCGATAAATATCGAAAAATTAACTGAATTGCGATTCTAGCACGGCCAAGCAAAAAAATGATTGTTTTAGGAATAGAAACTTCTTGTGATGAAACTGGGGTGGCTTTATACAACACAGCCCCCTGGGAAAGCGGCAATCCTGCGTTCCAGGGCATTTTGGGGCAGGGTTTGCACTCCCAGATCGCCATGCACCGGGATTATGGGGGAGTAGTCCCCGAGCTGGCCTCAAGAGACCATATTCGTCGTGTTTTACCCCTTTTAGACCAATCTTTAGCCCAGTCTGGCCTCACTTTAGCTGATATTGATGCTGTGGCATTTACCCAAGGCCCCGGTCTAGCCGGCGCCCTCCTGGTTGGCAGCGCTTTTGCCAAATCCTTAGCCCAAGGCCTGAATTTGCCTTCCATTGGGGTTCATCACCTTGAGGGACACCTGCTTTCCCCGCTTTTGGGACAAACCGCCCCTCAATTTCCCTTTATTGCCCTTTTGGTCTCCGGGGGCCATACCCAGCTCATGAAAGTCTCTGGCATTGGCCAATATGAACTGCTGGGAGAATCTTTGGATGATGCTGCTGGCGAAGCCTTCGACAAAACAGCCAAATTATTAGGTCTCGACTACCCGGGTGGAGCCGCAATTTCTAAATTGGCAGAACAAGGTCGCGTTGGAATATTTGCTCTCCCCAAGCCCATGCTGCACTCTGGTGATTTGGATTTCTCTTTCTCGGGATTGAAGACTGCCGTTCTTAATCAAGTCAAAAAGTTTGCAGAGAAAAATATGGTTGACCCTTCTGAAGTGGCCCAGTTTCATGCAGACCTAGCCAGAAGTTTTGTCGATGCGATTGTTGCGGTCTTGGTCAGCAAATCTGAAAAAGCCCTGAAGCAAACGGGCTGTAAACATTTGGTGCTTGCTGGTGGAGTTGGGGCCAATTTGCAATTGCGTAATGCTCTTAATGACAAGGCGCAGAAGCATGGCTTTGAAGTGCATTACCCACCGCTCGAGTTATGCACAGATAACGGTGTGATGATTGCATTTGCTGGAGCACTCAGAATGCTTGCCAAAAATAATGGCTCCACAACCTCTGGAGCCTTTGATATCAAACCCCGCTGGGATTTGCAAAGCAATAATCTGAAATAGCTTTATTTCTGGTGGCTGATGCGCGCAAATGCGCTATGGTTATGGATAGACTCAAAGTTCTCAGCCTCGACCACAAATGACTGGATACGCTGATCTGCTTTAAGGTTGCCAGCGACATCGCGCACCAAGTCTTCAACAAACTTCGGATTGCTGTAAGAATGCTCTGTGACCCATTTCTCATCTGGGCGCTTGAGTAAACCCCACAACTCACAAGAAGCTTCACTCTCAGCAGCAGTTACCAAGTCTTCAACCGTCATTTGTGTTTTGTCATCAAGAGTCGCTGTCATCGTGACATGTGAACGCTGATTGTGCGCACCAAACTCAGAGATCTCTTTTGAGCAAGGGCATAAACTCATCACCGGAACTTGCGCACGCAAATGAAGTTCAATATCAGTAGCACCATGTGCGTTTTGCTTGCCCGTTGCCATCCAAGTCACTTCGTAATCCATTAAGCTTTCTACACCAGATACTGGTGCTGCTTTTTTAACGAAGTGTGTATAAGTAAATTGCACATGACCTTCTTTAGCATCGAGCAAAGGCAACATTTCGCGCACTAAGGCAACGACAGTTGTGCTATCAACAGCCTCATCTTGCTTTTGCAAGAGTGCCATAAAACGAGACATGTGGGTACCCTTGATATGCGCAGGTAATGCCACATCCATCTCGAAAGTGCCAACGGATGGAAAGTTGCCCGTACGGCTGCGAATCGTCAGTGGATGACGTACGCCACGAATCCCCACTTGCTCAATTGGCAATGCGCGCTCATCCAAAGTGGACTGCACGTCAGGCATTGCGCTGGCTTTGAGAAAGGCGGGGTTCATGTCATTCATAACGCTATTTTCAAGCAAAACGGGCTTATTTGCCTGAAATCACCGAATTTGCCATCAATACTGCTGGAAAACGCTGCTGAATAGAGTTTGCAATGCCTTCTACATCAAGGCCACACTGGGTCATGAGCAGTTGGTAATCACCATGCTCGATAAATTGATCTGGAAGACCTAACTGCAATAGGGGTTTATTAATTCCTAGATTGGAGAGCGCCTCAAGACAGGCGCTACCAGCGCCACCCGCAATAGCGCCATCTTCAATCGTGACGAAATAATCGTGAGTCTCTGCCAATGATTTGATGAGATCAATATCGAGTGGTTTTACAAAGCGCATATTGGCAACAGTCGCATCCATTCCCTCGGCAACTTCTAGGGCGGGATACAACAACGTACCAAACGCCAAAATAGCTACACGCTGTCTAGTAGGTGCGTTAGATTTACGACGAATCTCACCTTTGCCCAATGGCACTGTACGCAACTCTGCCGATGGCGTGGAACCAACACCAGAACCCCGTGGGTAGCGTACTGCACTGGGATGTGGCTGATGAAATGCCGTTGTCAATAAATCACGTAACTCTGCCTCATCCGCTGGCGTCATCACCAACATATTTGGAATGCATCGTAAGAAGGGGATGTCATACGCACCCGCATGGGTTGCGCCATCAGCACCAACCAAACCGGCGCGATCCAGGGCAAACAAGACTGGTAAGTCTTGTAAGGCCACATCGTGAATGAGTTGATCGTAAGCACGTTGCAGGAAAGTAGAGTAAATCGCCACAACGGGCTTCATACCCTCACACGCCATACCCGCAGCAAATGTCACTGCATGTTGTTCAGCAATACCGACGTCGTAATACCGCTTCGGAAAATTCTTTTCAAACTCCACCAAGCCTGAGCCTTCGCGCATCGCTGGAGTAATGCCTACCAGCAAAGGGTCGGCGTGGGCCATATCGCATAGCCATTCACCAAACACTTGCGTGAAGGTTTTCTTGCTAGCGGTAACTTTCTTAACGCCCTCTTCTGGATTGAATTTACTAGGTCCGTGGTAGAGCACTGGATCTGCCTCAGCCAACTCATAGCCTTGACCTTTCTTTGTCACCACATGCAAGAACTGCGGGCCGCGCCCTTCTATAGCTAGGCGACGTACGTTCTGCAACATCGGAATCAAAGCATCTAAATCATGGCCGTCAATCGGACCGAAGTAATTAAAGCCAAACTCTTGAAAAATGGTGGATGGAGAAACCATCCCTTTGGCATGATCTTCCAAGCGTTTTGCAAATTCCCTTAAGGGGGGCGCAATCGATAGAACGCTATCAATACCCTTTTTTGTCGCAGAATAAATATTGCCACTGAGCAATCTTGCAAGGTGGCGATTGAGCGCGCCTACTGCTGGAGAGATAGACATATCGTTGTCGTTCAATATGACTACTAACGGTAGGTCGTCATAGACGCCGGCGTTATTCATTGCCTCAAATGCCATACCACCTGTCATCGCACTATCACCAATCACTGCAACCGCAACTTGACGTTCACCCTTAGTTTGAAATGCGCGCGCCATACCCATCGCCGCAGAAATACTCGTAGATGAATGTCCTGTACCAAAGGCATCAAACTCACTCTCACCCCGATGTGGAAATCCTGATAAACCCTTGAACTGGCGCAGTGTATGCATACGCTCACGGCGACCAGTCAGAATTTTGTGAGGATAGCTTTGGTGACCCACATCCCACACAATGCGATCACGCGGTGTATCAAAGACATAATGCAAAGCAATCGATAACTCAACAGTCCCCAGATTGGAAGATAAGTGCCCCCCGGTCTTCGATACCGAATCCAAAACAAATTGACGTAGCTCATCGGCAAGCGCGGGCAGCTCTTCGCGAGAAAGTTTTTTGAGGTCGTCTGGAGAGTTAACGGAATGTAAAGTCATTGCATCTAATTTTCTTTATTTACCCCTACTGACTACCAATAGAGCTAAATCTTTTAAGGCCTGTGCTTTGCTACCAAAACCATCCAAGCTACTAATGGCAGTTTCTTGCAACTCTTTAGCCTGCTTCTGTGCATAGTCTAAACCCATCAAGGTGACATAGGTTGGCTTATTGGCTGCAGCGTCTTTACCGGCGGTTTTTCCAAGGGTTTGGCTATCCGCAGTGACATCCAACACATCATCAACAATCTGAAAAGCGAGACCGATTGCTTGGGAATAATTTGCAAGCTGGGTCATTTGGGTGAGATCAAGTTGCGCGGCAATACCACCCATTGCTACCGCACAAGAAAGCAATGCACCCGTCTTCATGGCGTGCATTTGCTTTAAGCCATCAAGATCCAGTGTCTTGCCAACACTTTCCAAGTCAATGGCTTGACCGCCCGCCATGCCCCGCGAGCCAGAGGCTGCAGCTAAGGCACTAATCATACGTAAGCGTATTTCGGCATCACACGGTGAGTTCGCTAGAACTTCAAAAGCGCGGGTTTGTAATGCATCACCAACGAGCAAAGCGGTTGCTTCATCAAATGCTTTGTGAACCGTAGGTCTGCCACGGCGCAAGTCATCATCATCCATGCAAGGTAAATCATCGTGTACCAATGAATATGCATGAATAGATTCAATCGCTACTGCAGCAGCATCCAATGCCTCGTGATTGTCTTTGTTATTACCCAATTGACCTGCGGCATAAACTAATAGCGGACGAATACGTTTACCGCCACCCTGGGCTGCATAGCGCATCGCTTCATGCAGGCGATGGGGCGTTGTGTGTGCAGAATCGAGTAAGCGATCTAACGCGGATTCAGTTCGCTCAGAGTGAACGGTAAGCCACTCCTGAAATTGAAAAGCGGTGGTCAATTAAGCCTCGAACACCCGAACTTGTTGCTCTACTTGCGCAAGGACACCCTGGCAATGTTTGAGCAAAGCTGCCCCACGTTGATAGGCCAATAAGGTCTCTTCCAAGGAAAATTTGCCAGATTCCATGTCAGAAATGAGCTTTTCAAGCTCTTTGACTGCTTGCTCATAGCGAAGATCTGGGTCGATTTGGACCTCAAGGCCTGGTTTTGGACTCTCTGACTTCTTGGCTGGCATAGGGAATTTCCTTCGTATTTCTCGGACGGATAGCCCTATATATTAAAGCGAGAAGCCCTTTGGATGGGTATAATTCACCCCTTCCTTTCCAATATCGATCCGTCGATGGTTGGATTGGTTATTCCGCTTAGCTTCGGCTGACGTTTTCGGGGGTGGGGAGAATGACTAATCTGGCTACCGCGCAGAAGCTTGCGCCGTCCAATTTACAACTGCCGGTTTCGGCATATTTTGACGCTGACCTATATCAGCGAGAAATTGAACTGCTTTTTAAGCAGGGTCCTGGCTATGTTGGTCACGAACTCATGGTGCCTGAAATTGGCTCCTATCAAACTCTCAGCGCAGAAAATGAAGGTCGCATCCTAGTTCGCAATAACGAGGGTGTTGAACTACTCTCTAATGTATGCCGTCATCGCCAAGCGCTGATGCTCAATGGCAAAGGCAAGGCGGACAATATTGTTTGCCCTTTACATCGCTGGACTTATGACTTGGGTGGCAACTTATTAGGTGCACCCCACTTTGAAGACAAACCCTGTCTCAATCTCGGTAAATCGCCTTTACAAAATTGGCAAGGCCTCTTATTCGAAGGTCCACGCGATGTGCGTAGCGATCTCGCCAAACTCGGCGTAGCAGACGATCTCAAATTTGACGGCTACGTTCTGGATCATGTTGAAGTACATGATTGCAACTACAACTGGAAAACTTTCATTGAGGTTTATCTCGAGGACTACCACGTTGTGCCATTTCATCCAGGCTTAGGCAAGTTTGTTTCTTGTGAAGACTTGCATTGGGAATTTGGTGATTGGCATAGCGTTCAAACTGTTGGTATTCACAAAGATTTACGAACACCAGGCTCACCAACCTATCGCAATTGGCACGAAGCAGTTCTGCGTCAATTTGACGGCAAAGCCCCACGCCACGGTGCTATCTGGCTTACTTACTACCCCAATGTGATGGTGGAGTGGTATCCAGGCGTTCTCTGCGTATCGACTTTGCACCCCATGGGGGTAAACAAGACTCGTAATATTGTCGAGTTCTACTACCCGGAAGAAATTGCTCTATTCGAGCGTGAATTCGTAGAAGCAGAACGTGCTGCTTATATGGAAACCTGCATCGAAGATGATGAGATCGGTGAACGTATGGATCAAGGCAGAGCAGCTCTATATGCACGCGGTATTAATGAAGTTGGCCCCTACCAGAGTCCGATGGAAGATGGTATGCAACATTTCCACGAATGGTACCGTCGTGTTATGCACTTTCAGGGCGCATAATCTAGAAAGCAGTACGCCTCACCCAACTCTCCTCGCCACCAAAGATAGGAAGCATCATGACTCCTCTAATTTCCGCAAACCAGTTAGAAGAAATCATTAATAGTGGCGAGAATGTATTGCTCTGTGATTGCCGCTTTGATTTAGTTGATCCGCAGGCGGGCAAAAAAGCATACGAAGAGAATCATCTTCCAGGCGCTATTTATATCGACCTGGATCACGATATGTCAGGTGAAAAAACAGGTGCAAACGGCAGACACCCTTTACCTACTCCAGAAGCTTGGGCACAAACCAAAACTCGCCTAGGCATGAGCCCAAATACGTTGGTAGTTGCCTATGACAAGCAGGGCTCAGTCTATGCAAGTCGCCTCTGGTGGATGCTTAAAGCCACGGGTCATGCCAATGTGCAGGTCTTAGATGGCGGCCTTGATGCCTGGAACGGTCCGATGGGCAACGTAGCACGCAAACCAGCACCCGCATCTCAAGCTATTGAACCTAGGCCTTATGTTGGATTGGTTTTGGTAAATGAAATCGTTAGCAATTTGCAAACCCCTAAAAATACGGTCATCGATGCACGCGCTAATGATCGCTTTCATGGTCAGAATGAAACCTTAGACCCCGTTGGCGGACATATCCCCGGCGCAATCAACCGCTTCTTTAAAGCGAATTTATCTGCGACTGCTTTTAAACCAGCAGAACAACTCTTTAAAGACTTTGTTGAATTGCTTGGGCCTATTAAGCCTTCAGAAGTGATTCATCAGTGCGGCTCAGGCGTAACAGCCTGTCACAATCTTTTAGCAATGGAAGTTGCCGGACTCAAAGGATCCCGCTTGTATGCAGGCAGCTGGAGTGAGTGGTGTGCTGACTCCAGTAGACCAATCGAACTCTAATGCAGCAGCGATAACAGCAGTACAAATCCAACGCCACAAGCAATCAACACTGTTTGACGCAAAGACTCTGCCCAATGGGGACGGCGATGCATTTGCGGAATCAGATCACTCACTGCAATATAGATAAAACTACTTGAAGCAATCACGAGCAAGTAAGGCATTGCTGCATGCGCTCTCTCCAAGAAGAAGTACGCCAATACCCCGCCAACCACAGCAGATAAGCCGCAAATCAAGTTGTAGAGCAAGGCGCGGGTACGGGAAAAGCCAGCGTTGAGCAAAACAATAAAATCTCCAATCTCTTGTGGAATTTCATGTGCAATGATCGCAATCGCAGTAAAGATGCCCACCTGGTAGTCAGCCATAAAGGCGGCCGCAATCAAGATGCCATCCACAAAGTTATGTATGCCATCACCCACCAAAATCATCCAACCACTACGTCCTGCATTTTCGGCATCATGACCGTGATGGTGGTGATGACCATCCCCTTCGTGATGATGGTCGTGACGCAATAAAGCAATCTTCTCTAGCAAGAAGAATCCAAGTAAGCCAGCTAACAATGTCGCAAACAAGTACTGAGGATTAATGCCCTGAATATTGAACGCTTCTGGAAGTGAGTGCAACAACGCAGTGGCTAGCAAAATGCCAACGGATAGACTCACCATATTGTTAATCATGCGAGATAGCAGTGTCACAGAGCAACTGGCAGCAATTAAGACGCTAGTGACTCCTGCAGCTGCAGTAATTAATACGATGCTTTCTAAGGCAGTCACTATTTAGACCACTCCGTTTTTCTTAAACCAAGCAAGACACTTTTCCCAACCGTCTTTGGCGGGTCCCGCGCGATAGCTGGCGCGATAGTCTGCATGGAATGCATGGGGTGTATCTGGATAGACCTCAATCATTGAATCCCTGGCTGCAGGATCTTGAGGGGCCGCTTGTGCAAGCGCTGCACGCATTTGCTCAACGCTCTCTAAAGAAATACCCGTATCGGCACCACCATATAAACCCAAGACCGGGGCTTTTAAATCTGCCGCGATCTCAACCGGATGGCGCGGATTACCTTCAGTTTTTTCACCAATCAAGCGACCGTACCAAGCTACACCCGCTTTGACTTGAGGCAAGGTCGCAGCTAACCAGGTGATGCGACCACCCCAACAAAAACCAGTTACGCCTACCCGCTTCAAATCACCGCCATTCTTACCAGCCCACACCAACGCAGCCTGCAAATCATTGATCACTTGGGTGTCTGGGGTCTTGGCAATGATATTAGACTGAATTTCAGCGATAGTGCCATAGGCATTCGGATCGCCTGCGCGAGTAAAAAATTCTGGGGCTATCGCGAGATATCCCAGCTTTGCGAAACGTCGTGTGACATCAGCAATGTACTCATGTACACCAAAGATTTCACTCACCACAATAATGATGGGCAAATTACCTTTGGCATTTTCTGGACGAGAAACATACGCCGGCAATTGAAAACTGCCCACCGGAATCATTTGCTCGCCCGCCTTAAGACCCTTAAAGTCAGTCTCGATAGCAGCGGCCACGACTGGGTCGGAGGCGGCGACAAAGCCAACGCCTATCCCAGCAACTCCCATAACTGAAGTCTTCATAAAGCTTCTTCTGCCGTTCTGTGTCGTATCGTTCATATTGCATGTCTCCTAGCTAATTTCTAGTGTGCCTCTTCCCAATTATCGCCAATACCAATACTCACCACTAAAGGCACCTTGAGCTGGGCAACATTGCACATTAAATCGGGTAATCTTGCTTGTACTAGCTCAAGCTCATCAAGGGGCACATCCAATACCAATTCATCGTGTACTTGCAAGAGAAGCTTGGTCTTGAGCTGCTCCTTCTCAAGCCAATTTTCTACTGCGATCATCGCTAACTTAATGAGGTCGGCTGCAGTCCCTTGCATTGGTGCATTAATCGCCGCCCGCTCAGCACCCTGGCGACGCGGGCCATTAGAGCCCTTGATCTCCGGCAACCATAAGCGTCTACCAAAAACAGTTTCAACATAGCCATTCTCTCTCGCCTCTAAGCGAGTGTGTTCCATATATTGCGCAACACCAGGATAGCGATCAAAGTACTTGGCAATGTAGTTTTGCGCAGCTGCGCGCTCAATCCCTAAATTTCCCGCTAAGCCAAAAGCACTCATGCCGTAAATCAGACCAAAGTTAATGACCTTGGCATAACGACGTTGCTCTGAGCTGACTTCATCTAGCGCAATACCAAAAATCTCTGCAGCAGTCGCTTGGTGCACGTCCTTACCATCTCTAAAGGCCATCAGGAGATTCTCATCTTCAGCAATATGCGCCATGATGCGTAACTCAATTTGCGAGTAGTCAGCTGACAATAATTTACAACCATCTGCTGGCACAAATGCCTCACGAATACGACGACCCTCTTCAGTGCGTACGGGTATATTTTGCAAGTTCGGATCACTAGAGGCCAGGCGCCCCGTCACTGCAGTAGCTTGAGAGAAGTTCGTGTGGACCCGACCCGTCTTCGGATCGGCCATGCGTGGCAACTTCTCAATATAAGTTGACATCAACTTCGCGAGACTGCGATAGTCCAAAATACGAGCAGGCAATGGATAGTCTTCAGCTAACTTCTGCAGCACTTCTTCATCGGTAGATGGCGCGCCCGATGGAGTCTTCTTGATTACTGGCAACTCTTGCTGAACAAATAGGATTTCTGCAATTTGTTTAGGCGATTGGATATTGAATGGTTGACCTGCTAATTGATGAATCTCGCTCTCAAGTTCCAGGAGGCGCTTACCTACCTGCTGACCCTGCTTAGCCAAAAGCGCTAAATCAATCCGAATACCGTTGCGCTCCATGATTCCAAGCACTCGCATTGCCGGCATTTCGATCTTTTCATAGACATACAGTAGGCCAGGGCTTTCCTGAATCTGCGGCCAAAGGGCTAAATGCAGGCGCAAGGTAATGTCCGCATCTTCCGCTGCATAGTCAGTTGCAATTTGGAGGTCAACTTGATCAAAACCAATTTGATGAACGCCCTTGCCACAGACTTCTTCGTAACGAATGGTTTTCATTCCCAGATGGCGCTCAGCCAAGCTGTCCATATTGTGTGGCATGTGTGACTCTAGTACGTATGATTCCAGCAAAGTATCAAATGCAATGCCGCCTAGAGTGATGCCGTAGTTTGCAAAGATATGTGCATCGTACTTTAAGTTTTGTCCTACTTTTAAATGACTTGCACTTTCTAACCAGGGTTTTAATTTTGCAAGCACTGTATCACGATTTAGCTGCACTTCACCATTGCGATGCGCCACTGGAATGTAACAAGCCTCACCTGGTTTTACCGATAAAGAAATACCCACCAACTCTGCAGCCAATGCATCTAAGCTCGTTGTTTCAGTATCGACTGCAGTCAGATCTGCGGCTGCAATTTTTTTTAACCACTGTTCTAATTTTGCTTCATCAGTGACACATTCGTAATGGCGTTCAATCGCATCTTGCAAATCAGTGGTGTCTTGCGATAAAGCTTTCGTCGGAGCACCAGCAATCACGCGCGCTTTTTTAGGCTCATCTTCATCGCCAGCAGCCTGCATTGGTGTTCCTACCAGATCAAAAGAAACCTCCTCAGAGCCTTTATTTTCTGGGCTTATGAGCTGTTTCTCTACATCACGTAACCAAGTCTTAAATGCATAGCGCTCAAATAACTCTCGAAGCAAAGCGGCATCTTCAGGTTTAGCATGCAAATCATCTAAACCTGGTAAATGGGGCGATAAATCACAGTCAGTTTTTACGGTGATCAATTGTCGAGCTTGCGGCAACCAATCTAAAGTGGCGCGGAGATTCTCTCCAACTACGCCCTTCACTTGATCAGCGTTCGCCATTAAATTATCAAGATCACCAAACTCAGCTAACCACTTGTTGGCAGTTTTAGGTCCAGCCTTGGGAACACCTGGAACGTTATCAACCGCATCACCAATAATGGATAAATAATCAACGATACGTTCTGGTGGCACGCCAAACTTTTCTATCACACCATTAATATCTAATTTCTCATTAGTCATCGTATTGATGAGCGTCACCGATGGGTTGACTAACTGCGCTAAATCTTTATCGCCAGTTGAGATAATGGTTTCCCAACCTGCTTCAGTCGCCTGGCAAGCTAAGGTACCAATCACATCATCCGCCTCAACTCCCGAGACCATCAGTACTGGCCATCCTAGAGCCTTGACCATCGCATGAATTGGCTCAATCTGCTTCACCAAATCCTCAGGCATCGGGGAGCGATGAGCCTTGTACTCGGAATACATTTCATCTCGGAAAGTCTTGCCTTTGGCATCAAAGACGCAGGCTATATGGTCAGCCTTGAGCTCGGACCTAGCCCGTCGCATCATATTGACCATGCCGTATATGGCTCCCGTGGGGTCACCAACCCCATTTCTGAGGTCTGGCATAGCATGAAAGGCACGGTAGAGGTAGCTAGAGCCGTCTACCAACAAGAGTCTATGTTTAGTCATACCGCAATCGTACAATCTAGTTGTGAACTGCCTACAGGTCTGGTTAAGGAACCACCCGAGAGTAGGCCTAAAAAGGTGAAAAATGATGCATGCACTAACAAACTTAATTAGCCACACCCTAAGCCAAAGCCTCACTCTAATGAGCTTTTTGGTAGCTTTTGGCCTATTTGGAGTGGGCCCAGCACAGGCTCAGAATAACAGCCAAGCCTTGAGTCAATCAGAACTCAATCGCATTAATAACCAGCCGCTGGCACCCACAGTGAGTCCTGCCGGTGTTTTAGAAGGCCCACAAAAGCGTCAGCCGAGTTTTCAGCACAAGGAAGTCACTGGGACTGAAATCACTGAATACAAAGACGCCAATAGCCCCACTCAGGTCCAAGTGAAAACTAAGTACACCACTTATGAGATGTCTCCTCCGGACTCTGTCAAACCAGGTGTTCAGTCTGGCGAAGGTAGCCTCTTGAGCGTGCCTAGTATCAGCATTCCGATTCAATAAATCCCAAGACGAATCGTTACTGCTTTATGGCTGTATTTACCCCCATTGAACTAGGCGAGATCTCGTCATGGATCTCCCAAGATTTCAATATTGGAGAGGCTGCTGAAATTCGCGGCATCCATGGCGGAATTGAGAACTCCAATTTTTTCCTGGATACCATCAAGGATGGCAAGCAGCATGAATACGTGCTCACTATCTTTGAAAGATTGTCTGCGCAGCAGTTGCCTTACTACCTTGAGTTAATGCGCCACTTAGCGAACCAAGGTATCCCCGTTCCTAAGCCGATTGAAAATAAGCAAGGTGCCATTTTGTTCTCTCTCAAGGGCAAGCCAGCGGCCATTGTGAGTAAGCTACCCGGTCTCTCTCGAATGCAACCAGAGGCAAAACACTGTGCCTTGGTTGGCGAGATGCTGGCGAAGATGCACTTAGCCGGAAAAGACTTTCCAAAGTCACAAGAAAACCTTCGCAGCCTAGGCTGGTGGCAACAAACGATTCCTTTAGTGCTGCCACATTTAAATTCCTCGCAAAAAGATTTACTCACTCACGAGCTGGCTACCCAGGAAGCATTTTTCTCTTCAAGTAATTATGATGCCCTACCTCAGGGTGCAAGCCATTGCGATCTGTTTCGCGATAACGTCCTATTCGACCCTCAAGGGGCTTCCGATACTAGCAACGATCGATTGGGCGGCTTCTTTGATTTTTATTTCGCTGGAACCGATAAGTGGTTGTTTGATCTTGCGGTTACTGTCAATGATTGGTGCCTCACCGAGAACAAGCAAGACCTTGATCCAGAGCGCTTTGATGCTCTTATGAAGGCCTATCAATCTGTGCGCCCTCTGACAAAAGAAGAGCAAGCTAGCTGGCCCCTCATGGTGCGGGCAGCGGCACTCCGGTTCTGGGTATCTCGTCTTTGGGATTTCTATTTGCCGCGTGATGCGCAAATGCTGACGCCTCATGACCCCACTCATTTCGAACGCATTCTGCTGAGCCGTCGCACCCTATGAAACTCAACTCAGTCACTCCAAAAGAAGGCTTGACCTGGATTAGACAAGGTATTTGGTTATTTAAACAAAATCCCTTGGGCTTTTTGATGCTGGTCTTTATGTATGTTTTTGTAGCTCAGCTAGCTGTCATCATTCCAGTAGTCGGCGTATTTGCTGTCCTGCTTCTGACGCCAACCCTATCCGTCGGTTTTATGACTGCCTGTCGACAAGCTATACAAAAAGAACGTATTCGACCAATGGTCTACCTTGTGGCATTGCAATCAGGAGCGCTGATTCGCAAACGGATGATGCAATTGGGTTTGGTATATGCCGCCTTAATATTGCTGATGAGTTTTGCCTTAAGTCTCTTAGTAGACTTTGAAACACTACTGCCGATCATGACGAGTGATAAGCCCATTACTCCAGAGGCACTACGCCAAATCTATCTAATTCTGCTCTTTGGCGCCATCCTCTATATTCCAGTAGCCATGCTGATGTGGTTCTCACCAATCTTGGTAGCTTGGGCAAACATGCCCGTTCCACAAGCACTCTTTTCTAGCTGGCTGGCCTGCTGGACCAATAAAACTGCCTTCTTTTTCTATCTTACTATTTGGAGCGCAGTTCTGATTGCAGTTCCCTTAAGCATTGGCATGGTGTTTGACGCATTGGATTTTGGTCAGGCCGCCTCATATATTGTTGCGCCCCTCTCGATGGCAGGCTTAACTATCATGCATTGCTCTTTCTACGCAACTTGGAAAGCCTGCTTTACTGAAGACGAAGTCATTCTGTAAGAATCTGAAACTACGTTTGCTGCTTAATCAATCGCAGCAAGCTTTGCAATACTGAGCTGTAACCACTTCACACCATGGCGCTTGAAATTCACCTGCGCACGTGCGTCGGCATCCACACCCTCTAAGCCAGTAACGCGCCCTTCACCAAACTTGGTATGAAATACATTCTGACCAATCTTGAACGGGTAGTCGCCGCGCGGCGGTGAAGCCAATCGCTTCACTTCCATAGAAGCAGAGCCAACTCGTTTCACTGGTCTCTGACGATCACTTCCAGAGTCAAAGAAATCATTTGACTCATATTCACGTTGACGGGTATAGCCATCTTGCCAAGTAGAGCCCGATCTAGAGTTGCCACCCCAACGCGCATCTTTTGCTTTGGGTGTAAGCCACTTCAGGGAATCTGATGGTAATTCCTCCAAGAAACGTGAAGACATGTTGTAACGCACTTGACCATGCAGCATACGTGACTGAGTGTGCGACAAATACAAACGCTCCTTAGCGCGAGTAATCGCCACATACATTAAGCGACGCTCTTCCTCGAGACCATTTTGTTCATTAACGCTGTTCTCATGGGGAAATAATCCCTCTTCAAGACCCGTAATAAAGACTGAAGTGAACTCTAACCCTTTGGCCGAGTGAACCGTCATCAATTGCACCGCATCCTGACCAGCCTGAGCTTGGTTATCCCCCGCCTCCAAGGACGCATGAGACAAGAAGGCAGCTAGCGGAGAGACTTCCACTACGCCGGGCGCATTCTCACCAGGAAGCATGGCTGCCGCTGCATCTTGACCATAACCCTCTTCTGCAATAAATGCAGTGGCAGCATTAATCAATTCTTGTAAGTTTTCTACTCGATCTTGGCCTTCGCGCTCAGACAAATAGTGCTGAATCAAACCACTATGCTGAATCACAAACTCAACGGTTTCGGGCAAGGTATTGTGACGCGTTGCTTCACGCATGTGGTCGACTAAGCGAATAAACCCACCCAAGGTAGCGCCCGCTTTTCCTTCGAGCGAGGATGCTGCCGTATACAAAGAACATTGCTGGGCTCTAGCTGCATCTTGTAAGGACTCAATCGATCTTGCACCAATACCGCGAGTTGGAAAATTTACCACTCGCGAGAAAGAAGTGTCGTCATTTGGATTTTCCAGCAAACGCAAATAAGCGAGTGCATGCTTAATCTCGGCACGTTCGAAGAATCGCAAGCCACCATAAACACGATACGGAATAGCCGCAGAGAATAATGCGTGCTCAATGATTCGAGATTGCGCATTACTCCGATAGAGCAGCGCCACTTCCGTCCGCTTGATGCCGCTATTCACTAGGGCTTTAATTTCATCAACCAACCAGGCGGCTTCTGCGTGATCACTTGGGGCTTCATAAATACGGACTGGCTCGCCATGACCAGCATCAGTTCGTAGGTTTTTACCAAGGCGCTCAGAGTTATTGGCAATGAGCTGATTTGCGGTATCCAAAATATGGCCATGCGAGCGATAGTTCTGCTCTAGCTTAACCAACAGCGGATGAAATTGTTTTTCATAAAGGCGCATATTCTCCACATCCGCCCCACGGAAGGCATAAATACTTTGGTCGTCATCGCCTACTGCAAAAACAGAACTACTACCCATGCCACTCACATTTACCTTGCTAGCATCATGACCCGAAAGCAATTTGAGCCATGCGTATTGCAAGGCATTGGTATCTTGAAACTCATCAATCAAGATGTGACGAAAGCGTTCTTGATAGTGCGTCCGAATCGGTTCGCTGTACTTGAGTAACTCATAACTGCGCAACAGAAGTTCAGCAAAGTCAACCACCCCTTCGCGCTGACACTGCTCGTCATAGGCAGCATAAAGTTGCGCCATCTTGGCTTGGAAATCATCACTTGCCGATAAATCTTTAGCACGTTGACCACGCTCTTTAGCGTGAGCAATAAAGTATTGCAATTGCTTAGCTGGATACTTTTCATCATCCACCTTCAAGCCCTTTAAAAGACGCTTGATGGCAGACAGTTGATCCTGCGTATCCAAAATCTGAAAGGTGGAAGGTAAGCCGGCTTCTTTGTGATGAGCCCGTAATAAACGGTTACATAGACCATGGAAGGTGCCAATCCACATTCCACGAGTATTGATAGGCAACATGGCACTTAAGCGCACCATCATCTCTTTGGCGGCTTTATTAGTAAAGGTGACCGCTAGGACGCCAATAGGGGAGACTTGGCCTGTTTGGATCAACCAGGCTATACGGGTGGTGAGCACGCGCGTCTTACCGCTCCCTGCGCCAGCCAAAATCAGGGCTGATTGGGCATGGCCATCTGGGTTAACGGGCGGGAGGGTTACTGCCTCGCGCTGTTCTGGATTGAGGTTCGCGAGCAAGTCTGAGTACATCGCCCCAATTATAATTTGCCTCTTATGCTAAATGCCTCAAATACCCCTAATTCACCAGCGGCCGGTTCAGTAGATGAACTGGCTAAATCCTATGAACCCGCCCCGATAGAGGCTTATTGGGGTCCCGAGTGGGAGCGTAGAGGCATTGCCGATGCCAGCATGGATGAGGGCAAAGATAACTTTTCGATTCAGCTCCCGCCACCGAATGTGACCGGAACCCTGCATATGGGTCACGCTTTTAACCAAACCATCATGGATGGCTTGGTGCGTCATGCTCGTATGTGTGGCAAAAACACTTTATGGGTGCCTGGCACTGACCATGCTGGTATTGCTACTCAAATCGTTGTTGAGCGTCAACTCGATGCGCAAAAAGTATCTCGCCATGACTTGGGTCGTGAAAAGTTTCTCGACAAAGTATGGGAGTGGAAAGAAACTTCCGGCAATACGATTACTCGTCAAATTCGGCGCTTAGGCGCCTCGATTGATTGGGGTAAAGAATATTTCACGATGGACAGCAAGATGTCCAAGGCAGTGGTAGAAGTATTTGTTCGTCTACATGAACAGGGTCTTATCTATCGCGGCAAACGTTTAGTCAATTGGGATCCCGTTTTAGGAACTGCTGTTTCTGATTTAGAAGTGGTGAGCGAAGAAGAAGATGGCTCTATGTGGCATATCCGCTATCCACTCACTGATGGCTCGGGCCACTTGACCGTTGCCACTACACGCCCAGAGACTCTATTGGGTGACGTTGCGGTGATGATTAATCCAGAAGATGAGCGCTATAAACATCTGATTGGCAAGTCAGTGAACCTGCCTTTATGCGATCGCCAAATACCGATTATTGCAGATGACTATGTTGATTTGAACTTCGGTACTGGCGTTGTAAAGGTAACTCCTGCCCATGACTTTAATGACTATGCGGTGGGACAGCGCCATCAACTACCGCTCATTAACATCCTCACTTTAGATGCCAAGATTAATGAGAATGCACCTGCTGCCTATCAAGGTATGGAACGCTTTGCCGCTCGCAAACAAATCGTTGCCGATTTAGATGCAGCTGGTTTATTAGAAAAAGTGCAGCCACATAAATTGATGGTGCCACGCGGCGATCGCACGCAAACCATTATTGAGCCCATGCTCACGGACCAGTGGTTTGTAGCAATGTCTAAACCTAGTCCAGACAATCAATACCAACCCGGTTCATCCATTGCAGGAGCTGCTCTGGATGCAGTCACCAAAGGTGATATCAAGCTTGTTCCAGAAAACTGGATCAATACTTATACCCAGTGGTTGGCAAATATTCAAGACTGGTGCATCTCGCGCCAACTCTGGTGGGGCCATCAAATCCCAGCTTGGTATGGCGATGACGGACAGATCTTTGTGGCACGCTCTGAAGAAGAAGCCAAGACCAAAGCTGCGGCTGCAGGCTATACCGGCAAGCTCAATCGTGACCCAGACGTTCTGGATACCTGGTTTAGCTCTGCCCTAGTTCCCTTTAGCTCGCTAGGCTGGCCTGACCAAACTCCTGCTTTAAATCACTTCTTGCCTTCTTCAGTATTAGTAACGGGTTTTGACATCATCTTCTTCTGGGTGGCCCGCATGGTCATGATGACTTGCCACTTTACAGGCAAGGTACCATTTCATACGGTCTACGTTCACGGCTTAGTGCGCGATGCCGAAGGTCAAAAAATGAGCAAGTCCAAAGGCAATACCTTGGATCCAATCGACTTGATCGACGGCATCAAGATTGAAGAGTTGGTGGGCAAGCGCACTACTGGCTTGATGAATCCCAAACAAGCTGAGAGCATCAGCAAGAAAACCAAAAAAGAATTTCCGGAAGGTATTCCAGCATTTGGTACCGATGCCTTGCGTTTTACATTTGCATCTCTTGCTTCGCTTGGTCGAAATATTAACTTTGATCAGAAGCGTTGCGAAGGCTATCGTAACTTCTGTAACAAACTGTGGAATGCCACCCGCTTTGTTCTGATGAACTGCCCCGGTAGTGATGAAGACAACGGCTTAGCGCCTTGCGACAACCAATGTGGCCCCGATGGATATTTGGACTTTTCGCCAGCAGATAAGTGGATTGTGTCTCAACTTCAAAGAACAGAAGCCGAAGTAGCTAAGGGCTTCCAGAACTATCGTTTTGACAACATCGCAAGCAGCATCTATCAATTTGTATGGGATGAGTATTGCGATTGGTACTTAGAGCTAGCCAAGGTACAACTCCAAACCGGTACTCCTGCCCAGCAACGCGCTACTCGTCGTACTTTATTGCGCGTGCTCGAAACTATTCTGCGGATGGCGCACCCACTGATTCCGTTTATCACGGAAACTTTGTGGCAAACCGTTGGGCCTAAGTCTGGCAAAGAGTTGGCAAAACAAGCCAAACAAACGATTGCCTTACAACCGTATCCAGTCTCCCAGCCCGAGAAGATTGATGAGCAAAGCGAAGCTTGGGTGGACCAAGTAAAAGCGATTGTGGATGCGTGCAGAAACTTGCGTGGCGAAATGCAGGTGCCTCCAGGCCAAAAAGTACCACTCTGGATTTTCGGACCAGAAGCGTTCTTACAAAAAGCGACTCCTTATTTGCTCGCATTAGCCAAGCTGGCCGAAGTAAAAATCTATAGCGATGAATCTGCCCTCGAGAAAGATGCTCCTGGTGCGCCGATTGCATTGGTTGGCGATATTAAGCTCTTGCTCAAGATCGAGGTTGATGTGGCAGCAGAGCGTATTCGCCTTGGTAAGGAAATTGAGCGCTTAGCTAATGAAATCACTAAAGCCCGCAGCAAACTGGGCAATGAAAGCTTTGTAGCGAGGGCCCCAGCCGAGGTTGTAGCCCAAGAGAAACAACGGCTTGCTGGTTTTGAGCAAAATCATGAGAAGCTTGTTGCACAATTAGAGCGTCTTAAATAAAGATTGGACATCCAATGCCATTGAATACTAAAGCCGTAACCAAAGCAGTCTTTCCTGTTGCCGGCCTAGGCACTCGCTTTTTGCCTGCCACCAAGGCAAGCCCTAAAGAAATGCTCAATGTAGTCGATAAGCCATTGATTCAGTATGCGGTTGAGGAAGCTATTGCAGCTGGCATCACTGAGATGATTTTTGTAACAGGTCGTAGTAAGCGCGCAATTGAAGATCACTTTGATAAAGCCTACGAACTTGAAGCTGAACTTGAGGCAAAAAATAAACAAGCTCTTTTAGAAATTGTGCGCAGCGTTAAACCAAGCCACGTAGATTGTGTATATGTTCGCCAACCAGAAGCATTAGGCTTAGGTCATGCCGTACTCTGTGCAGAAAAATTAGTACGTGATGAGCCCTTTGCCATCATCTTGGCGGATGACTTATTGGATGGCCAGCCTCCAGTACTCAAGCAGATGCTAGAGGTGTTTCATGAGCAGAATGGCTCTGTTATTGCTGTCGAAAAAATTGATCCTGCCAAGAGTAGCTCCTACGGAATCGTAGCGGGAGCAGAAGTAGCCAAAGGCATCTATCGCCTCAATGGCATTGTAGAAAAACCGCAACCTAAAGATGCACCATCTAACTTGGCAGTGGTGGGGCGCTATGTACTGTCCTCGGATATTTTCAAACATATTCGTAATCTGAAGCCTGGTGCTGGTGGTGAAATTCAACTTACCGATGCAATTGCTACCTTACTCAAAGAAGAGCCTGTATTTGCATATGAATACGATGGTGTGCGTTATGACTGCGGTAGTAAGCTTGGCTACCTCAAGGCTTCTGTGGAATTTGCCCTGCGACATCCAGAAGTATCTGCGGACTTTGCCGCTTATCTGAAGAGTCGCTCACTCACCTAAGCTGCTGTTGTGCAGAAAGCAAAAAAGGCAGGGATTTCCTGCCTTTTCTTTGGATTAAAACTTCTTCAGCTTTGTCTTTGCTTATCTTCTCTTTAAGAAGAACACTAAGACATCGCCTTCAGTGGCGCTCCCTATGAGCTCATTACCGGTTTGCTTTGCAAATGCGGGAAAGTCTCTTGCAGCACCAGAATCTGTTGCTTTAATTTTGAGGACCTCACCAGATTGCATAGTCGCTAAGGCCTTTTTAGTACGCAAAATCGGCAATGGACAGTTCATGCCAATCGCATCTACCTCTGCATCAAAAGCAATATTCACTTCGCTCATTTGCTTGCGACCCAATCTTTAACAGCAGCCAAGGCTTCGCCCAACTTACTTGGGTCATTACCGCCAGCCATCGCCATCTCTGGCTTACCGCCACCCTTGCCGCCTACCTGCTGGGCAACAAAGTTCACCAGATCACCTGCCTTCACTTTGCCAATGGAGTCTGCAGTCACGCCAGCAATCAAGCTGACCTTATCGCCCTGCACAGATGCCAAGACAATCGCTGCCGTTTTAAGTTTTGCCTTGAGTGCATCCATGGTCTCACGCAATACACCAGCATCAGCGCCATCAAGACGGGCTGCCAATACTTTGATTCCATTGACATCCATTGCTTGACCTGCCAACTCATCGCCTTGACTTGCAGCCAACTTAGAATTTACTTTTTCTAACTCACGCTCAGCTTGGCGCAAGCTATCTTGAAGTTGTGCAACACGGTTCACTAAATCACCGGGATGAGTTTTGAGGATCGCTGCTGCTTCATTAATTTTGTCTTCGAGCCCTTGTAAGAACTGCAGTGCATTATTGCCGGTAACCGCCTCAACACGACGGATGCCAGCAGCTACCCCGCCCTCAGAAACAATCTTGAGGCTACCGATATCCCCAGTGCGAGAGACATGAGTGCCACCGCAAAGCTCCTTGGAGGTGCCGATTTCGAGAACACGTACCTCATCGCCGTACTTCTCACCAAATAGCATCATGGCGCCAGTCTTCTGAGCCTCATCTAAGGACATCACTTTTCCAGAGGTGGCGGTATTTGCCAAAATCTCTGCATTCACAATATCTTCGACGCGACGAATTTGTTCGGCAGTAATGGGCGCGTTATGAGTAAAGTCAAAACGAGTTTTAGTGGCATCCACCAAAGAACCCTTTTGCTGCACATGATCACCCAGAACTTCACGCAAGGCTTTATGCAAGATATGCGTAGCGCTGTGGTTACGCATTGTTTCCGTTCTTTGCTGAATATCTACCAGGGCATTGAGAGAGTCGCCGACCTTGAGTTCACCTTCATTCACCTCGCCTTGATGGCCAAATACATCAGCCTGAATCTTAAAGGTGTCATCCACTGAGAAACGCACAGTTTCATTGCGCAACTCACCTTTATCGCCGACTTGACCTCCAGATTCCGCATAAAACGGAGTGTTATCCAATACGATTACCGCTGCATCGCCAGCTTTCACTGAAGGGACTTCAGCGCCATCCACATAAAGAGCGGTGACTTTGGCGCCCTCATGCTTGAGCATATCGTAGCCATGGAACTGCGTAGGCTTACCCTTGTAATCCAAGCCTTGGGCTACCTTGAACTTGCCAGCCGCCCTTGCTTGATCTCGCTGCTTTTGCATCGCAACTTCAAAGCCTTCAGCATCTACTGTCACACCACGCTCACGACAAACGTCTGCAGTTAAATCTAGCGGGAAGCCAAATGTGTCGTGCAAGCGGAATGCTGTTTCACCATCCACTACTTTTGCACCACCAGCTAAAGCACCGTCCAAAATTTCCATGCCATTGGCAATCGTTTGGAAGAAGCGCTCTTCTTCTTGCTTGAGGACTTCGCTGACCTTATCTTGTGCTGCGCGTAACTCGGGATATGCCTCGCCCATCTCTTTGACAAGAGCGGGCACCAATTGATAGAAGAATGGTTTGCGGGCGCCTAATTTATAACCATGGCGAATCGCGCGACGAGCAATACGACGTAATACATAACCGCGCCCAGCATTACCTGGGATCACGCCATCGACAACAATGAAACTACAAGCACGAATATGGTCTGCGATTACCTTGAGCGAAGGGCTAGCTGCATCACAATTTTCGCCACCGGCAGCATCCACAGCATCCTTAGAAGCCCTTAAGAGATTGACAAAGAGGTCGATTTCATAATTGGAGTGCACATGTTGCAACACTGCAGCAATGCGCTCAAGACCCATACCAGTATCGACACTAGGCTTTGGCAATGGGTGCATTACACCAGCCTCATCGCGATTGAACTGCATGAAGACGTTGTTCCAAATTTCAATGAAACGATCGCCATCTTCATCTGGGCTACCAGGAGGACCGCCGGGAATGTGCTCGCCGTGATCGTAGAAAATTTCAGTGCACGGACCGCAAGGACCGGTATCACCCATCATCCAAAAGTTATCTGAAGCGTAACGTGCGCCTTTGTTATCACCAATGCGAATAATGCGCTCTACAGGCACTCCAATTTGGTCTTTCCAAATGCCATATGCCTCATCATCTTCCGCATAGACGGTTACCAATAGTTTTTCTTTAGGAAGCTTAAATACCTCGGTTAATAAATCCCAAGCAAATTGAATGGCATCCTTCTTAAAATAATCCCCAAAGGAGAAGTTCCCCAGCATCTCAAAGAAGGTGTGATGACGTGCGGTGTAACCAACGTTATCTAAGTCATTGTGCTTTCCACCGGCGCGGATGCATTTTTGGGCGGTGGTGGCTCGGCTGTAAGAACGCTTATCGAAGCCCAAAAACACGTCCTTGAACTGGTTCATGCCCGCATTGGTAAATAGCAAGGTTGGATCGTCTCCAGGCACCACTGGGCTTGAGGGGACGATTTGATGGCCCTTTTGGGCAAAGAAATCCAGGTAGGCCTGGCGAATTTGGGAGACTTTCATGGCAATAATTATCGCATTGGCACCTGTCTAGGGCAAACCCTAGACAAGACCCCCCTCCCTTGCCTTACAATCGCTGAACATCAATAAATCGGCATTAAGTCGATAAATAAGGAGCGCAACTTGGAAATCCGTAATCAAAAAGATTTTGGGGCTGGCCTAATGTATATGGGCATTGGCCTCTTTTTCACTTATATGGCTACTCAGTATCAGATGGGTACCGCCGCCAAAATGGGTCCTGGGTATTTCCCATTCTGGATTGGAGTTCTTCTCACTATTATTGGACTAATTGTCCTGGTCAGCTCCCTGCGAGCTAAAGCCATGATTGAAAAGATCCCTCCTTTTAACTGGAAGATCATTGGACTTATTACTGGCTCAGTAGTGGCATATGGTGTTCTGCTGCCAATTATGGGTTTTGCGGTTGCCATCATTGTTCTCGTGTTTATGTCAGCCAGCGCCAGTCATGAGTTCAACTGGAGAGGCACCTTGGTTAATGCGATTGCTCTAGCCGTATCTACTTATCTTGTATTTGTATTGGGATTGAAATTGCAATTCCCATTGCTACCTTTCTTCTTACAACAATAACGAACCGGGACACTAAAAATGGATTTATTTAGCAACTTAGCGCTCGGTTTCGAGACAGCGTTTACCCTTCAAAATCTCTTGTATTGCTTTATTGGCTGCATTCTTGGAACCCTGATTGGCGTTCTACCTGGACTTGGCCCAATTGCTACCATTGCGATGCTCTTGCCTGCAACCTATGCATTGCCACCTACAGCGGCATTGATCATGCTTGCTGGTATTTACTACGGCTCACAATACGGCGGCTCTACTACTGCCATTCTGCTTAACATACCAGGCGAAACATCCTCGGTGGTGACGGCGATTGACGGATATCAGATGGCCAGAAATGGCCGAGCGGGCGTTGCTTTGTTCACCGCTGGAATGGGATCGTTCTTTGCAGGCTGCGTAGCGACATTGGTACTGGCTGCTTTCGCGGCTCCACTTTCACAACTCGCATTTAAGTTCGGCCCTGCAGAATATTTCTCGCTTATGGTCTTAGGCCTTATTGGTGCAGTCGTATTGGCCTCTGGCTCATTGATCAAAGCGATTGGCATGATTGTTCTAGGATTGCTAATGGGCTTAGTGGGTACCGACGTGAACTCCGGTGTATCGCGCTATGCATTTGATATTCCTGAGTTGAGCGATGGTATTGGTTTCGTTTCTGTTGCGATGGGTGTATTCGGTTTCGCAGAGATCATGACCAATCTTGAGAAAAAAGGGGAGGATGAGGGCTTCTTGAACAAGATGACTACCATGATCCCAACCAAGCAGGATGTCAAACGCATGATCCCCGCAATCTTGCGAGGCACAACCATTGGCTCCATCTTAGGTATTCTTCCAGGTGGTGGTGCAGCGCTTGCCTCTTTTGGAGCCTATTCAGTTGAAAAGAAAGCCTCTAAGTACAGCCATGAATTTGGCAAAGGTGCTATCGAGGGTGTTGCTGGCCCTGAATCAGCCAACAATGCTGCTGCTCAAACCTCATTCATTCCCTTGCTCACTTTGGGCATTCCACCAAACGCCGTAATGGCTTTGATGGTTGGCGCAATGACGATTCACAACATTCAACCAGGTCCACAAGTAATGACCAGCAATCCAGCCCTGTTCTGGGGTCTGATCGCATCCATGTGGATTGGTAACATGATGTTGATTATCTTGAACCTACCTTTAATTAGCATGTGGGTTCAGTTACTCAAGATTCCATATCGCTTTATGTATCCAGCGATCTTGGTTTTCTGTTGTATTGGCGTGTACACCGTAAACAATACTGTTTTTGACGTATACGTTACCGCAGCTTTTGGCATTGTTGGATATCTCTTCACAAAACTGGGTTGCGAACCACCCCCATTGCTCCTTGGTTTCATCTTGGGACCAATGATGGAAGAGAACTTCCGCCGCGCTTTATTACTATCCCGCGGTGATTTCTCAACCTTTGTTACTCGTCCGCTTTCCCTTGGATTGCTGATTGCAGCTGCCCTCTTGGTAGTGATCGTAGCCTTACCAGCGGTGAAGAAGACTCGTGAAGAGGCATTCGTAGAAGACTGATATTTTCAGCCTTCCTGGAAACGAGCCCGCAGCAGTTTGCGGGCTTTTTCTTTATGGGTCGCGGGGTTTTCTCTACAATGTGGCTATGTCCCAAGATAGCAAACCCTCTAAAGTAGCCACTGGCGCAGTCGCTGAGCCCTCTAACTTTTTACGTCAGATCATTGATCATGACTTAGCAAGCGGAGCTTTTTCCCAGCGCACCAATTTAGCTGGTGAAGCTATCCCCTCGATCATTACTCGCTTTCCACCTGAGCCCAATGGCTATTTACACATTGGTCATGCAAAAAGTATTTGCCTCAATTTTGGTTTAGCAGCTGACTACAACAATCAAGCTGGTGGCGCCCGTTGCAATATGCGCCTGGATGACACCAACCCAGTGAAAGAAGATGTTGAATATGCGGACAGCATTTTGGATGCCGTTAAATGGCTAGGCTTTGACTGGGGTACGCACCTCTATCATGCAAGCGATTACTTTGATCGCCTCTATGAGTTCGCAGAAATTCTGATTCAGAATGGCAAAGCCTATGTTGATAGTCAAAGCGCTGATGACATTCATACGAACCGCGGTAACTTTGGTCAAGCTGGCAAAAACAGTCCTTACCGCGATCGCAGCCCCGCAGAAAATCTTGCCCTCTTCCGCGAAATGCGTGACGGCAAATTTAAAGATGGCGAACATGTACTGCGCTTGAAGATTGATATGGCGCATCCGAACATTGTGATGCGCGATCCTGTGGTTTACCGCATTCGTCATACCGATCACCACCGCACAGGAAGCAAATGGTGTATTTATCCGCTTTATGACTTTACCCACTGCATCTCTGATGCCCTAGAAAATGTCTCTCACTCTATTTGTACACTGGAGTTTGAGAACAACCGCCCACTCTATGATTGGATCGTTCATTCCTTAAAGGAACTGGGCGTCTTCAAGGATCCAGTTCCTCACCAATATGAGTTTGCGCGTCTTAATCTGACTTACACCATCACCAGCAAGCGCAAGTTATTGCAGCTAGTTGAAGAAAAACATGTCGATGGCTGGGATGATCCGCGTATGCCAACTATTGTAGGCATCCGTCGCCGTGGATACACACCTGAAAGTATTCGCTTATTTTGCGAGCGTATTGGTGTATCCAAGGCTGATAGCTGGATAGATATGAGTACCTTGGATCAAGCCTTACGCGATGATCTTGAAGCAAGGGCGCCCCGTGCGACTGCAGTATTAAAGCCACTTAAACTGGTAGTTGAAAATTTTGATGCCGGAATAAAAGAACCTTGCTCAGCACCACGTCATCCACAACATCCTGAATGGGGTAATCGTGAATTTAACTTCACGCGCGAACTGTGGATTGAGTCAGATGACTTTATGAAAGAGCCTATCAAAGGCTTCTTCAGACTTTACCCGCCAATTGGCGACCAACCGGGTAGCCGCGTACGTCTACGTCATGGCTTTGTCGTTGAGTGCACTGGCTTTGAGGCCGATGCAGCAGGCAATGTCACGCAGGTCAATGTCACCCATTTCCCTGATAGCAAGAGTGGCACCGCTGGATCTAATAACTATAAGGTGAAGGGCAATATTCACTGGATTAGTGCTGCTGAAGCCATTCCAACTGAAGTACGTTTATATGATCACCTCTTTAGTGATCCGCACCCAGATAGTGGCGATAAAAACTTCCTTGACGCAATTAATGTCAACTCCAAAGAGACAATCACTGCTTATCTAGAGCCTTGCATGAAAGACGTTAAAGCAGAGGATCGTTTTCAGTTTGAACGTCATGGCTACTTTGTTGCTGATCAGACTGACTCTAAGCCGGGCGCGCCTGTATTTAACCGTACAGTCGGCCTTAAGGATTCTTGGAAGTAGTCTTCAGAAAGGCCGCTACGCTGGGATAATGTAGCGGGGTTTTCAACTCATGTAGGCGAGCGTTTGTTACTCGCCTAGACTCACGCATAAATGACCAAAGCATTGGGCTAACTATTTTTTGCAGCTCACTGCCTGACATACGAGGCGGCCTATTCAATCCAAATGCATCCGCCACTTCATCAAAGTAATCACCCATTTTGGTTTCGCCACCATCACAAGTGTTGATAACTCGCTGTGGCTTTCCGTGATACACCGCCGCACACACCAGTCGCGCTAGATCATCACTGTGAATATGATTTGAATATGCGTCTTCCTCAGGAAGTAATGCCGGGGTTTGAGATTGCAAACGCTCGATTGGTAGACGGTCAGCCGCATAGATTCCAGGCACCCGCAAAATAGTGACAGCAACCCCATGAGCAGGCCCCCATAAACGCAAGATACGCTCGGCATCTACCCTTCTGTGAGCACGCTCACTTTGAGGACTTACAGGGGTTACCTCACTCACTTTAGCGCCCCGATGATCCCCATACACGCCCGTGGTGCTGATATAGATGAGGCGCCTGACGGCATTGGAGCCTTGGGCTAAAATTCTAAGCAGGTTGCGGGTTCGGCAATCACGATTTCCTTGGTTTTGGGGTGGTGCTAAATGAATCACGGTTTGAGCTAAGCCGGATAGGCGCCATAAAGTTTCTGGATGATCTAGATTACCCAAAATTGGAATCGCGCCAACCTCCCTCAGTTCCTGAAAACGATGTGGCGAAGAAGTGAGTGCAAAAACACGATGGCTACGAGATAGCTGTCTTGCCACTCGAAGACCAATGTCGCCGCAGCCAATAATCAGGATCGAAGGTTTACCAAAAGATTGCATAAGTAACATCGTAACGATTTATTGAAAGGAATGAGAGTGTCTTATCAGGTCACGCTCAAAACGAGCGGCAAACAATTTACTGTTACCCAGGATGAGACTGTCCTGGAGGCCGCCCTTCGCCAAGGCATCAATCTTCCCTATGGCTGCAAAAACGGCGCTTGCGGCTCATGCAAAGGCAAAGTCTTAGAGGGTCAAATCACCCACGGTCAGCACAGTGAAAACGCCCTCAGTAGGACCGATGAAACTGCAGGGGGCATCTTATTTTGCTGCTCACACCCTCAATCAGACCTGCTCATTGAGGCCCGTGAGGTTCAAGGCGCTGGTGATATTGCCATTCGTAAGGTGCCATGCCGTGTAAATACCATCAGCAAACCTAGCAATGATGTTGCCATTCTCAAGCTACAACTTCCCGCTGCCGAGCGCTTTCAATTTCTAGCTGGTCAGTATTTGGAGTTTCTTCTAAAGGATGGGCAACGTCGTGCTTACTCAATTGCTAATGCACCCGAGCAAGAAGGGCCATTAGAACTCCATATCCGCCACTTACCCGGCGGGCTATTTACAGACTTCGTGTTTGGCGCAGTAAGCCCAGCATTAAAAGAGAAAGACATCCTGCGCTTTGAAGGCCCCCTGGGCAGCTTCTTTTTAAGAGAGGACTCCAAGAAGCCGATTATCTTTTTGGCTGCGGGTACAGGCTTTGCACCCATTAAATCCATCATTGAACAAATGCAGACCAAGAAGATTGAGCGTCCAATTGAGTTGTATTGGGGTGGACGTCGTCCAAGCGATCTTTACCTGAGTGATTTATGTAAAACCTGGGAGCAAGAAATCTCAAATTTCAAGTACATTCCGGTGATTTCAGATGATCTACGAGAAGATGCATGGCGTGGCCGCACAGGTTTTGTGCATCAGGCCGTCATTGATGACCATCCCAGCCTCAAGGACTTTCAGGTCTACGCCTGCGGGGCTCCAGTCATGGTCAATGCCGCCCGCGAAGACTTTTCATCCAAATGTCATCTACCTGAAGAAGAATTCTTTGCAGACTCCTTTACCAGCGCAGCAGATTTAGCCACAAACTAAACTTCATAAAGTTAGATAATAGAAACCTCATTAGCCTTCATTCATTCCTTACCGCAAACCAGCATGAACAATCCAGCCCCTATCGATACCCATTCAGTGATGTTTATTACTCAACGCCCAGATGTGGTGATGGTTGAGGGCAACGGCTCATGGTTAACAGATAACAACGGCAAACGCTATTTAGATTTCTTGCAAGGCTGGGCGGTGAATTGTTTGGGTCATTGCAATCCAGGAATGATTGCGGCACTGAATACGCAAGCTAAGAAACTGATTAACCCAAGCCCTGCGTTTTACAACGAACCCATGATTGGTTTGTCTAATCTATTAACTTCTAATAGCTGCTTTAACAAAGTCTTTTTTGCTAATAGTGGTGCCGAAGCAAATGAAGGTGCAATTAAGTTGGCTCGTAAATGGGGTCAGCTCAATAAAAACGGCGCCTTTGAAATCATTACGTTTGATCACAGCTTTCATGGTCGCACATTAGCAACCATGAGTGCCTCTGGTAAGCCAAACTGGGACACAATGTTTGCCCCTCAAGTAGCTGGCTTTCCAAAAGCAGATCTG
This sequence comes from Polynucleobacter sp. QLW-P1DATA-2, assembly GCF_001870365.1. Classification (NCBI taxonomy): domain Bacteria; kingdom Pseudomonadati; phylum Pseudomonadota; class Betaproteobacteria; order Burkholderiales; family Burkholderiaceae; genus Polynucleobacter; species Polynucleobacter sp. QLW-P1DATA-2. The sequence continues at coordinate 351,926 of NZ_LZMQ01000001.1, read as the reverse complement.
AATGATTTGGATTCTGTTAAAAAGCTGGTGACCGATAAAACGGTTGCCGTAATGCTTGAGCCAGTTCAAGGAGAAGGCGGCGTCATCCCGGCTACTCAAGAATTTATGCGCGAGCTGCGTCAGTTCACGAAAGATAACAACATTCTCCTGATTGCGGATGAAGTGCAAGCAGGATGTGGCCGTACCGGCACCCTCTTCGCTTACCAACAATCCGGCATCGAGCCTGACATCATGACCTTGGGTAAAGGTATTGGTGGTGGCGTTCCCTTGGCAGCCCTCATGGCAACTGATGCAGTTGCCTGCTTTGTGCCCGGCGATCAAGGCGGGACCTATAACGGCAACCCATTGATGACTGCAGTAGGGATTAGCGTGATCGAACAGTTATTAGCCCCAGGCTTTTTGGATAGCGTTAAAGCCAAAGGTGAACTACTCAAATCCGAATTGCTCAAACTTTGCGCTGAGTTCAATCTCGAGGGTGAGCGTGGCGAGGGTTTGCTGCGCGCTCTCATACTAGGGAAAGATATTGGACCTAAATTAGTAGAGCTTGCTCGTGATCGCGGCCCTGAAGGTCTATTGATTAATTCTCCAAGACCAAACCTCTTGCGCTTTATGCCAGCATTAAATGTCAGCGATGATGAAATTCGTCAGATGTGCAATATGCTGCGCGAGTTACTCAAAGAAACTGCTTAAGCTGTTTTGTGACAACTGGCTTACTCGCCTAAGTAGGCAGTGCGCACTCTCGGGTCTTGAAGTAGCTCTTGCCCCGCGCCAGTCAGCGTAATCAAACCACTTTCCATCACATAAGCCCGATCGGCCATCTGCAAGGCTAGTCGGGCATTTTGTTCAACCAAGAGAATCGTCATCCCATTTTTCGAGAGATTACGAATAACATCAAAAATGGTTTCCACCATGATGGGTGACAAGCCCATAGAAGGCTCATCTAACAACAAGAGCTTAGGCTCTGCCATCATTGCCCTACCCATCGCGACCATTTGTTGCTCACCACCAGACAAAGTGCCAGCAAGTTGCGAGAGACGCTCTTTCAGTCGTGGGAAATAAGAAAATACTTCCTCTAATTTCAAATTGATGGCTTTCGCATCTTTCTTCAAGAATGCACCCATCTGCAGGTTTTCTAAGATGGTCATGCGCTTAAATACGCCTCGACCCTCCGGCACAAGACCCAAACCTAAGCGGACTAATTCATAGGCAGGCAATTGGTCAGTATTTTGATCAATAAACGCAATCACGCCTGCAGCGGGCTTTAACAAGCCTGCTATGGCTTTGAGACTAGAGCTCTTACCTGCACCATTCGCACCAATCAGGGCAACCAACTCCCCCTGATTAACGTGCAGGTCAATTCCTTTGACAGCATTAATGCCACCATAAGCCACTTTGAGATCTTGTACATGAAGTAAGGCGCCCATTACACCGCCCCTTGACCTAGATACGCTTTAATTACCTCAGGATGAACGCGCACATCTGCAGGTTTACCGGCAGCGATCACCTTGCCGTAATCGAGCACGGTTAGGCTATCGCAAATACCCATCACCCAAACTCACATCGTGTTCAATCAAAAGTATCGTTTTACCATCTGCACGGATGCGGAGCAGTAACTCACGTAATTCCAATTTCTCGGTAGCGTTCATACCAGCAGCTGGCTCGTCTAAAGCGAGAAGCTTAGGCTCGGTCGCCAAGGCTCTCGCAATTTCTAGGCGACGTTGATGGCCATAAGATAAATTACGCGCTTGCAACTGCGCATAGTCACTCAAACCAACATAAGCGAGCAATGCAAGGGATTTCTCCCGAATGGCAAGCTCTTCACGCCTGGTCGATGGAAAGCGGAAGATAGCACCCAGCAACCCTGCTTTAGAGCGGCAATGACACCCTACCATCACATTCTCAAGCACAGTCATTTCACCAAAGAGGCGAATATTCTGAAAGGTTCTTGCCATTCCAGATTGAGTCACTTGTGAGACGGATTCTGGGAAGTAAGCATTGCTATCAAATAAGAAAATTCCCGAATCGGCTGGATATAGGCCGGTGATAACATTAAAGAACGTTGTCTTCCCGGCGCCGTTGGGACCAATCAAACCAACAATCGAGCCATGGGGAACTTCTAATCCAACTGAATCTAAGGCTTGTACACCGCCAAAGCGCTTTGATACATCGGCTACATCGAGCAATAAACGAGCGGCCATTATTTGCCCCCACCTTTTTGCCAAATACCGCCTGGGCGATATAGCATCACCAGAATCAAGGCTAGGCCGTAAATCAACTGACGAATCACTTCAACGTCTACGATCACGTGACCAAAGAGTGCTTTTTGAACGGGCTCTGCAACACCACGTAGCACCTCTGGAAATACGGCCAACACAATCGCACCCAAGATCACACCGGGGATGTGGCCGATACCACCAAGTACCACCATAGCTAAGACGACAATCGACTCCCAAAGAGTAAAGGACTCTGGGGATACAAATCCTTGGAATGCCGAAAAGAATACGCCCGCCACACCGGCAAAAGATGCGCCAATTGCAAAAGCAAGTAACTTCATATTGCGCGTATTGATACCCATGGCTTTAGCAGCAATCTCATCTTCGCGAATAGCAACCCAAGCGCGACCAATCCGAGAGTTCTGTAGATGGAGGCACACAATCATCACTGCAATCGCCAATATCAAGAATAGATAAAACACTAAATACAAACCAGGAATTTGCACAAAACCCAGATCTAAAGGCTTTGCAAAGGAGATACCAAACAGCTGCATAGGATCAATTGCAGTAATACCTTTAGGCCCATTGGTCAGGTTTAAAGGGCGATCGAGATTATTCATGAAGATGCGGATAATCTCACCAAAACCCAAGGTGACGATTGCCAAATAATCTCCACGTAACTGCAGAGTAGGAAGACCTAGAAGGATTCCAAAGAGCGCGGCCAAGATCATCGAGAAGATAGCTACCATCCATGGAGAAAAATGCATTCCCTGCGGAAGTGCGGCTGCGATCGTTTCGAAATGTTGGGGTAAATGTGGTGAAGCCAATAAAGCATAGCTGTATGCACCCAATGCATAAAAGGCGATATAGCCCAAATCCAAAAGACCAGCAAAGCCCACAACAACGTTAAGACCTAAAGCAAGAATGATGTAAAGCAGCGCAAAATCTACAACCCGCACCCAATAGTTGCCACCGCTTGCACCCACAATCCATGGCAACAGAAGCAGTGCGAGAGCACCCAAACAAAAATAGGTAGAACGATTAAGATGATTTGCGGCAAGCTTCTTAAGCACGATCAGAAACCTTCTCACCCAATAAGCCAGTAGGGCGTAACACGAGTACCAGAATTAATACTAAGAAGGCAAAGATATCTTGATAGTTCGAACCAAAGACGCCACCGGTAAGCTCGCCAATATAGCCAGCACCTAAGGCCTCTATTAAGCCCAGTAATAAGCCTCCCAACATAGCCCCTTGCAAATTACCAATACCACCCAACACGGCAGCAGTGAAGGCCTTCAAGCCAGGAATGAAGCCCATATAAAAATGCACATTGCCATAGTTACTAGCGATCATTACGCCAGCCAGACCCGCCAAAGCGCCGCCCAACATAAACGTGATGGAGATGACGCGATTGGGATTCACGCCCATCAATGCAGCAATTTGAGTTTGCTCAGCAGTAGCACGCATCGCTCTGCCAAGCTTTGTTTTTTCAACCAAAAACAATAGACCACACATCACCGCTAAAGCAACAATGATGATCACGATTTCTTTACCGGTAATTGTTGCACCAGTAGCACCAATTTCAATGGGGATTGAAGGCAATAGTTGTGGATAGGTCATCGGATTGCGAGACCAGATCAACATCGCAATCGTTTGTAGCAAGATCGACATACCAATTGCAGAGATGAGCGGGGCCAAACGGGGCGCATTACGCAAGGGCCGATATGCAATACGCTCAATCCAATAACTTAGACCTGCGCAAACCGCCATTGTCACTGGCAATACAATCAATAAAGTAAGCCAACCCGGTAAATCGCTAGTTAAACTCAGAATCAAGCGCAGCAAAGACAGCGACACCATTGCGCCAATCATGAGTACTTCACCATGTGCAAAGTTAATAATTCCCAGCACGCCATAAACCATGGTGTAACCCAAGGCGATCAAGGCGTAGATGCTACCGAGCACTAAGCCATTGATGATCTGCTGAAGAAAAATATCCATGAGTGATGTGAGTAAAAACTGAAGGGTACAAAAAAAGAGCACCGCATCTGCGGCGCCCTTTTAATGAATCCTACATATTGATGACGTCAAGAACTGTTTTCTTTTTGTCTTTGAAGTCATAGAGGGTAATGACCCCCTCCTTCATATCACCTTTGCTATCGAAGGCGATGTTACCGACTAAGCCATTCATCTTGGTGTCCGGCATGACTAATAAGATCTTAGCTGGATCAGTTGAGTTGGCGCGCTTCATTGCATCTACCAATACATATACAGCGTCGTAAGTAAACGGAGCGTAGATTTGTACATCAGAGTTAAAGCGCTCTTTATAACGCTTCTGGAATTCAGCGCCTTGAGGCATCTTAGAAAGTGCTTTACCAGCTTCAGAGCATGTGACATTCACTACTGCATCACCAGCTAACTCAGCGAGCTTCTCAGTACACATGCCATCGCCACCAACAATCTTGGCTTTAATACCCAGCTCAGCTGCTTGCTTCACTAAAGGGCCACCGGTAGCATCCATGCCACCATACATGATGACATCAGGCTTGCTACCTTTAATCTTGGTCAAAATTGCCTTAAAGTCAGTTGCCTTATTGTTACTTGCTTCACGAGTTACTACTTTCACACCGGAAGCTTTCACTGTTTTCTCAAACTCATCAGCCAAACCTTTGCCATACTGAGAAGAGTCGTCAACGATAGCTACCGTCTTGGCATTCAAGGTTTTAGCAACGTAATTGCCTAAAGCTGGGCCTTGCTGGGCATCAGTCGCAACGAGACGATACGTTGTTTTAAATCCTTGCTTGGTGTAATCGGGATTAGTGGAGGATGGAGAAATTTGAGTAATGCCTGCATCGCTATAGATTTTTGAAGCAGGAATGCTAGTTCCAGAATTTAAGTGACCCACAACACCGACCACTTTTGCATCTACTAATTTTTGTGCAACTTGCGTTGCTGTTTTTGGATCTTCTGCATCATCCTCTGGCACCAAGGTGAGTACTACTTTTTTGCCATCGATCGTCAAGCCTGCTTTATTAATTTCTTCAAGCGCCAAACGTGCACCGTTCTCATTATCTTTACCCAAGTGAGCAATAGGGCCAGTTAATGGGGCTACGTGGCCAATCTTGACCTCAACACCATCAGCGGGAACTGCAGCAGCTTTATCACCACTCTTGCCACAGCCAGCCAAAATCAGTGCTGCCGCCGATAAGGCGATAGCAGTTTTCATAAAAATCACTTTTGATGCTTTTGACTTAATCATCTACAGCTCCTCTGTTATGAATCAATACTTCAATCGACTAAATTTTTAGGCAATGAGAATGTGACATCCTCTACTACCCCTGGTAAGGCACGCACACTGCGTGGCCCAAACTCTTGAATGCGGGAGACGATCGACTGCGCCAAACTTTCAGGGGCGGAGGCTCCGGCAGTTAAGCCTACACGCTTTTTACCCACAAACCATTCTGGCTTCAGCTGCTCGGGAGCATCGACCATGTAAGACGGTACCCCCAACTTTTCTGATAATTCACGCAAACGATTGGAGTTTGAACTTGATGAACTTCCCACCACAATAACTACCTCTACTTGAGGCGCCATAAATTTCACAGCATCTTGGCGATTTTGAGTGGCGTAACAAATATCTTGTTTGCGAGGCTGAACAATACTAGGAAATTTTTTAGTGAGCGCTTCAACTATTTCTTTGGTCTCATCAACTGACAAAGTCGTTTGCGTCACAAAAGCCATTTTCTCTTCACTTGAAAATGGCAATGTTGCAACATCAGCCACTTTTTCAATTAAGAAAACACCCTCTTTTACCTGCCCCATCGTACCTTCAACTTCGGGGTGTCCAGCATGACCAATCATCAGCACCGTGTAGCCATCTTTACACATCTTGACAACTTCAAGGTGCACTTTGGTCACCAAAGGACAAGTCGCGTCATATACCTGCAAGCCACGCTGCTCAGCATCCTTGCGAACCTCTTGCGAAACGCCATGGGCACTAAAAACTACAATGCCGCCCTTGGGCACTTCATGCAACTCCTCTACGAAGACTGCACCTTTACCACGCAGTTCATCAACAACATAAGCGTTGTGAACAATTTCATGGCGTACATAAATAGGAGCCCCAAAACGAGTCAGGGCTTCGTTAACAATATTGATTGCACGATCAACACCCGCACAAAATCCGCGGGGCTGAGCCATCAAAATTTCAGGGTGATCGACTGTGCTCATGTTTTAGAGAATAGCCACGATCTGCGCTTCAAAAGTGACTGCTCTTCCAGCAAGAGGGTGATTGAAATCAAACCACGCACCCTCTTCGTTGATCGATTGCAAAACACCAGCGTATTGAGCGCCACCAGGCGCATTAAATTCAATGACATCACCAGGATTGAATTCCGCATCATCATCGCGACCTTCTTTCAGCGCCTTCAAAGAAACCCATTGCACTAAATCTTCTTTGCGTTCGCCAAAACTTTCATCAGGAACTAGCAAAGCACTTTTTTTATCTCCAACACCCAAACCCAACAACACTTTTTCAAAGCAAGGTGCAAATTGTCCAGAACCCATCAAAACCGTCGCAGGACGATCAACAAAAGTATTGATGTAATCCTCCCCATTCGGCAAAGTCAGCCGATAGTTGAGAGTCAAATAGGAGTTAGGCAAAACGGTAAGCTTAGTCATAAGGTGATTGTATCTAGCCCTGCGTCAGTAGTGGATTCTCCGATCCCTCATTGGCCCAAAAATGAGCAGCCTCGAGAAAAGCTCAGGCTCCATGGAGCCCGCTGTCTGACTGATGCAGAATTGTTAGCCATCTTTTTGCGGGTCGGCATTAAAGGGAAAAGCGCTGTAACCCTAGCCAAGGATTTACTGCACTACTTTGGCGGCCTGCCACGCCTACTAGCTAGTAGCCCAGAAGAATTTACCCGCATCCATGGCATGGGCATCTCCAAGTGGTCTCAAATCCAGGCGGCTCATGAACTAGTAAAGCGCAGCCTAGAGGATGGACTTTCTCAGAACGGCATTTTTTCCTCTTCCAGCCACGTTAAGGAATTTCTTCAAACCAAAATTGGGGCTCTTCCACATGAGGTCTTTTTATGCCTTTATTTAGACTCAAAGCTGCAACTCATTGAGTGCCAGGAGCTTTTTAGGGGCTCCATTACCCAAACCGCTGTCTATCCCCGTGAAATCCTCAAAGAAGCCTTGGCGAGGAACGCCAGCGCTCTGATCGTGGCGCACAATCACCCCAGCGGGAACCCACTCCCCAGTTCGGCAGATCAAGAGCTCACTAAAACCTTGTCCAAAGCACTTCAGCTGGTGGATATTGCGCTTTTAGATCATTGCATTGTGAGTAATAGCGGATTTTTCTCTTTTGCTGAGTCAGGCCTTATGAATATTGAACATAAATGATAGTAATTACTAACTTATAGTAATAATGAAGCACTTTAGCTTGCATGTAGGCCGATTTTTCAGGTCCAACCCCCTTACTAAAGCCAATAAGGACTAGCCCAAAATCAGCTTTGACTGATACAATCTTCTTTTTTCGCAATTAATGGAGTTATGTCATGGCAAAAGTTTGCCAAGTCACTGGGAAGAAGCCGATGGTTGGCAACAATGTATCCCATGCAAACAATAAAACGAAGCGTCGCTTTTTGCCGAATTTGCAAAATCGTCGTTTCTGGGTTGAATCTGAAAACCGTTGGATTAGCTTGCGCTTAACCAATGCTGGTTTGCGCGTTATCGACAAGAATGGCATCGATGCTGTTTTGTCTGATCTGCGTGCACGTGGCGAAATTTAAGGAGCGCACAAATGGCTAAAGGCGGTAGAGAAAAAATCAAGTTAGAGTCATCAGCAGGTACTGGTCACTTCTACACAACTTCAAAAAACAAGCGTACTAAGCCTGAGAAAATGGAGATCATGAAGTTTGATCCAACCATTCGCAAGCACGTTGCTTATAAAGAAACAAAGCTGAAGTAATCTACTTCACGACAAATAAAAAACCCGCTCATCAGCGGGTTTTTTATTGCCTCAATTTTTATTCCACTTAAGCGTATCGACGCAGTCTTAAAGAAAATTCGCGCAAGCTTGTGAGACCACTATCTTCTGCGCGCTGACACCACGAATGCAACTGTGACACCAACTGCTCTCTGCTTGCACTAGAGCGACCCCAGATTGCCTGTAGGTCACGACGCATCTCAATCATCTTGCGCAACTGAGCATTACTTGCCATCAACTCTTCTAGCTTAGCTTTCTCTTCCTTGCTTAAGCGAGACTCATCTTTGGAAAGCCAAGTACGAGCATCACTCAAATGAGACGCCAGAACTTGCATATGTTGTACTTCGTTACTAAAGAAGCTGCGCAATGTCTTGCTATAGCGCGCCATGATTTCATAACGGTTAGCAATGATGGCTTCAAGCGTATTCTGATCAGCAGGACGTAGATCGCTCAACACTGGTTTAGGTGGAGTCTTCTTCACTTTTGCCAGACCGACTGCACTCATCATCCGAATGTAGAACCAACCTATATCAAACTCGTACCACTTATTTGACAGCTTAGCGCTCGTTGCAAAAGTATGGTGATTATTATGAAGCTCTTCGCCACCAATCAAAATACCCAAGGGAAAAATATTCCTAGACGCATCTTCGCAATCGAAGTTGCGGTAGCCCCAAAAGTGACCGATACCATTAATAATGCCTGCAGCAGTAATAGGGATCCATAACATCTGGACAGCCCATACGGTTAAGCCAATGCCGCCGAATAAAAAGACGTCGATGATGAGCATGATGGCGACACCCTGCCAAGAAAACTTGGAATAAATATTGCGCTCGATCCAATCATCAGGTGTGCCGTGACCGAACTTATCCATCGTCTCTTGATTCTTAGCTTCATTTTTATAGAGTTCTGCGCCGCGCGAGAGAACGGTGCCGATACCCAAAATTTGTGGGCTATGGGGGTCGTCTACAGTTTCACATTTGGCGTGATGCTTGCGGTGAATCGAAGCCCATTCTTTGGTCACCATTCCGGTAGTGAGCCAAAGCCATAATCGGAAGAAGTGTGAAACGATTGGATGGAGGTCTAAAGCCCGATGTGCCTGGCAACGGTGCAGGAAGATCGTGACTGCCGCAATCGTAATGTGCGTTACAGCCAAAGTGAACAGCGTGATCTGCCACCAAGACCAATCTAAATATCCATTGGCAAGCCAATTGAGGAATACATCAAAACCTGAAACTGTGTTCAAAAGGGAATCCCTAAAGAGGTCTAAAGCTCTATTTTAGTTCTTTAGGGGTCTTCTTGTTTTTGACCTTAGTCTCTTTTTGATCGTCTTTTTCTGCTTCAGGGGCAGGGTCGGCAGCCTTCTTCTGGAATACAGCTCCAAAAAAGCCATCTGTGCCGTGAATATGGGGCCACAACTGCCACCAAGGATTATCTGTAGAACAACCTAAAGGCAATTTATCCTTTGGAAACAATGGCTTAAGAACCTCAGCAGCTGAAACAGCCTCAAATTGAGGGTGTTTTGCCAGAAAATCCTCTGCAATTGCTTGGTTTTCCTGAGGCAAAAGGCTGCAAGTGGCATAAACCAAACGTCCGCCAGACTTAAGCAAGCGGGCAGCAGAGGCCAAGATACTCATCTGCTTCTGATTTAGCTCCAAGACCCCAGCTGGGGTTTGACGCCACTTCAGATCAGGATTACGGCGCAATGTACCCATGCCACTGCAAGGGGCATCCACTAGGACTCGATCAATCTTGCCAGCCAAGCGCTTGATCTTGGCATCGTTCTCACTATCAATCCAAACGGGATGAACATTTGAGAGGCCGCTACGGGCCTGTCTTGGCTTTAAATTAGCCAAGCGACGCTCTGATGTATCAAAAGCATAAAGACGGCCTGTAGAGCGCATCAAGGCGCCAATTGCCAAAGTCTTACCTCCGGCACCGGCACAGAAGTCAACCACCATCTCGCCACGTTTAGGGGCAAGCAAATAGGCCAAAAGCTGACTGCCTTCATCTTGCACTTCAAACATGCCAGCCTTAAAACCGGCGGTATTCTGCAAGGCAGGTTTACCCATAATGCGTACACCATCAGGTGCATAGGGAGTTGGTATTGCTTGATAGCGACCACCCAATGCATTCATCTGCGCCAGCAATTCTTCGCGATTGGTTTTCATGGTGTTTGCACGCAAGTCGAGAAGCGCTGGATGCATTAATGATTTCGCAAGCTCTTCACGCGTTTCTTCACCAGGATATTTTCCAAAAGCATCCCACAACCATTCTGGCAAATTATTGCGAACCAAAGGATTTAAAGCAGTAGGGTCAACGGTAGCAAATCGTTGCAGCCATTCGTATTCTCCAGCCTTGAGAACGTGAGCGAGGTCCGCAATTGCGCTCTCTGCACGGTTCGCAGAACCTAACCCGCCTTCCGATAGTGCGGACAGCAAACCCAATAGGGCTAAGCGTCTAGACTGGGAACCTTCACCGCTCACCGCAAATTGAGAGAACTCATTTTTACGACGCAGAATTGCAAATGCACTCTCCGCAATGAGTGCGCGATCACGATTGCCGAGCTGAGGTTCAGCACGGAAATAACGACTCACTACGCGATCGGCTGGCTGCTCAAAGCTGAGCAATTCTGGAAGCAAACGCTCTAAATGAATTGCATGTTGAGGCAATGCTTTGGCATTAGAAAAATTCTTTTGACCTTCGGGTGCAATGAGATTGCCGCTAGCATTACGTCGCTCCGGGCGACGCAAGGGATCTTTAGATTTGGTTGCGTAGCTTTTATGTGGCGCTAATCTGTTGCCAGATTTCCGGGGTGGGCGTTCTGCACTCATAATTTAAAAAATTGCGACTCTGGGGGTTGTAACTTCACTTGATTACCTTCTATTCGCAATCGTCCATCAAGGAACCATTTTACGGCCCGCGGATAAATCTGATGCTCGGCAGTCAAAACACGTGCCGCCAAAGTATCCGCATTGTCGCCAGCGAGCACTGGCACAGAGGCCTGGCAAATGATTGGACCCTCATCTACCCCCTCATTTACAAAGTGAACTGTCGCCCCATGCTCCTTGACGCCAGCTTCTAAAGCCCGCTCATGGGTATGCAAACCGGGGAATGCCGGCAATAGAGCCGGGTGAATATTGATCAATCGACCCTCGAAATGGCGAATCAAGCCTGGGGTCAGAATTCTCATAAAGCCCGCCAAGACCACCAAATCAGCCCCCAGTTCATCGATTTTCTGAATGAGGGCGGCATCAAAGGATTCACGCGTAGCATGCTGCTTGTGCTCAATAGCAAAGGCAGGAATACCCTGCGAGCGAGCAAAATCAAGGCCCTTGGCTGCAGAGTGATTGGCTATAACCCCTGCAAACTTGACTGGCCATTGCTCTTTTTGAGCAGTTTTAACGATGGCCTCGAAATTTGATCCGCGGCCTGAGATTAAGGTAACGATAGAAAGCATGCCCACAATATAATTGATGGCTACCCTGAAAGCGATTTTGTGAACGTATTCCGTGGCCCGACCCAGTTTTCTGCAGGACCAGCTTGTGCCCTAAGCATCGGTAATTTCGATGGTGTGCACAGGGGTCATCGCGCCCTACTCAAACAGCTCGTGGATGGCGCCAAAGAAAGGGGTCTGGTGAGCTGTGTCATGACCTTCGAACCACATCCCAAAGAATTTTTCTCTCCTGAGCAAGCACCCCCTCGTATTCTGAATCTGCGCGACAAATTAGCGGCGCTATCTGAACTGGGAATCGATCGTGCAGTAGTCGAACATTTCAATGCTGCTTTTGCGCGCCTCTCTCCCGACGAGTTTGTTTCTGAGATTATTGTTAAGCGTCTGAATGCTAAATGGATTTTGATTGGCGATGATTTTTGCTATGGTGCAAAACGGGCTGGTAATTTTGCAAGCCTTAAAGCGGCCGGTGAAAAATACGGCTTTGAGGTATCTAGTATTCAAACCATCTTGGAAGATGGTGAGCGCATCTCGAGCTCAGCATTGCGAACTGCACTTGCTAATGGTGATATGACGCATGCAGAAAAATTATTGGGGCGTCCTTATGCCATTTCTGGTCACGTTATTCATGGACAGAAACTCGGCCGCACACTTGGCTTTCCGACTTTGAATTTAGCAGTTGCCAATCACTTGCATCACCGCAAACCAGCGACTACTGGCATCTTTACTGCGCAGGTTTTGGGTTTAAGTGATAAGCCCCTGCCAGCCGTAGCCAGCCTAGGCGTAAGACCTACAGTAGAAGACGAAGGTCGGGTACTACTTGAGACCCATATCTTTGACTATCAACAAGATGTTTACGGAAAAATTATTACCGTTGAACTCTTAGAAAAAATTCGTGACGAGGCCAAGTATGACGGTCTTGATGCCCTAACAAATGCGATTGCATCAGATGCAAAGCATGCCAGAAATTATTTCCAGAAAAAAGCGTATGTCTGAAAAAGAAAATTCTTACCCCGTCAATCTGCTTGATACCTCATTTCCAATGCGAGGGGATCTAGCTAAGCGTGAGCCACAATGGGTTGCTCAATGGCAGAAAAATAAGCTGTACGAAAAAATTCGTGCGGCACATGCCAATCAACCAAAATTCATTTTGCATGATGGCCCTCCCTATGCAAACGGTGACATTCATATTGGCCACGCGGTCAACAAGATTCTGAAAGACATGATTGTGAAGTCCCGCTGGCTCATGGGCTTTGATTCTGCTTACGTGCCAGGTTGGGATTGTCATGGGATGCCAATTGAGATTCAAATTGAAAAACAATTTGGCAAGAACCTGCCAACTGCGGAAGTACAGGCCAAAGCCCGCGCATATGCCCAAGCCCAAGTAGACAAGCAAAAGATTGACTTTGAACGCTTAGGTGTCTTAGGCGACTGGAATAATCCTTACCTCACCATGAACTATCGCAATGAGGCCGATGAAATCCGCGCCTTAGGCAAGATCTGGGAAAAAGGCTATGTGTTCCGCGGCTTAAAACCAGTGAATTGGTGTTTTGATTGCGGCTCAGCGCTCGCTGAAGCTGAAGTTGAGTACCAAGATAAAACGGATCCAACGGTCGATGTCGGCTTTGGCTTTGATGAGGCCCAGCGCCCACAGCTTGCCAAAGCATTTGGACTTTCTGAGCTGCCAAACAAGCCCGGTCAGATTGTGATTTGGACAACGACCCCGTGGACCATTCCTGCCAACCAGGCAATGAACGTTCATCCAGAAGTTACTTATGCATTGGTGGATGTTGGTGACAAGCTTTTGATCCTGGCTAAGGATCGTGTGGAAACTTGTCTACAAGACTATGGCCTAGAAGGTAAAGTGATTGCAACTTGTAGTGGTGCTCAATTAGCAAACATCTCTTTCTGGCATCCGCTAGCACCATTGCATGAAGGCTATAAACGCCTGTCCCCAATTTATCCAGCTGAGTACGTCACACTCGATACAGGTACCGGCATCGTTCACTCTGCCCCCGCCTATGGTGAGGAAGACTTTAAGTCCTGCAAAGCAAATCAATTAGCCGACAAAGATATTCTCAATCCAGTCATGGGCAACGGTGTGTATGCCTCTTGGTTGCCACTCTTTGCCAATGAATATATCTGGAAAGCCAATCCAAAGATTGTAGAAGCTATGCGTGAGGCGGGAAGCTTATTGCGTGATAAGACCTATACCCACTCATACATGCATTGCTGGCGCCATAAGTCCCCAATTATTTATCGCGCTACTTCACAGTGGTTTGCGAGCATGGATAAGAAGCCAGCTGATGGCAAAACTAGCTTGCGTGAGACTGCTCTAGCAGGTATTGACGGCACTGAATTCTTCCCTGCTTGGGGCAAGCAGCGCTTACACAGCATGATTGCCAACCGTCCTGACTGGACCTTGTCTCGTCAACGTCAGTGGGGCGTGCCGATGGCCTTCTTTGTGCACAAAGAAACTGGTGATCCACATCCGCGCACCGTTGAGTTACTCGAAGAAGTCGCTAAGCGTGTAGAAAAAGGCGGTATAGAAGCCTGGCAACAACTCGAAGTTTCTGAATTACTTGGTGATGAAGCCGCTCAGTACGAAAAAAATCGCGACACACTAGATGTTTGGTTTGACTCTGGCACAACGCACTGGCATGTGATTCGCGGCTCACACCGCAATGAATTGCTGACTGCTGACGCCGAAACACCTAATGGCCGCTTGGCTGATTTATACCTTGAGGGCTCAGATCAACATCGTGGCTGGTTCCACTCTTCCTTGCTAACTGGCGCCATGCTCGATGGTAAGCCACCATACAAAGCATTGCTCACCCACGGATTTACTGTGGATGGCCAAGGTCGCAAGATGAGCAAGTCTGTAGGAAATGTCATCGCCCCACAACAGGTCGCCGACAAACTCGGCGCTGAAATCATTCGCCTTTGGGTCGCCTCAACCGACTACTCTGGTGAGATGACCATCTCCGATGAGATTCTCAAGCGCGTTACTGAGAGCTATCGTCGTATTCGTAATACTTTGCGCTTCTTGCTAGCCAACCTCTCTGACTTTGATCCAATCGAACATGCGATGCCTGCGGAGCAATGGCTCGAAATTGATCGTTATGCAGTGGCACTCGCAAATCAATTACAAGGTGACATCGAAGCGCATTACAAGGCTTATGAATTCCACCCAGCGGTTACTCGAATGCTCAATTTCTGCTCAGAAGATTTAGGTGGTTTCTATTTAGACATCCTGAAGGACCGCCTCTATACCAGCGCAGCAAATTCACCCGATCGTCGTGCCGCCCAGAATGCGCTCTTTCACATCACCAAGAATCTCTTGAAGTGGTTATCACCCTTCCTCTCCTTCACTGCCGAGGAAGCATGGCAATCATTACCGTATGGCTCAGGTAGCAAGCCCTCTGAATCCATCTTCATGGAAGAGTTTGGCGCTTTACCTGCTATTAATAATGCTGATGAATTGCTTGCCAAGTGGCATCGTATTCGCGAGATTCGCTCAGAAGTCACGAAAGCAATTGAAGTGGAACGCGAAGCTGGCAATGTTGGCTCATCCCTACAAGCCGAGCTCACAATTAAATTAGGCGATGTCGACTTTGCTATCTTGCATTCACTGGAAGATGACTTACGTTTTGTCATGATCACCTCAAGCGCTAATATTGAGTTAAGCAATGCGGGCTTAGAAGTTCTCGTGCGCGGCAGTCAATACAAGAAGTGTGGGCGCTGCTGGCATCACACCCAAGATGTTGGTGCCAATACGGATCATCCAGAACTTTGCGGGCGCTGCATTAGCAACCTATTTGGCGATGGTGACCATCGCTTGTTTGCCTAAATATTAAACCTTGATGAGCATAACTTTTTTACGCTGCCTAGCGATTGCCACAGTAACTTTGCTGCTGGACCAATCAACCAAGTGGATAGCACTGAGTCACTTGCAGATGGGCATACCAGAGCAGGTACTTCCCTTTCTCAATTGGTTGCTACTGTTTAATCCAGGCGCAGCATTTTCTTTTCTGGCTCAAGGTTCTGGTTGGCAGCGTTGGTTTTTTACTATTCTCGGTTTAGCTGCCTGTATTTACATTGTGATTGTTTTACGGAAACATCAAAAAGACCGTCTGCTTTGTGTGGCCCTGAGCCTCATTCTTGGCGGAGCCATAGGCAATGTATTGGATCGGCTGATGTATGGCGCAGTGGTCGACTTTATTGATGTGCACTATGCCCATTGGCATTGGCCAGCATTTAATGTGGCCGATAGCGCTATTTGCATCGGGGCTGTACTAATCATTTTCGGTGAATTGCACAAGTCATTTGGCAAATCCCCTCAATCCCATTAAGCTGGCGCCATGCAATCCCTTTTAAATAAGAAAATCGTTCTTGGTATCTCCGGTGGTATTGCCGCCTATAAGACGCCAGAGCTCGCGCGCCTCTTGATGCAAGAAGGTGCATCAGTGCAGGTAGTGATGACAGAAGCAGCTCAGCAATTTGTAACTCCTGTAACTATGCAAGCCCTCACCGGCAACCCGGTTTACTTGAGTCAATGGGATAGCACCATTCCAAACAACATGGCACACATTGAGCTGTCTCGCTCGGCAGATGTCATTCTGATCGCACCTGCAAGCGCTGATCTCATGGCGAAGCTTTCTCTAGGCCTCGCAGATGACTTATTGACTACACTTTGCCTAGCAAGAGATTGCCCCCTCCTACTCACACCAGCAATGAATAAGCAGATGTGGGAACATGCGGCCACCCAAAGAAGTGCTGAGCGACTCGAAAAAGATGGTGTGACATTACTTGGTCCCGCTAGCGGTTTTCAGGCATGCGGTGAAGTCGGCATGGGTCGCATGCTAGAACCCGCTGAAATTACAGAGCAAGTCATTGCCTTTTTTCAGAAGAAAACGCTACTCGGGAAAAAAGTACTGATTACTGCTGGCCCAACATTTGAAGCAATTGATCCAGTTCGAGGCATTACTAACCATAGCTCTGGCAAGATGGGTTTTGCTATCGCGAGAGCAGCCCTAGAGGCTGGTGCAGAGGTTCATCTGATTGCAGGCCCTTGTGATCACTCTACTCCACTAGAAGCTACCGGTAATATTACGCGCACGAATGTAGTAAGCGCTCAAGAGATGCATGTTGCGACATTAGCGGCAGCGGATTGTGATCTATTCTTTGCAGTGGCTGCAGTAGCGGACTGGGGTGTTGCCAAGCCCGCGAAGGAAAAGATTAAGCGCAATGGCAAAGAAGCTCCAAGCATCGAATTTATAGCCAACCCAGACATTCTTCTTGATGTTGCCAAAACAGTCAAAACTAAAAGTGGCAAACCTTACCCATACTGCGTAGGCTTTGCAGCTGAATCGACTGATCTAGAGCATCATGCTGATGAAAAAAGAAAGCGTAAAGGCATTCCGATGATTGTTGGCAATATTGGTCCCGACACCTTTGGTAGCGATCTAAATCAATTACTCGTAATAGATGCTAGTGGAAGCAAAAAACTTGCCAAGGCTGAGAAACTACATTTGGCTCGCCAATTGATTCAGCTAGTTGCCAAGAAAATTTAACTTCAAAGTTTTCTCATTTTCACCTCCAGTTTTAGGACATTCCATGCAAGCTCTTCAAGTCAAAATTCTCGATGAACGTATGCGCGATCAGTTGCCTAGTTATGGCACACCAGGAAGTGCCGGTCTAGATCTGCGCGCTTGTATCGATGAAGCCATTGAGATTGCCCCGGGCCAAACTGTATTAGTCCCAACCGGGCTTGCCATTTACGTAGAAGATCCTCGCTATGCCGCCTTTATCCTGCCACGTTCAGGCCTGGGACACAAACACGGCATTGTGTTGGGCAACTTAGTTGGCCTAATTGACTCGGACTACCAAGGTCAACTCATGGTGAGCACCTGGAATCGTGGATCCACCCCATTCAAACTCGAGCCAATGGAGCGTTTGGCTCAATTGGTAGTGATGCCAGTACAGCAGGTTGAACTCAAAGTAGTGGAAGAGTTTACTGAAAGTAGTCGTGGTGCTGGTGGATTTGGCAGCACAGGTCGTAGCTAATAATCAATTCAGCAATAGCCAATAAAAAAGCCACCCGTAGGTGGCTTTTTCTTTTTAGAAACTCCGCCTTACTTACGAATATGCGCATGACGAGCAGCGTCTTGCGACATGCCAGCACCAGCACCTTCACGAGATTCTTTTTCAGCAGTGATTTCTTTGCGACGCTCTTTGCATGAGCCAGCAATTTCTTGCAAGGCCTTGCGAGCACGCGCTGCAGATGCTTTGATTCCTTTACCTTGAAACTTTTCGTTCTCCGCTTTGTAAGTTTCAAAAGCTTCCAGCAATTTATCGTGATGAGACATGTTTTCCCTTTATTAGTAAATCTAGTGTGGATTAAATTTCTTCTGCAGGAGCTATATCAGCCTTAGCAGCCTTACCTGGTAATTTTGGGGTATCAAAGTTCAACAGCACTTTGCCATCTGCATCGATATCCACATCTACATGACCGCCCTGAGCCAACTTACCAAACAGTAATTCATCAGCAAGGGCCTTGCGTACAGTATCTTGAATAATCCGCTGCATTGGTCTCGCGCCCATGAGTGGGTCGAAACCATGTTTAGCCAAGTGTGCACGTAATGCTGGGCTAAAGGTAGCGTCGACCTTCTTCTCATGCAATTGCTCTTCTAGCTGCATCAAGAACTTATCAACCACACGCATGATGATGGTTTCATCAAGTGCCTTGAAGGAAACGATAGCATCTAAACGGTTGCGGAACTCAGGCGTGAAGAATTTCTTAATATCAGCCATTTCATCACCAGTCTCACGGACATTGGTAAAGCCCATGGTGGATTTCTGCATCGCTTCAGCACCAGCATTCGTGGTCATGATGATGATCACGTTACGGAAGTCAGTTTTGCGACCATTGTTATCCGTCAAAGTACCATGATCCATGACCTGCAAGAGGATGTTGAAAATATCTGGATGGGCTTTTTCAATCTCATCGAGCAAGAGGACGCAATGCGGCTTCTTATTGACGGCTTCAGTAAGCAGACCGCCTTGATCAAAGCCAACATAACCTGGAGGGGCGCCAATTAAACGGCTAACGGCATGACGCTCCATGTACTCAGACATATCAAAACGTAGAAGCTCAATACCTAGGATATAAGCCAGCTGTTTTGCAACCTCAGTCTTACCAACACCTGTCGGCCCTGAGAATAAGAATGAGCCAATTGGGCGATCAATCTTGCCAAGACCGGCACGAGTCATCTTAATGGCGCTAGCCAAAGCCTCAATGGCAGGATCTTGACCAAAAACCACGCTCTTAATATCGCGATCTAAGGTTTGCAGCTTGCTACGATCGTCCACAGTGACAGATTGGGGCGGGATACGAGCAATCTTGGCAACAATCTCTTCGATCTCGGGACGACCAATGGTTTTCTTCTGCTTGGACTTCGGCAAAATACGTTGAGCAGCACCTGCCTCATCAATTACATCAATTGCTTTATCAGGCAAGTGACGATCATTGATATAGCGGGCAGAAAGTTCTGCTGCAGCCACTAAAGCGCCAGCTGCATATTTCACGCTGTGGTGTTCCTCGAAGCGAGATTTCAGGCCGCGCAAAATTTGCACAGTCTGATCAACGGTTGGCTCCACTACATCTACTTTTTGGAAGCGACGTGATAGGGCTGCGTCTTTTTCGAAGATGCCACGGTATTCAGTAAAGGTGGTTGCACCGATACATTTGAGTTGCCCATTAGACAGGGCTGGCTTTAATAAATTACTTGCATCTAAAGTGCCACCCGAGGCAGCGCCTGCACCAATCAGAGTATGAATCTCATCAATAAATAAAACGCCATGAGCGTGATCTTTTAGTGACTTAAGAACACTCTTTAAACGTTGCTCGAAGTCACCACGGTATTTGGTGCCAGCCAGTAATGCACCCATATCTAATGAATACACAGTGGCGTCAGCCAAAATGTCGGGCACATCTCCCTTAACGATTCTCCAGGCTAAGCCTTCAGCAATGGCAGTTTTACCAACACCAGCTTCTCCAACTAACAAAGGATTGTTCTTTCGGCGACGGCAAAGCACTTGAATCACACGCTCTACTTCGCTCTCACGACCAATCAGTGGGTCAATCTTCCCCTGGCGAGCCAAGGCATTTAGGTTCTGGGTGTACTGATCCAGAGGGCTCTCTTTGCCTGACGAGGCTGCCTCTTCTGTCTCTTGCGTAGTGTCAGCAGGCTTTACATGCTCAGTTTGGTCTTTACGAACGCCATGGCTAATGAAGTTCACGACATCTAAGCGAGTAACGCCTTGCTGTTGCAAGAAGTACACCGCATGAGAATCTTTCTCGCCAAAGATGGCAACCAATACATTTGCACCAGTCACTTCTTTCTTGCCATTGGATGTCGATTGCACGTGCATGATGGCACGTTGAATCACTCGCTGAAATCCTAATGTAGGTTGTGTATCTACTTCATCATTACCAGGGACTACTGGTGTGTTGTCATTGATAAAGTTTTTCAGTTGAGCGCGTAACTCTGCGATATTGACAGCGCATGCCTTGAGTACTTCTACCGCGGTAGCGTTGTCAAGCAAGGCGGCCAGCAAATGTTCCACGGTAATGAATTCGTGTCGGGATGCCCGTGCGTCAACAAACGCCATGTGCAGACTTACTTCTAGTTCTTGGGCAATCATGCTTCCTCCATAGTGCACTGTAGTGGGTGACCCGCTTCACGGGATAATTCAATAACTTGATGCACCTTGGTGGCAGCAACATCACGGGTAAATATTCCGCAAACGCCTTTACCAACCAAATGAACTTGCAACATGATGCGCGTTGCTGTTTCGTGGTCCTTATTAAAATACTCCTGAATGACCATCACTACAAATTCCATCGGCGTGTAATCGTCATTCAGTAACAAAACTTTGTACATGGAAGGAGCCTTAACTTGCTCGACCTGTTTTTCGAGCAAAAGGGTGTCTTCAACGTAGGGATTGGCGGGGACGCCAGTAGTGGGATTTTTGGGAGTGCGGCTCATGAGAAACATTCTAAACACAGATATCCAAACTTATTTAAGGAGGGTCTTGTTGCGAAAAACACGCAAAATGCCCCATTTAAACCATATTGGGGCATTTTTCGATAAAAAAAGGGGTCATTAATAGGGGGTAAGTGCATATAACTCCTTGACACCCCTACAAAAAGGGCAAACAATCAGGGGGTAGGCTTCAAAAGAGGTTCTATTTAGGCGTGTTGTGGATTGAGACTGATTAAAAAGTATTTACCCTCATCACGGTTGTTTTAAGTTTATGTAATGGAGTTCGCATGGCGACCGGAATTGTTAAGTGGTTCAATGATGCAAAAGGTTTTGGCTTTATCAAACCTGATGATGGTGAAGAAGAGTTGTTCGCGCATTTCAGCGCAATTACTATGCCTGGGTTCAAAACCCTTAAGGAAAACCAAAAGGTAACGTTTGATATTACCCAAGGTCCTAAAGGCAAGCAAGCTACCAATATCCAAGCGGCTTAATAGTCCTTAGATCATTATGGAAAACCCAGGATTCGTTCCTGGGTTTTTTTTCGTCTAAAAATTGGTTCACTTAAAATACAAGCGATGAACACAACTACTCAATTTTTCTGCAAGCTCATTGCAGCTACCTTTTTTATCGGATCGTCGCTGGCGTTAGCGCAAGTGAACGTAGGCTTACCGACTATTGAACTCAAGACCAGCATCTATCGCATTCAGGCAGAGCTTGCTGATACCCCTAAAGCAAGAGAAGTTGGCCTCATGAATCGCGCTAGCATGCCTACAAATTCTGGAATGCTGTTTATCTTTGAACAAAAAGCTGGTCATTGCTTCTGGATGAACAATACCAAGATTCCATTGTCGATTGCATTCATCGCAGACGATGGCAAGATTGTGAACATCGAAGAGATGCAAGCAGAGACAACCAACAATCATTGCCCAAGAGCCAATGTTCGTTATGCCCTCGAAATGAATAAGCAGTGGTTCTCCGACAGGGTGATTGTGCCGGGCAGTGTGATTACTGGATTACCCAAGTAAGTCACCATAAAAAACGCAGACCGAGGTCTGCGTTCTCTTTAAGCGATGTAGTACTTATTCAAAGTGGCAGACATAGTGCACTGGTTGCTCAGCGCGAATAATAAAGTAACCACCTTTTTCTACTTCCCAGCTTTGACCAGCCTTGAACTCTTGCTCTGGAGCGCCGTTGATGCTGACAAATGCGTTGCCATCAACCACTTCCATCACTTCTTTAGTGCTGAGGTCAAAGCGCAGAGTGCTTGGCAATACCACGCCAACAGACTTGCGTACGCCATTAGGCAAGGTCACTGTGTGTGAAACACATTTGCCATCAAAAAATACATTGGCTTTTTTGCCAACTGAAACTTGATCAAATTGCATCTGAGTTCTTTCTATTTCGTTTGGTTCTAATTGGGATTATTTCTGAGCACGCTTGCGCTTAGCAATTTCAGCAATACGCATACGCAATGCATTCAGCTTGATAAAGCCACCAGCATCTGCTTGGTTATACGCACCACCATCATCATCAAAGGTTGCAATATTTTGATCAAACAAAGTATTAGCTGAGTCACGTGAAATCACGGATACAGAACCTTTGTAAAGCTTGAGACGGACAACACCATTCACCATCTGTTGAGTATGATCAATTAATGTTTGCAGTGCGAGACGCTCAGGAGACCACCACAAGCCGTTGTAAATCAAGCTAGCGTAGCGAGGCATGAGGTCGTCTTTTAAGTGAGCTACTTCGCGATCTAGAGTAATACTCTCGATTCCGCGATGGGCCTTCAAAAGAATGGTGCCGCCAGGAGTTTCATAGCAACCCCGGCTCTTCATACCAACAAAGCGGTTCTCAACCAAGTCAAGGCGACCAATTCCATGCATGCCGCCAATACGATTGAGCTCTGCTAACAATTCATGTGGCTTATAAGCTTTGCCATTAATTGCCACAGGGTCGCCAGCTTTAAATTCAATCTCAATGATCTCTGGGGTATCTGGCGCCTTCTCAGGAGAAACTGTCCAGCGCCACATTGACTCTTCAGCCTCGGCATTTGGATTCTCAAGATGACGGCCCTCATAGCTGATATGAAGCAAGTTAGCGTCCATTGAATAAGGGGAGCCGCCTTGCTTATGCTTCATCTCAACTGGAATGCCATGCTTCTCAGCGTAAGCCATTAACTTCTCGCGGGAGAGGAGATCCCACTCACGCCAGGGTGCAATCACTTTAATTCCTGGCTCAAGAGCGTAGTAGCCCAATTCAAAGCGAACCTGGTCATTCCCTTTGCCAGTAGCACCGTGAGATACAGAGTCAGCACTAGTTAAGCGAGCAATCTCAATTTGACGTTTAGCGATCAATGGGCGAGCAATTGAGGTGCCCAATAAATACTCGCCCTCATAAATAGTGTTGGCACGGAACATTGGGAATACAAAATCGCGCACAAACTCTTCACGCAAGTCATCGATAAAAATATTCTCTGGCTTGATACCAAACTGCAGGGCCTTAGCACGCGCAGGCTCAAGCTCTTCGCCTTGGCCCAGGTCGGCAGTAAAAGTGACGATTTCACAACCATAGGTGTCTTGAAGCCACTTCAAGATCACACTGGTATCGAGTCCACCTGAATAGGCTAGTACGGCTTTTTTAATATCAGACATGATTTCTTATTCGATCAAAAAAATTTAACTTAAAAATGACTAAATACTTCTTTATTACTC
This sequence comes from Polynucleobacter sp. QLW-P1DATA-2, assembly GCF_001870365.1. Taxonomy (NCBI): domain Bacteria; kingdom Pseudomonadati; phylum Pseudomonadota; class Betaproteobacteria; order Burkholderiales; family Burkholderiaceae; genus Polynucleobacter; species Polynucleobacter sp. QLW-P1DATA-2. The sequence continues at coordinate 328,509 of NZ_LZMQ01000001.1, read as the reverse complement.
TTTATTTATTTGTCCAAGCGACCACAGAGCAAATACTCCATCAGCGCTTTTTGAACGTGCAGGCGATTCTCCGCCTCTTCCCACACAATACTTTGTGGACCATCAATCACGCCCGCTGAAACCTCTTCACCACGGTGCGCTGGCAAGCAGTGCATAAATAAAGCATCTGGTTTTGCTACTGCCATCAACTCTTCATCAACCATCCAGTCTTGGAAAGCATTCATACGCAAAGTATTTTCAGCCTCATAGCCCATGCTGGTCCAAACATCGGTTGTGACTAAATCTGCGTCCTTGCAGGCATCCTTAGGATCAGTACAAACTGTTAAGTGTTTTGCTGCATTCTGCGTCAAACGCGCAGGATCTAATTGGTAGCCTGCAGGCGCCGAGAAGCGCAATTGGAAATCTAAGCACTCAGCCGCCTGAATCCAGGTGTAAGCCATATTGTTGGCATCGCCAACCCAGGCGACTGTTTTTCCTTGAATCGGACCACGTGCCTCTACAAAGGTAAAGATATCGGCCAAGACCTGACAAGGATGGTATTCATTTGTTAGGCCATTGATGACTGGGACCCGTGAGTTCGCAGCAAAACGCTCAATAATCTCTTGGCCAAAGGTGCGAATCATGATGATGTCAGTCATGCGTGAGATCACCTGCGCTGCGTCCTCTACAGGCTCACCACGACCTAATTGAGTATCGCGAGTGTTCAGGTATACCGCATGACCACCAAGCTGATGTATGCCCGCCTCAAAGGACAGGCGAGTGCGCGTGGAATGCTTTTCAAAAATCATCGCCAAAGTACGGTCATGCAAAGGATGCCAAGTCTCATAACTCTTGAACTTGGCTTTGAGCCAGGCTGATCTTTTTAGTAAGTATTCATATTCCTCACGAGTGAGGTCAGAAAACTGCAGGTAGTGCTTTACCTGACCAGGCACTTGAGGCTTTGCCAGAGATGTCATAGTTGAGCTTTCTACTAAAGTTTTGGCTTGCATTTTTTTCTTAAACCATTCAACTGCACGAAAATAGAACATAAAGCCATCTTACGGCCACCTCAGGCTGTTAAGCTAGAGGGCTTAGTAATACTGATTCTTACGAACTTCTTTACGCCAACTTGAACCACAAAAAGCTTTTCATTCAAGGCATTACCACTTCTGGCAAACCATTTCGGCCCAGTGATTGGGCGGAGCGTCTTTGCGGGGTGATGGCTACCTTTCGCCCTCCAGGAGATTCTGGAGACCCTCGCTTCACTTATTCGCCCTATGTCAGACCAGTGCTTATTGCCAAAGTGAAATGCGTTGTTATCGATACTAGACTGCGCGATCTCGATCCTCGGGCGCTAGACTTTGTCATGAACTTTGCCAAAGACAACGACCTACCAATCGAAGAGGCCTGCGAGTTCAACCCAAGACCCTCAGCTCAGCCTTAAAAACAAAAACCCGCTCTGATAAGGAGCGGGCTTAGGTCGAAATGATGATTCGACCAGCCTAAAACTTTTGCTAAATTACGCTGCCATCGCCTTGATAGCTGCAGACAAACGTGACTTTTGACGTGCTGCAGTATTTTTATGAGCAATCTTCTTGTCAGCAATCTTGTCGATTGTTGCTTGAGTTGCTGCGAATACTTTCGCTGCAGAAGCTTTGTCACCAGTTTCGATTGCTTTACGAACTGCCTTAATGGAAGTGCGGAGCTTAGAACGCAAACTGGAGTTATGCTCGTTCTGTTTTACTGCCTGGCGTGCGCGCTTGCGCGCTTGTGCTGTATTGGCCATCTTTAAACCTTGCCTCTATAAATTGCAAAATGCGATTAGTTAAAAATCTCGCGGACTTGCTAGATTCATAAGCAAGCTCGCCAAAACCCAAGATTTTACCTTAAAGGGGCAAAAAAGCCCAGTCCACCCACAAATAGGTGAAAATCGGCTCATGAATCTGCTTTCTGCCGCCGCCAAGGTTAGCTCCCTCACTATGCTTTCCCGTATTACGGGCCTGCTACGGGAGACCCTGATTGCCCGTAGTTTCGGGGCTTCAGAGTGGACTGACGCCTTTAATGTCGCTTTTAGGCTACCCAATTTACTTCGCCGACTCTTCGCTGAGGGGGCCTTTTCCCAGGCATTTGTCCCTATTTTGGGCGAAATTGCCACCCAAGAGGATCAAAGCAAGGCCAAAATCCTCATTAATGCGGTCGCCACGCTCTTATTCTGGGCTTTGCTCCTAACGGTACTACTGGGGGTTATTGGCGCGCCCTTGCTCATTTTGGTGATTGCTACAGGCTTTCAAGGTGGGCCGGCCTACGATGCCAGCGTTGTGATGACCCGCATCATGTTCCCTTATATCGGGCTGATTTCCATGGTGTCTCTCTCAGCAGGGATTTTGAATACCTACCATCGCTTTGCGCTTCCCGCCTTTACGCCTGTCTTGCTCAATCTCGCTTTGATTGGTAGTGCCATCCTTTTAGCGCCTCACTTAGAGCAACCGATTTATGCGTTAAGCATTGGTGTTCTTTTGGGCGGCATTCTGCAACTGGTAATTCAGGTTCCAGCACTCTCTCGCCTCGGTCTTTTGCCGCGGATTGGTTTATTGCCTGGAGCCATCAAAGCAGCCATCACCAATCCTGATGCAAGACGCGTCTTGAGACTCATGGGGCCAGCTGTATTTGCCGTGTCAGTTGCGCAAATCTCTTTGATCATTAATACCAATATCGCATCGCGCTTACAAGCCGGTAGCGTCTCATGGCTTTCATATGCAGATCGCCTGATGGAATTCCCAACGGCACTACTCGGGGTTGCACTCGGCACCGTTCTGCTACCAAGCCTGAGTAAGGCCAATGCAAAAAATGATTTAGTACATGCTGGTGAACTGTTGGTATGGGGCTTGCAACTGACTTTCTTGCTTGCAGCGCCTTCTGCAATTGCACTCTTTATTTTTGGTGAGCCATTAGCTGCAGTCTTGTATCACTATGGAAAATTTAATGCGCTTGATGTGTTGATGACGCAACGCGCATTAGCTGCCTATGGAGTGGGTCTCATTGGATTAATCCTAGTGAAGATTTTGGCACCGGGCTTCTACTCGCGCCAAGACATTCGCACCCCCGTCAAAATTGGCCTATTGGTTCTAGTCGCCACTCAGCTGGCAAACCTAGTATTCGTTCCTTGGCTTGGTCATGCTGGTCTGGCCTTATCCGTGGGCACCGGCGCCTGTCTCAATGCCGCCCTGCTCTGGTTTGGCCTACACAAACGAGGAGCTCTTCCAGGCGCTTCATGGGCCAAGTATTTGGGGCAACTTCTTGTAGCTTTAATTCCCTTTTCGGCAGTCCTTTTTTATGCCGCAGGCGCCCACAATTGGATTGCCCTTCAAGCGCAACCTTGGCTGCGCATTGGCCTAGTTGCTTTATGGTTGGCTGCCGCAGCCATTGTTTACTTTGGTGCCCTAGCTTTAGTTGGAATTCGCTGGCAAAAATTCCTGCGTCATGCAAAATAGGATGTATGCCAACACAACAACTTGACTACTTCACTTCCCTGGTCACTGAGGACGAACACTTCCCATTAACGGAAGCTGCCATCGCTGTAGCGCAGCATGCTTATCCAGATTTGGATGTTCAAGGCGTTCTCGATCATCTTGATGAGCTGGGCAATAAATTAAAAACACGTATTACACCCGATACTTCACCAGTTCAGCGCTTGCAAATTCTGAAGCACTTTTTTTATACCGAACTGGGTTTTGGTCCCAACCCAAATGATTTTTATGCCCCTGAAAATTCTTATTTGCACTATGTGCTTGAGAATCGTAGAGGCATTCCTATCTCCCTAGCAATTCTGATGATGGAATTGGGCCAACAGATTGGTCTGAAAATTCGAGGGGTTTCATTTCCGAATCACTTCATGATGCGCATCTCCTTGCAACAAGGTGAAGTGATCATGGATCCTTTGACTGGAGAATCCCTCTCGAAGAATCAACTGCAGGAGATGCTTGATCCCTATCTCGATGCCAAAGGCTATCGTGGTGAGCTCAGCCTCCCGCTAAACGTCTTCTTAAGGGCCTCAAGCGCCCGTGAGATCTTGTCTCGATTCCTGCGAAACCTCAAGGTGATTTACTCAGAGCATGAACGCTGGGAGCGCTTGCTAGGCATTCAGGAACGTTTGGTGATTCTGCTGCCAGACTCTATTGAGGAGATCCGAGATCGTGGCCTCATCTTTGCACAGCTAGAGTATTTACGTCCCGCCTTGGAAGATATGCATCGTTATCTCAGCGAATCTCCTGAAGCAGAAGATGCTAGCGACATACGTGAGCATATCGCTACTTTAGAAAGTCAAACTAAGCTGCATTAATTCAGCTTAGATTTTCTTGCGCTGAAATAATTTATAGAGTGCAGCAAATACTACTGGCACTGCTGCCGCACCGATACCTATCAGTACGATCACATTTAAGTTTTGACGAATAACAGGGATATTTCCAAAAAAATATCCGGCGATCACTAATCCAAAGACCCACAGTGCTGCACCCGTGACATTAAATAACTGAAAGCGTGTGAAGTTCATCTCCGATACACCAGCAATGAATGGCGCAAAGGTTCTGATGATAGGAAGAAAGCGCGCCAGAATAATGGTTTTGCCACCATGCTTTTCATAAAAGGCATGCGTTTTAAGCAAGGCGCCCTGATCAATCCAACGCGATTGACTGCTAAAGATCTTCTTCCCAATCCAACGACCAATGAAATAATTTACGGTATTACCCCCTACTGCGGCAATCAATAGTCCGGTACTTAAAGTCCAAATATTGAAGTGCTCTGTAGCGCAATAGGCGCCCGCGATAAACAAAAGAGAATCGCCAGGCAAAAATGGAGCCACTACTAAACCCGTTTCAGCAAAGATGATGGCAAAAAGCAAGCCATATGCCCAAGGACCATATTGAGAAATGACAACGTCTAGGTGTTTATCAATATGAAGCAATAAATCACTAATTTGCAAAAGGGTATCCATCTAGTCGCTCTCTAACATGTAGTTTGTTGCGGATATTAACAGGCTCTTATAATGAAGTATGCAAACTGAACCCTACATTCAGCCCATGCAGTCGCCAAAAGCCAGTCCAATACTTTGTATTGTGGGGCCTACTGGTGCAGGCAAAACCCATCTCGCTATGTCATTAGCTGAGCACGCTAAATCCATTGGTATCACCATTGAATTAATCAGCATGGACTCGGCCTTGGTGTATCGCGGTCTCGATATCGGGAGCGCAAAACCAATTCCAGCAGAACAAGCTGCTGTAATTCATCACCTCATCGATATCCTTGAGCCCACCGAAGTATATTCAGCGGCGCGATTTGCTAAAGATGCTAAACGGCTCTGTGAAGAAATTCGTGCTCGCGGAAATATTCCCGTCGTAGTAGGTGGCACTATGCTGTATTGGAGAGCTTGGGCGTATGGCCTCTCTTCATTACCAACCGCTAATCCAGAAATTCGAGTCCGCTTAGATGAAGAAGGTAAAACATTGGGTTGGCCTGCGATGCACGCCAAACTTGCTCTAGTTGATCCAGAAACTGCAGCACGCTTAATGCCTAATGACTCTCAACGAGTGCAGCGCGCCCTAGAGGTATTTGAAATCACTGGCAAGCCAATGTCCACACTGCTAGCAGACTCACCCAGCGAAGATGGCAGAGAAGGATCAACCATTCCGGATTGGATCAAATTGGTATCGCTTGAACCGAGTGATCGCAAACGACTTCACCAAAATTTAGAAAAGCGTTTTGATGCAATGCTGCTTGCCGGCTTTTTGGAGGAAGTTAAAACACTACGCAGCAATTCTGCATTGCATGCGGATCTGCCTGCTATTCGCTCAGTAGGCTACCGTCAGGCTTGGGAATTCCTGAATGGGGAAATTGATGCGGAGCAAATGCGCTATAAAGCGTTGGCTGCAACAAGACAACTCGGAAAACGTCAGCTGACTTGGCTCAGAGCCATTGCCGGTAGGAATACTTTTGACCCCTTCAACCCAGTAGATCTAAAGGCAGCCTTAGATTACTGTAAAACCAATTTAAAGATGTAAGTTGCGTTGAGCGCTTAAATCACGATCGTTTGTGGAGCACCCTGAGGACGCTCAAGCACTTCACCAACTGTCCACGCTTTTAAACCTTGCGAGGTTAATGATTTGATCGCAACATCTGCTTGGCTTGGGGCAACGATCACTACCATGCCGATACCGCAGTTAAATACACGCACCATCTCTGCATCCGCAACGCCACCCTTCATCTGCAACCAACGGAAGAGTTCTGGCATTTGCCAGCTGTCACGATGTAAAACTGCTTGAGTGTTTTCCGGCAAGACACGTGGTACGTTATCCACTAAGCCACCACCAGTAATATGGGCCATTCCTTTAACGTCAATCTCAGAAATTAATTTCAATAATGGTTTGACATAAATTTCTGTAGGAGCCATCACAACATCGCCCAAGGAGCGACCACCTAAGTCATCGCTAGGCTTTGCACCTGCACGTTCAATAATCTTGCGCACCAAAGAGTAACCATTGGAGTGCGCGCCACTCGAACCAATTGCCAACACCACATCACCAGGAACAATGGTTTTGCCGGTAATAATTTTGGATTTTTCAACTGCGCCGACTGCAAAGCCAGCCAAGTCATATTCGCCAGGAGGATACATACCAGGCATTTCTGCAGTTTCACCACCAATAAGTGCGCAGCCAGATAATTCGCAACCTTTGGCAATCCCGCCAACAACAGTGGCTGCTGTATCCACGGTTAACTTACCGCAGGCAAAGTAATCCAAGAAGAACATCGGCTCTGCTCCCTGAACCAAAATGTCATTCACACTCATCGCAACTAAGTCTTGACCGATCGTATCGTGACGATTCCACTCAAATGCCAAACGTAGTTTTGTTCCCACCCCGTCTGTGCCAGATACCAAAACGGGCTCTTTATAACGCTTTGGAATCTCAAAAAGAGCGCCAAACCCACCAATGCCAGCCAAAACACCTTCTCGCATGGTCTTTTTAGCCAAAGGCTTAATGCGGTCGACTAAGTCATCACCAGCATCAATATCAACCCCCGCATCACGGTAGGAAAGGCCTTTTGAGGAAGAATTGGTAGATGAAGTCATATTTGAGCTGGAATAATAGTAAAAAATGCTACTGGATCAGTAGAATCATTGAATTCTAGAGGATTACTCGTAATGGCTGAAATTTTTACCCCTTTTTTGACGGCATTCATCCTGGCATATGCCCTGCGCCCCCTTTGCCTGTGGCTGGAGAGGCGTCAGATTCCCCGTCCACTGGCCGCAGCGCTCAGCATGGTGGTTGGCCTATCTCTGATTTTTGGCATCTTTGGACTCTTAATTGGTCTTCTGAAATTTGAGATTCCCCTGATTAAGGCCCAACTCCCGGAATGGATTGCCAGCACTCAGTCTTGGCTCGGACCCAAACTAGTCCAAATGCATATTGATATTGATTGGGGCGCCTTCAAGAGTAATGTCACAGAAAAAATTACTGAACATATTAGTGATAACGCAGATACCTTAATTGGTAGCACGATAGATACCGTACTCGTATCTGGAAGCTCTGTCCTTTCTGGATTTGTAAACGGTGTCTTAATTATTTTTGTGATGTTTTATTTGCTGATTGATTGGGAACATTTTTTTGATCTGATCAAAAAATTGGTTCCGCCACGCGCACAAGAAACCGTACATCACTTAGCCATGCATACCGATGGTTTGCTATCCCAATATTTGCGCGGGATGTTGATCGTCATCTCTATCATGGCCGTTTTTTATAGTGTCGGCCTAAGCGTAATCGGAATTAAAGGAGCTGTTGCACTAGGCGTCTTTACTGCCATCATGATTGTGATCCCTTATATTGGAATCACTTTAGGCTTAAGCCTTGCAGTTCTTTCTGCGTTACTGCAATTTGGTATGAGTACTCAACTAGTTGGAGTCCTTGCCCTGTTTGGTCTGGGACAATTTCTAGAGGGCTTCTTCCTGACCCCGCGCCTAGTGGGTGAGCGCATTGGGCTTCACCCAGTAGCAGTAGTTTTTGCTTTGCTACTCTTTGGCAAGATCTTTGGTTTCTTTGGCGTGTTGCTTGCCTTGCCAATTAGCGCCGTCAGCTTAGTGCTCGTTCAATACCTTTGGTCTGTCTATGCACAAAGTTCTTGGTATCAAAAATAATTTCGCTTTAATGATTACCTCTTCGTGAATATACCTCCGCTTCCAAGACAATTCGCCTTAGATATTAGCCACGCACCTAAAGCCAGTCTAGACAACTACCTGCCAGGAAAAGATCGCGCATTAGTAGCGACATTACAAAGACTGTGTCAATCTTGGGTAAGCCCCTCTAAAGAGGAGCCTAATAATCCACTCAACCATCGGTGGATCTATTGGTGGGGACCTGAAGGCTCTGGCCGATCACACTTACTTCAAGCCATGGAACAGGCTGCAGAAAATGCCAGCCTTCAATCATTCTCGTTAAATCCGAGTGAGCCTGTATCTTGGGTGCGCCTTGAGGAAAAATTACCTACTCTTGTGCAAAGCGATACCGCCTCAATAATCACAGTAGATGATGTTGATCGTTTAGATGAACGCTTGGTTGGCGCCCTCTTTCGGATTTTGAATGAGGTTCATGCCAGTAAAAATATTCATATCTTCATGACTGGCAAAGCGGCGCCGACCAATTTGACACTCCGAGAGGACCTCCGAACGCGTCTAGGCTGGGGTTTGATCTTCCAAACCCAACTTTTAGACGATGATGAGAAAATACAAGCATTGGAGCAGGCAGCCAAAGAGCGTGGATTAGTCTTATCTCCAGACGTCTTGCCATGGTTGCTAAATCGCTTTTACCGTGACATGCCTAATTTAATGGCTTTAATTGATGCTTTAGATGCTTATTCATTAGAAACAAAACGTGCTGTAACCTTGCCCCTGGTGCGCGAACTCTTACAGCCCAAATAATCCATTCATTACTCTATTTGTGACCCAGCTAGCCCTTTTCGATTTAGACCACACCCTACTCCCTTGCGATAGCGATTATGAGTGGGGCCAATTTTTGGCTCGCATCGGCGTAGTTGATAGCCAATACTATGCTCGCCAGAATGAACGCTTCTATCAGGACTACAAAGACGGTAAGCTCGATATTCATGAGTTTCTGCGTTTCGCATTAAAGCCTCTCTCTGAACACTCACGCGCCCAATTAAAAGAATGGCACGACGCTTTTATGGAAGAAGTGATTCATGGTCAATTGCGGCAACAAGCTATTGATTTAGTAAAGCGCCACCAAGATGCAGGCGACTTATGCTGTGTGGTCACCGCTACCAATAGCTTTGTGACTCGCCCGATTGTTGAAAGTTTTGGGATTGAGCATCTCATTGCTACTGAGCCAGCGACTAGCGATGATCACCCTCTGTCAAATTACACCGGTGAAGTCAAAGGCATTCCAAACTTTCGCGAAGGCAAGATTCAGAATCTGCATGATTGGCTAGCGAACCAAAAACTGAGCTTGAGCACATTGCCGCGCAGTTACTTCTACTCTGACTCGATGAATGATTTACCATTACTTGAACAAGTAAGCCATCCTGTTGCCACTAACCCTGATGATCGGCTGCGCAGTGAAGCGCAAAAGCGCGATTGGCCCATTCTTGAATTGTTTGCATGATTACTAAATTTATTAAGCGCATCTTGCGTCGTGACCCTATGGTCAAACATACGCAAGCGAACAATGCGGGAGCCCCTAAGCGTATCCCAAAAAAATCGCATCGCATTGATCCACACTTACTCTCTAAGAATGCCGTCAAAGTAACTCAAACCTTGCAAGAAGCAGGTTACGAAGCATTTATTGTTGGCGGCGCTGTACGCGATCTTGTTCTCGGAATTGGCCCTAAGGATTTTGATGTAGCAACCAATGCAACCCCCGATCAGGTGCAAAGACTATTCCGCAAAGCGCGCCTCATTGGTCGGCGCTTTCAGATTGTGCATGTGACCTTCTTTGGCAAAGGTCATCCAGAAATTATTGAGGTATCAACCTTCAGAGCCTTGCTAGATAACGCCGGTGACCATGTTGCTGAAAGCGGTCGCATTTTACGTGACAACGTTTGGGGATCTCAAGGTGAGGATGCGGCACGTCGTGATTTTACGATTAATGCAATGTATTACGATCCTTCAAGTGAGACAGTCTTGGACTATCACGGCGGCATGGTTGACATGCAAAAGAAAACATTGCGCATGATTGGCGATCCTGCAAAACGCTATCGAGAAGATCCTATCCGCATGCTCAGGGCGATTCGTTTTGCAGCTAAAACTAAATTTACCTTGGATGCTGCTACCCGTGCGCCAATTGCCAAGCTGGGCAAGCTATTACAAGATGTGCCATCAGCAAGACTCTTTGATGAAATTCTCAAACTCTTAATGTCAGGCTACTCTTGGGCTGCTATTCAAGGACTACGAGATGCTGGTTTACATCATGGCTTATTACCGCTTCTTGATCACATCCTAGATAACAATGAAGCCTCTAAAGGTGCCAACGATTTTGTAAAGCTAGCCCTTGCCAATACGGATGAACGAATCCAGTCAGGTAAAAGTGTTTCAGCAGGCTTTTTATTTGCCACATTACTTTGGCCCGATCTCCTCCAAAACTGGAAAGCAAATATCGCTAAAGGAATGGCTAATATCCCAGCACTGCACGATGCCATGGATGATACGATCGCCACACAAAGTAGCGGCATGACGATCCAGCGCCGCTTTGAGAGTGATATGCGGGAAATCTGGTCCATGCAGCCTCGTTTCGAAAAACGGGTGGGGCGCTACCCTTATCGCCTCATTGAATCCCCACGCTTCAGGGCGGGTTATGACTTCATGCTTCTGCGCTGCGCCACAGGCGAACAGAATCCAGCCATCGGCGAATGGTGGACTAACTTCATTGCGGCCGACCCTGTTGGCCAAGAGGAGCTGATGGCCAGGGCTAAAAATGAATCTGGCTCGACAGTAGGCTCGCCAGTGAAAAGACGCCGACGCAGGAAACCCAAAGCAGCCAGCCCAACAGAACCTGAGGCAAGCTAAGCAGACTTAGAGAAATTTCAGTAAAGTAGTTTCATCTCTAGTTTGGAATCGTATGGCACGAGCATTTATCGGATTTGGTGGCAATATCGGCGACACGCGTCAACTCATCACTGACGCCATCGTTTGTCTGGCACAGCGCTCAGAATTACATATTCTGGCCAAAAGTTGCTTTTATCAAAGTGCACCTGTCGACGCACTTGGTGGCGACTACATCAATGCCGTTATTGAAATTGAAACTCAATTAAGCCCTTACGGCCTTCTTCATGTCTGCCAAGCTATTGAACAAGAATTCGGTAGAGAGCGTCCATATGCAAATGCGCCGCGCACCCTGGATCTTGATATTTTGTCTTTTGAGGGCGTTGTTCAAAATGAAACTGAGTTAATGCTTCCTCATCCCAGAATCATCGAACGCTCATTTGTATTGCTCCCTTTACTCGAAATCGCGCCAGATTTCTTCCTGCCGAATCTTGGCGAACTAAAGGCCTACCTCCCAAAAGTAGCCCATCAAAGAATCGAAAAACTCGCTTGCCGTAACTGCAATTGCGGGGAAAAAGACGCTTATAGCCAAACGGCGCATTAATTCATTAAACTCACGCCATGGGTTACTTACAAGGCGACAAGCCACTCTCAATTACCAAGCTGCTGGCGATGCATGCCGAGCATGAAAAAATCACCATGCTCACTGCATATGATTCGACTATGTCTGCATTGCTAAATCGCTGCGGGGTTGAGGTCATCTTAGTTGGTGACTCTTTGGGAAACGTCATTCAAGGCCACTCCAGCACAACGCCGGTGACTATTGAACAAATGGCGTATCACACCGAATGTGTCGCCCGCGCCAACACCCACGCATTTTTGATCGCTGACTTACCTTTTGCCAGCTATGGTGACCCCATGCAGGCTTTGGATTCTGCAGCAATGTTGATGCGTGCTGGCGCTGATATGGTCAAACTAGAAGGTGGAGACTGGCAAGTCGACATCATCCGTTATCTGGTAGAACGCAGCGTTCCTGTCTGCGCTCACCTTGGCTTGCTTCCTCAGTCCGTGCACGTACTCGGCGGCTACAAAGTCCAAGGCAAGTCCAAAGATGCTGCTACGCATATGTTGGAGCAAGCACTTGCCTGCCAAGAAGCAGGGGCGCAAATGGTTGTGCTTGAAGCTATCCCTTCCTCACTTGGCGAAAAGATTACCTCTGAACTCCATATTCCGACCATAGGAATTGGAGCGGGCCCAGATTGCTCTGGTCAGGTATTAGTTCTGCAAGATATGCTGGGCATTAGCCCCGGCAGACCTCCCAAGTTTGTTAAGAACTTCATGGAAGGCCATCACTCTGTAGAGGCCGCAGTTAAGGCCTACGTGCGTGAAGTCAAGTCCGGAAAATTTCCCGGACCTGAGTACGGTTTTGCTGGCTAGTTAACTAAAGAAACTCTTTACACCGTCAAACCAACCCTTTTGCTGTGGGCTATGTTTGTCACCAGCAGATTTAAGACTGTCATCAAACTTCTGCAGCATTTTCTTTTGCTCATCAGTCAACTTCACAGGCGTTTCAACGACAACGTGAACAAATAAATCACCCACTAAGGTTGAGCGCAAACCTTTAATACCTTTATTACGCAAGCGGAAGGTTTTGCCTGTCTGAGTTCCCTCGGGGATGGGGAACTCAACCCGACCTGAAAGTGTTGGCACTTCTATCTCACCACCAATAGTGGCTGTCGCAAATGAGATTGGCATCTGCACATGCAAATCGCTGCCATCTCGCTCGAATACTTTATGGGGCTTAACGCGCACCTCTACATATAGATCGCCCGCTGGACCGCCATTAATACCTGGCTCACCATTACCGACCGAACGTACGCGCATACCATCATCGATGCCCGCTGGAATTTTGATTTCTAGGGTTTTTTGTTCTTTATGCTTACCGGTGCCATGACAAGTTTTGCAAGGCTTAGGAATGTACTCGCCAGTACCACGACATTTAGGACAAGTTTGTTGCATAGAAAAGAAGCCCTGCTGCACACGGACCTGACCATGACCATTACAAGTAGTACATGTCTCAGCCTTAGATCCAGGCTCTGCGCCAGTGCCATGGCATGGCTTACAGTTACTCCAACTAGGCACCCGAATTTGAGTTGTATAACCCTCAGCTGCTTGCTCAAGGCTAATGTCCATGTTGTAGCGTAAATCTGCGCCTTTATAGACTTGTGGACCAGACTGACGGCCGCCGCCTTGACCAAAAATATCACCAAAGATGTCGCCGAAGGCATCTGCAAAGCCGCCGCCGCCAAAACCACCTCCACCGAAACCGCCGCCCATAGATGGGTCTACGCCAGCGTGCCCATACTGGTCGTAAGCTGCTCGCTTATTAGGATCTGTCAGTGTTTCGTAGGCTTCTTTAACTTCTTTAAATTGGGCTTCAGCCGTTTTACTATCGGGATTGCGATCTGGATGATATTTCATTGCCATCTTGCGATAAGCCTTTTTCAACTCATCGTCACTGGCACCTTTTGCTACACCAAGCACTTCATAAAAAATCGCGTTTACCTTTAGACACAGCCTATTCCTCTCAACAACCCGAATGACACAAGTCGGCACGAGGCCGACTTGTTATTTAAGTACATCAAAACTACGTTAACGATACGTGTTGACTAGATTATTTCTTGTCATCAACTTCTTTGAAGTCCGCATCAACAACATCAGCATCTGGGGCTGCTTTTGGCTCGCCACCAGGAGCTGCGCCTTGAGCAGCACCTGCTTTAGCTTGTTCAGCAGCCATGACTTTCTCGCCCAGCTTCTGACTTGCTTTACCCAAAGCTTCGGTCTTGGCTTCAATGGCTTCTTTATCGCTACCTTTGATTGCTTCATCCAATTCTTTGAGGGCCGCTTCAATCGCCTCTTTTTCAGCGGCTTCTAAGCTAGCACCATGCTCTTCCAAGGCCTTCTTGGTAGAGTGAGCTAAGGCATCTGCAGTATTGCGTGCAGTTACCAGCTCCAATGCTTTCTTATCTTCAGCAGCATTGGCTTCAGCATCTTTCACCATGCGTTGAATTTCTTCTTCAGTCAAACCAGAGTTTGCCTTGATGGTGATCTTGTTCTCTTTACCGGTGGTCTTGTCTTTTGCAGTTACATGCAAAATACCGTTGGCATCGATATCAAAAGTCACTTCAATTTGTGGCATACCGCGTTGCGCAGGTGCAATACCTTCGAGATTAAATTCACCGAGCAATTTATTTGCAGCCGCCATCTCACGCTCACCTTGGAAGCATTTGATGGTTACCGCAGGCTGATTATCTTCTGCAGTAGAGTAAACCTGTGAATGCTTGGTAGGAATCGTTGTGTTCTTCGGAATCATCTTGGTCATCACGCCACCAAGAGTTTCGATACCCAAAGACAATGGAGTCACATCCAAGAGCAATACGTCTTTGCGATCGCCAGACAATACGGAACCTTGAATAGCAGCACCAACGGCAACCGCTTCATCAGGATTTACGTCTTTACGTGGCTCTTTGCCAAAGATTTCTTTTACTTTGTCTTGAACTGCAGGCATACGAGTCTGGCCACCGACCAAAATCACGTCGTCGATATCCGCTACGTTTACGCCGGCATCTTTAATGGCAGTTAAGCAAGGACCAGCGGTACGCTTGATCAACTCTTCTACCAAAGATTCCAACTTAGCACGGGTCAACTTCAAGTTCAAATGCTTAGGACCGCTAGCATCAGCTGTCACATAAGGCAGATTAATTTCGGTTTGTTGCGCGGATGACAATTCGATCTTGGCTTTTTCTGCAGCATCTTTCAAGCGTTGCAATGCTAAAACGTCTTTGCTCAAATCAACGCCTTGCTCTTTCTTAAACTCAGCAATGATCCAGTCAATGATGCGTTGGTCAAAGTCCTCACCACCCAAGAATGTGTCACCGTTGGTGGAGAGCACCTCAAACTGCTTCTCACCATCAACGTTAGCAATCTCAATAATGGATACGTCGAATGTACCGCCGCCCAAGTCGTACACAGCAATCTTACGATCTACTTTGTCTTGCTTATCTAATCCAAACGCCAATGCGGCAGCGGTTGGCTCGTTAATGATGCGCTTGACATCTAAGCCAGCAATACGACCAGCATCCTTAGTAGCTTGACGTTGGCTATCATTAAAGTAAGCAGGAACAGTAATTACCGCCTCGGTTACTTCTTCGCCAAGATAGTCTTCGGCAGTCTTTTTCATCTTGCGCAAGATCTCAGCAGAAACTTGCTGTGGCGCCATTTTCTTATCGCGTGCTTGAACCCAAGCATCGCCATTGTCTGCTTGAATAATTTCATAAGGCATCAGGCTAATGTCTTTTTGCACTTCAGGATCGGTAAACTTACGACCCATCAAACGCTTGACTGCATAAATTGTGTTTTTAGGATTGGTCACTGACTGACGTTTTGCTGGCGCACCAACCAATACTTCACCATCTTCAACATAGGCGATGATGGATGGAGTTGTACGACCGCCTTCTGCGTTCTCGACAACTTTAGGTGCATTGTTTTCAACGACTGAAACGCACGAGTTAGTGGTTCCTAAGTCGATTCCGATAATCTTTCCCATAATTACTCCAAAAAATTAAGTTACTTTGTTGTACTTCTAAGTTGATTGAGGCAATTCATCTGAACTGCCGCGAATATTCCATTACCCAATAAATGGGGTCTAAAAAAGGGAATTCAAGGGGTAGAAGAGCAAAAAAGGCAGAAATCTGCCTTTTTTATGCTTTTTTCGGGATTTAAGCCTCTTTTTGGGCTTATTTCGGGGCGCTAACGGTCACCAAAGCAGGTCTGAGAACCCGATCTGCCACGGTATAACCCCGCTGAAGCACTGAAACTACCGTATTAGCCTCTTGCTCAGATGGCACTGAGGCAATGGCCTGGTGATGGTGCGGATCAAATTTATCCCCCACCGCAGGGTTAATTTCTGTCATCCGACCCTTTTCAAAAGCAGATAAAAGCTGCTTTAAGGTGATTTCCAGACCTTCTTTAAAGGCCTTAGCATCGCCTGCATCAGTACTCAAGGCGGCATACAAACTGTCGGTCACTGGTACTAAGTGCTCAGCGAAACTTTCAATCGCAAACTTATGGGCCTTCGCAATATCTTCAACTGCACGGCGACGGATATTTTCACCTTCAGCTTTGGCACGCAGGAAGTTGTCTTGTAAGTCGGATACCTTCTGATTGAGTTCAGCGATCTCTTGTTCAGGTGTTTTTACTGCAGGAGTTTCTGCTGCAGTCTCAACAACTGGATCAGCCGCAGGGCTCTCCTGCTCTGGTGTTGGGTTTTGATTTTCTTGTGTCATGGACGCTAATTCACTTTTCTGTAGTTGAGGCTGTTACTTTGCTATGTGGGGTCAGTGTATTCAATTTCAAGACCTATTCTTCGCTTGCTCGGCTCTTTCGTTCCGCTTAGCAAGCTCTTCTGCAGACTCTGTACCCAAGGACCAGCCCAATAAATGCTGATAGGCAATATCGCTCAGAGCCTCTATCCACTTAGGGTTGCTGTTCATGCAGGGAATATAACGGTAGTCTTTTCCACCATGTGCCAAGAAGTCTTCTCTGGCCTCCATAGCGATCTCTTCTAGCGTTTCAAGACAATCCGCCGGAAATCCAGGGCAGAAAATATCGACTCGCTGACAACCTTCTTTCGCTAATTTTTCAATAGTTGGTGCGGTATACGGCTTCAACCATTCGGCTTTTCCAAAACGAGATTGGAAAGTTACTAGATACTGCCCTGGCTCTAATCCCAGAGATTCACCAAGCAAGCGTCCTGTTTTTAAACACTCGCAATGGTATGGGTCACCCTTCATTAAATTGCGTTTTGGCAACCCATGGAAAGACATCACAAAACGATCGCCACGTGCAAAATCTGGGCGTCCATCTTTATCCCAACTACTAAGCACCTGATCACGTAAAGCAGCAATGTAGGCAGCATTGTCGTGATAGTGCTTCACCAGACGCAACTCAGGTTGATCGCGCCAAGTGCCGAGTACGCGAAAGACTTCATCAAAGCTTGAGGCGCTAGTAGTGGCTGAGTATTGTGGGTAAAGGGGCAATAGCAGCAAGCGCTCCATTCCCTGGGCCTTCAGGTCTTCTAGGACCTCTTGGGTCGATGGCTTGCCATAGCGCATCGCTAAATCGACCAAAATAGTATGGCCCTCATTGGCAAATTTCTCGCCCAACTCCTTCGCCTGTAAACGCGAGTAATGCATGAGTGGTGAGCCTAATTGTGGCAACCAAATAGAAGCGTATTTTTTAGCAGAAGCGCCACTGCGAATCGGCAGAATAATTCCGTTCAAAATCATCCACCAAATAAAACGTGGAATTTCTACGACTCGCGGATCGGAGAGAAATTCTTTTAAGTAAGCTCGCACTGCTTTTGGTGTTGGAGCAGATGGCGTGCCTAAATTCAATAACAATACCGCCGTTTTGGAGGCGCGTAAGTGTGGATTCTGATTCAAAATAAGTGTCTCTAGTTAAAAATAGTATTCAGTTCAAAGCTCAGGAGCTTAATGCGCCCGATAATAATTTAGAGGTGATATCGACAATCGGTATCACCCTGTCATAAGCCATCCGAGTTGGGCCAATCACCCCTAGGGTTCCTACGATTTGCCCATCAACACTATATGGGGCGCTGATTACTGCTAAATCTTCGTAAGGCAAAAGATCGCTCTCTCCGCCAATAAAGATCTGAATACCATCAGCATGACTCGATACATCTAGTAATTGCATCAGAACTGATTTTTGCTCCAACATGTCAAACATCTTGCGCAACTTATCAAGGTTGGAACTTAAATCGCCGACATTAAGTAAGCGACGTTCACCGGAAAGCACCATGTCACCCCGACTCATGTCGTAATCAGCAACACCACTCTGCAATGCTAAAGCCATCAAGCCAGAAATGTCTGCACGTAAATTATCTAAATCCGATTTGAGATGCAAGCGTACTTGCTCAAAACTTTTTCCAGCAAACTGGGCGTTAATGTAATTACCCGCCTCAATTAATTGACTGGGCGTGTAATCTTGAGTGGTCGGCAAAATGCGGTTTTGCACATCACCCTCTGGAGTGACCATAATGAGCAAAATCTTGCCCTCACCCAAACGCAGAAACTCGATATGCTTAAACACTTGGGCACGCTTTGGGGTCATCACGACACCGGCGAAATGGGTGAGATTGGACAAAATCTGAGCCGCTGAATTCAGAACCCGCTGTGGAGAATCTGGCAAAAGTCCCTTTTCAACTTCACGAGCCGCCATTGCCTCTAAGGGGCGGACAGTCACCATGGTGTCGACGAAGAGGCGATACCCCCTGGGGGTTGGAATACGGCCAGCAGAGGTGTGGGGGCTAGTAACTAGGCCCATGTCCTCTAAATCAGCCATGACATTGCGAATAGTGGCAGCTGAGAGGTCTAAACCTGAGAATCTCGATAGCGTGCGCGAGCCAATAGGCTGACCCTCCTCGATATAGCGCTCGATGAGGGTTTTAAGTAAAGCGCGGGAACGTTCATCCATGTTGGAAGGGATTTTATGCCTATGGTTTAATCGTTATATGTTAAGCCCATCCCCAAATTCCTCCAAGAAGGCTTTTAGCCGGGTGGCGCTCGTCGGCAAACTGCAGACAGACGGCATCGAGGAGCACCTTCAGGATCTAGCCAAATTGGTCTCCGGATTGGGTTGCGAGGTCTTTATTGAGGCTGGTACAGCCGCTCATCTGGGCTTAAGTGACTACCCCACTAAAACGGCCCAAGACTTTGCTGGAGCCATTGATCTGGTAGTGGTGTTGGGCGGTGACGGCACCATGTTAGGTATTGCTCGCCAATTAGCAGGTAGCAACGTTCCCCTAGTTGGTATCAATATGGGTCGCCTTGGTTACATGACCGACATTCCAATTCAGTCCGTCAAAGAGACTTTGCCAAAAATCATCGCCGGTGAATATGAAGCTGATACTAGAACTCTGCTCGACGCTGTCGTGCTGCGCGATGGTAAGGAAATTAATCGCGCCTTAGCACTCAATGATGTAGTCGTAAATCGCTCTGGCATTTCTGGAATGGTTGAGCTGGCAGTTCGCGTCAATGGCTCCTTTATGTACAACCAGCGTTCGGATGGTTTGATTGTCTCTACTCCAACAGGATCTACTGCCTACGCCTTATCAGCTGGTGGGCCCATCTTGCATCCACACGTCGCCGGAATTTTGCTCGTACCGATTGCGCCGCACTCACTCTCCAATCGCCCGATTGTCCTGCCCCAAGATAGTCTTACGGTAATTGAGGTAATTAATGGACTTGAAGTGATTGTCAACTTTGATATGCAGTCGCAAACTAATCTGCAAAGTGGTGACAAGGTTGAAGTGCGTCAATCTGATAAAACGATTGCTCTTTTGCACCCGAGCAATCATAGTGACTACAAAACTTTGCGCGAGAAGTTGCATTGGAATGAATACCCGTCGACATTCTGATGTCGAGTTCTTTGCTACGCTAATACATGCTTCAAACCATCTCACTTCGTGACTTTGTCATTGTTGACCAACTTGAGCTCGACTTTGCAAGTGGCTTTACGGTTCTCACTGGAGAAACTGGTGCCGGCAAATCTATTCTGCTAGATGCCCTAAGTCTTGTGCTGGGCGAGCGCGCAGATAGCAGTCAAATTCGAGAAGGTGCTAGTCGCGCCGAGATCTCCGCCCTCTTTCGGATTGATCCAGAACTCATTCAGTCCTTTAGCCAATGGCTAGATGATCAGGGCTTTCCCGTGGAAGATGATGGTCAAAGCCTGTTACTCAAACGAACGGTTGAAAGTGGCGGTAGAAGTCGTTCTTTTATCAATGGCAGCGTTGCAACATTAGCGCAGCTACGTGAGGCTGGTGATCAGCTAGTTGATATTCACGGGCAACATGCGCACCAACTACTTTTGAAGGGTGGCGCGCAACGCGCACTCTTAGATCGTCATGCAGGTTTGTTACCGCTCTCTACAGAAGTAGGATTCGCATTCAAAACCCTAAGTGAATCGCGTCGGCGCTTACAGCAAGCAGAAAATGCGGGGCAAGATGTCGAGCGCGAACGTGAACGTCTACAGTGGCAACTAGAAGAATTAACAGAGCTCTCTCCTCAAGAAGGTGAGTGGGCAAACATTCAAAGTGAACATGCAAGATTGGCCAATGGAGCCAAACTCATTGGTGGATGCCAAGAAGCCATTGAAATCTTAAGTGATGCCGACAATTCTCTAGAGTCCTCACTATCCAAAGTCAGCGGTAATATCGGCGCATTAGCTGAACATGATCCTGCATTGGCTAGTATTAGCGAATCTCTGGAGAGTGCGCAAATTCAACTGGATGAGGCCATTCATGGGCTCAATCGCTATCTACAAAAAATTGATTTGGATCCAGCCAGACTTGAACAAGTTGAAGAGCGGATGCAGGCCTTGCATGGCGCCTCCAGAAAATATCGCACTGAAACTGATGAGCTCCCGACTTTACTTATTGAGACTGCTGAGCGCTTAGAGGCATTAACTGCATCGCAGAATATTGACGCCCTGAGAGAAAAAGTAAATCAAGAAGAAGAAGCCTTTCTGAAGTTAGCAAAGCAAATCTCACAGAAGCGCGGCAAAGCTGCAACCGAACTTGGTCAGCTGGTAACCGATGCTATGCAAGATTTATCTATGGCTGGTGGTCGCTTAGAAATTGCTCTCACACCACTACAGGAAGGTGGATCACACGGCCTAGAACAAATTGAGTTTTTGGTAGCAGGTCACGCAGGCAGTACACCGCGATCATTAGCGAAAGTAGCCTCCGGCGGTGAACTTGCTCGTATCAGCCTAGCCATTAGCGTCATTACTAGTAAGGCTTCCTTTACGCCGACTCTCATATTTGATGAGGTTGATGCCGGCATTGGCGGGGCTGTTGCTGAAACGGTTGGCAAGCTCTTACATCAACTGGGTCAGACTCATCAAATTCTATGCGTCACCCATCTTCCACAAGTTGCCGCACAGGGTAATCACCATCTCAAAGTGAGCAAGTCTCAAAATGGGGATAAAACAGTTTCACAAGTTCAGCCTTTAGGCAGAATTGAGCGGGTCGAGGAGGTTGCCAGAATGCTGGGTGGCGCAACTATCACCGATACCACTCGACGACATGCACGCGAGTTACTAGAACAACATTAAATTCATTTAAATGCCCGATGGTGCCCTAAAGATGTCTTGCCACAGCAGCAAAACATCATCTCGAGCCCTAAGCAGTTCAGGCTGATCCTCCAAATGAATGCGCGTCTTTTCTGCGCCATCCAAACGTAAACGGTGTTGATGCGCCCTTAATAAGCGATAAGCATCTCCAACCTTTTGAGCGGCAAGCGCTTGAATTAAGCCTACTTCACCAGCAATCCTCAAAAGAGCAATATTGCCAAGATTAGCAATCAATTGTGGGTATTGGTGCGCATAAGCCAAGACTAAAAATTGAACAATAAATTCAATATCAACCATGCCGCCAGCATCATGCTTTAAATCAAAGCGCTCGCCCAGATTCGGATGACCTTCATGTACCTTACGGCGCATCTCCAAAATTTCAGATCGCAATTGGTCAATATTGCGCTTCTGACTCAATACTTCTGATCTGACAATATCAAACTGAGTACCTACCGCAAGATTGCCAGCAGCAAAGCGGGCGCGCGTTAAAGCTTGATGTTCCCAAACCCAAGCGGCGTTATCGCCCTGGCGCAATTGATATTTTCTAAATGCCTGTGCATTAGTAACCAAAAAGCCTGCTGATCCATTGGGGCGAAGTCTGGTGTCAACCTCAAACAAACTACCCGTCGCAGTAAAAGCAGTCAACCAATTAATCATGCGCTTCGCCAAGAGCGCATATATTTCTTGAGCAGCATGATCGTTTTCATTGGCTTGATATAAAAACACCAAATCTAAATCAGAGGAGTAACCTAATTCCTTGCCACCCAACTTACCGTAGGCGATGATTGCAAAGGATGGGGTAGTGTCATACGGCAAGTCATACTTCTTAGCTACCGTAGGCCAGACTCGCTCAAAGGTGACTTGCAACATCAAATCAGCCAAAGCCGACAAGTGATCACTCACCTTTTCAACAGAAAGGGCTTGCTCTACCCCGATTCCTAAATCAGCTAGCAGCGTAATAAAGGTCTCTGTATGGTGGGTCACCCGTAAGATATCCATGGCCTGCTCTGAGGCATCGCCCTCAGCCATAACATCGTCTAAACGCACATTTAGGTTGGCTCTTACTTCGCGCCAATAATCCTCAGGGTGATCAATCAGCGCTCTCTCTGCATGAGAGTTCAATAAATAATCCAATAGATGGGGATGCAGCGTAAGGTATTGCGCGCCCCACTGGGATGCCTGTAACAAAGCCAACACATTAAATAAAGCTCTGGGGTACTCAGCCAATATCGATAAGTAGGCACTACGTCGTGCAACTGCTTCCAGTAAGTCAAAAAAACGCAATAGGATCTGATCTACTGTTGGCAAATGACTTTGATCAGCCATCAAAATATCAGCAGCACTACGCATTAAATTATCAAAAATTAAGCGGCTTTTTTCTGGCAGCTGCCTTGCCTTAGGGCTAGCTATCCAGGTCTGCCATCGAAGCAGAGATTGAGGAAAATACTTTTCATCTGGCATCCAATCCTGCGGTGCAAGGTCAAGCCTTTCCTCATCGTCCAATAAAAATGCTTTTTCAAATAAACGAGCAACATTATTTTGGTGCCGCTCCAACTGGGCAAGAAAACTCGCATCATCTGCGAAGCCCATAGCTTCAGCTAAGCGTAGTCGAACAGCAGAATCATCAGGAAGGTAGTGCGTTTGCTGATCATCCCAAACCTGAATACGGTGTTCAAGACGTCGTAGAAAAATATAGGCATCACTGAGCGCTTCTACCTCTGGTAAAGGCATGATGCGACGGCGCCCAATCAGATTGAGCACTTCTAAACTTGGGCGCACTCTAAAACGAGGGTCGGTACCACCACGCATCAACTGAACCATTTGCGCTAAAAACTCAATCTCCCGAATGCCGCCACGTCCCAACTTAATATCATGGGAGCGTCCTTGATGACCAGCAGAACGCTTCTCCGCTTCACGCTGAATTTGCACATGCAGATCACGAATAGAGGCGATAACACCGTAATCTAAATGCCGGCGATAGACAAATGGTCGGATGATTTGATTTAGAGATTTTTCACAATGGGCATAGTCATGCGATCCGGGCAATGGCGCAATAAGCCTGCCCTTAATCCAAGCGTAACGCTCCCACTCCCTACCCTGTACGAGCAAGTATTCTTCGAGCATATCAAGACTGCAAACCAAAGGACCAGAATCACCATTGGGTCGCAAACGCATATCCACCCTAAACACAAACCCATTGGCATCATGCTCAGATAGCATTTTGATTAAACGCTGACCCATGCGTGTAAACCACTCATGATTCGATAAGGTTTTGAGACCTCCTCGCGTCTCACCCTCATGCTCATAGAGAAATATCAAATCTATATCGGATGACAGGTTCAACTCAAAACCACCTAGCTTCCCCATGCCAACTACCATGAGTGGCATTTCAGTATTGCTTGAGCTGCTCCAAGGCAATCCAAAGCGACTTTGCAAATCTCTGCGGATAAATGCAATAGAGTCGGTGGTAGCCAGTTGCGCAAAATGGCTAAGACAATGAGTAACCTCATCCAGACTGGCCATGCCATTTAGATCACGAAAGGCCAGCCATAGCATCAGACGCTGACGAGCCAAGCGCAAATCAGACATAAATTGCGCCTCATCATGCCCCTCGCTCAAGAAATCAATCCGGCAGGGATCAAGAAGGTCCTTAATCCCAGCTAAATCAATTTTTTGCTGCCCATGGGCTCTGAGCCAATCAAGCCATTCCGGCTTGGCATGAAGCCAACGCCTTGCATAATTGGAGTGTCGCTCTAAAAACTCGATTTGCCTTGAAAAATCATCCATCCCCCCATCTTAATCCCGACTAAAAGTTGAGCAAGAGATGATTGCCGATCGTACAGAGCCTGACGGATAATAGAGGTCATGCTGCAAAACATCATTCCACCTCGCCTTAAGAGCGTGCTTGCAAAACGTCCTCCAGGTTTGGGTAGGAATTGGCGTAAGCGCGCCCTGATTTTGGGTGGAGTTGTGTTGGCGCTCTTTGTCATTGGGCATCTTGGGGTGCGATATGTACTTTGGCCTCAAATTGAAAAATCTAAGGCATCCGTTGAAAAACTCATCAGCACCCGCACAGGCATAGATGTCACCATTGATGATCTGAAGGTTTCTTGGACGGGTATTAGGCCAGCATTTGAAATGAATGGTTTGCGTTTTAACAGTCCCAACAAAACGAAAGCCCTGCTCTCCATAGAAAAGATATATGGCGAACTCAGCTGGAACTCTTTCTATCACTTAGCGCCTTATTTCCATGAGATTCATTTCGAAGGCGCAGAAATTTATGCGCAACGCAATACTAAGGGCGCCATCTCTGTAGCAGGCATTCCTCTGGACAGCAACTCAAGCGATTACTCTGCTGAAAATTGGTTGTTTGCACAGGACAGTATTGAGGCCAAAAAGGTTAAACTTTTTTGGGATGATCAGCAGAATAAGAAAGCCATTACATCGATTGAGGTTCTCAATTTAGACCTTACCAATGGTATTCGTAGACATGATGGCTCGCTCATCGCCATTACCCCATGGACAAAAGGACCAACTGAAGTCAAAGTAAACTTTGTCCCACACTTAGGCGGGCAAGCAGGAAACTGGCGTGACTGGATTGGTACGATCTCGTGGAATTTAGCAGACCTAGACCTAAAGCAAGTATCTAAAGAGTTCAATCTTGGCATTCATACACTTGAAGGTTTATTGAGCTCGAATGGCAATCTCAAAATTGATAATGCTCAGCCTGATGGTGGTGAATTTTATGTTGCAGTCGATAAGCTGGTTGTTCAATCCGCAAAAAGTGAAGATGCAATTGCACTAGGCAGGCTCGAAGCTAATCTCGTGCAAGAAACAAATGATGGCTTGATCGCAATCTCAACGAAAACATTTGCCTGGCGCGATATGGACAGCCCAAAATCTGCGCCACTGGAAAAATTGAGTCCGATGACCTTTCGCTGGCGCCCTCCCGCAGCTGATGGAGAGATTAAAGAGTTCGGATTTTCTTCACCCAAGATTTCAATAGATGATGCAACCTTATTTGCACTGAACCTACCGCTCTCTAAAAAAGTGCATCAATGGATCAAGGCTGCTCAAGCTGAGGGCGATTTGGAGGATGTTGATATTCATTGGTCAGAGAGTAAATCCGCTCTTTCAGCGCTGAATATTCCTGGAGATTGGTTCAAGTCCAATAAACTGGATTTCACAGTGAGCGCCAAACTGATTAATCTGAGTTTTATTGGCGTCAATAAGTCGATGCCCTCCGTATCCAATCTGTCCGGCTTTATTTCCAGCAGCCAAAACGAGGGGAGTTTCTCCCTTAACTCCAAAGACCTTGGATTAGAAATTAATGACTTCCTCGAAGACCCGAAGATTCAACTTGACCGCGCAAGCGGGCAGATTAGCTGGGCCAAAAAAAAGAGGGCGCTGGGTCGTTAACACCAACAAACTCTTGCTAAGTAATCCTGAAATCAATACCAATTTGAGTCTTAACTACATTATTGGTACACCGAAAGAGGCTGACTTTATGGCCTTAGATATGCAGTTCCTGCATGCCAATGCAAAAACAGCATATCGCTATTTACCTGTTGGTATGGGCAAAGATGCGAGAGTGTATTTAAGCAAGGCGTTTAATGCTGGCACTATTCAAAATGGCACTCTGCATATTAAAGGAGATCCCAATCAAGTACCGTTCCCTGATAAACAACAAGGTGAGTTCAGCTTAAATCTTCCAATCTCTAGCGCAGCGTTTACTCCAGTACCGCTCTTACCAAGCAATCAAGGAACCTGGTCTACCTTTACCAATGTCAATGGCACTGTCGCCATGAGCAATTCTAGTTTTGCAGTGGATATTCCGACCGCAAGCTACAAGCAGGTAGCTCTGAGCGGCTTTCATGCAGAAATTCCCAATGTCAGCGCTAATCAATTAACGCTATCCGTAACTGGCAAGGCCCAAGGCCAGGCACCAGAACTACTGGAGTATTTTTATGCTTCACCAAGCGGAAAAAAACAAGACAAGATTGCGCAAAGTCTACGTGTTACTGGGCCTATTGATCTGGGCATTGGTTTAAAAGTTCCCCTATCTGGATCCGCCGATACCAATATTGATCTGAAATTAACGCTCCCGGGTAACCGTGCTGAATGGGGTGACTTCCCCCCATTTGAAGATCTCAAAGGAAATATCCGCATTACCGAAAGTAACCCAGAGTTTGAAGATGTTTCTGCAAACTTCCTAGGTGGTTCGATCAAAATTTCTAGCAATGACAAAAATAGCAATAAACAAAATTTCAATATCGCTGGGGACATCCAGGCTAGTTTTCTAAAGGCCTATCTTGCGAACTCCTCACGTTCACAGCCAAATCCCATGCTCAATGCTATGAATGGCACCATCAAATACGATGGCACCATTAGCTTTAATAAGCTTGGCAGCGATTCAAACCTTCGCTTTGATCTTCGGGATTGGTCTATCAACGCCCCAGCACCAGTTAAGAAATTAGCAGGCGCCGCAATGACTGGCGAAGTCAATATAAAAACATTTGCTAGCGAAAAAAATAATGCTAATCGCGCAAGTTGGTCTGGCAAGATTGGTGAACTTTATTCCACACAAGGAGTCCTGAGCCGCGATGATGAATTGCGCTATAGCCTTGGAATCGGCGCCCCACCTAATCTGCCGCAGGAAGGCTTCAACCTCAATTTAGTAAGCAGCGAACTTAACCTAGATACTTGGCGGGATTTCTTGGCAGCTAAATCACCTTCACACGCACAAGAAGCTGAGTCTAATACTGGAAACATTCAAATCACAGCGCAAGTTAAGAAGCTCACTTTATTTGATCGACTGTGGCAGGACGTGAACCTGTCAGCAAATAACAAAAAAAATGTCTGGGATGTCAAACTTGGATCTCTCCAGGCATCCGGCCAATTTCAATACCAAGCGGCTAATAAAAACAACACAAGTGGCCTGATCAGTGGACGCCTTACTAAACTGAAAATTCCGGATGTCATTTCAAACCTGCCCACAAAACCAGGCTCATCAAACCAAGCAACATTTACCCCGGACTCTATTCCGAGCTTAGATATCTCCATTGATGATCTGAGCTGGAGTAAGGCGCGACTTGGCCAGATCAAAATTAAAACCAGAACCAGCGATCACACGCTAAAAATTGATTCGATACAGAGTGATAATCCTCAAGGTTCCAGCCAAATGAATGGTCAGTGGAATGGGAGTACTAAGAATGAAGCTGAACACAGCACTCTGAATATCGATATGGATGTCAAAGATGCTGGTCAGATCATTGCACATTGGACATCACAAAAATCCATTGAGGGTGGACACGGCAAAGTAAGCGCCAATGTGGAATGGGATGGCTCACCGTTTAATCCGCAATATGAAACCCTCTCCGGCAAGGCAAGTCTGAATCTTGAAAAAGGACGTCTGTTGGAAGTCAATACCAGCGGCGCGAAAATATTAGACGTACTGAGTCTGCAAAGCTTGTTTAAATTTGCCACTTTAGATATCCAAGGTGGCCTTGGTAATATTGTTACTAAGGGCACACCTTTTAATTCGATTACAAGCAACTTTGATATTAGTAACGGTGTTGCACAAGCTAAACAATTCAATATGAATTTAGATCAAGCGCGTGTTGCAATGGCTGGACAAATCAATCTTTCAAAGCAAACGCAGGATTTGCGCATCACTATTTTTCCGACAATTGATGCGACTGCAGGATCGCTTGCTGCATTTGCAATCAACCCCATCGTGGGTCTGGGTGCCCTAGTTGGTCAATACCTCCTTACAAGTCAGATTAACCGTAGCTTTCAATCCGATTATTTAGTGCAGGGATCATGGGATAACCCAGAGGTCATTCCATTGGATCAAAAAGGTCAACCGATTGATACTCAAACTTTTGACTCCATTCGAAAAAAAGAGCTGCTCATGGAGCAAAGTAAGCCCAGCTCCAATAGCACCCCAAACAATTCGGGTAACGACGCACAAACCACCAACTAGATTGAGATGAGTAATCCTATGAACTCGGCAGAACTGAAAATAGCCTCTATTCAGATGGTTTCCAGTCCAGACATTCAGGAAAATCTCAATACAGCGAGGAGGCTTATTGACGCCTCTGCCAAGGATGGGGCTCGATTGGTAGTGCTCCCAGAATATTTTTGCTTAATGGGGCTAAAGGATACTGACAAAGTTGCTGCTCGCGAAGCACTTGGTAGCGGTCCAATTCAAGAACAGCTAGCAAGTTTTGCCAAAGATAATCAGATTTATTTGGTGGCCGGCACTATTCCGCTAGAAGCAAAAGATCCAGGCAAGGTGCTCAATACCATGCTGAGCTACGATCCCAGCGGCAAAAAAATTGGGCGTTACGACAAGATTCATCTTTTTGGCTTTCAAACCAAAACAGAGCGCTATCAAGAGTCTGAGACCATTGAAGCGGGCAATGCTCCTCAACTTCTCAAAATCCATCACAACAATGAAGACTGGACTTTTGGTCTGAGCATTTGTTATGACCTCCGTTTTCCAGAACTGTATCGTGCGATGGGTCCAGTGGATTGCCATATCATTCCAGCGGCGTTTACTTACACGACAGGCAAAGCTCACTGGGAAATTTTGCTACGTGCTCGTGCCATTGAAAATCAATGCTACGTCTTATCCTCGGCACAGGGGGGCATACATCCCAATCAACGCCGCACTTGGGGCCACAGCATGCTAATTGACCCTTGGGGGGCAATATTGGCAGACCTCCCTGAAGGGGAAGGCTTTATCTCAGGGACTTTAAGCAAAGATAAATTAAACGAGGTACGCTCTCAGTTACCTGCACTTGCACACCGCAAGCTTTAATGAAAGATTTGCCGAATCACATGAATGCACCAGAAGCACTATTTCCTGCCAGTTGGACAAAAGCCAAAAAGCAAGCAGACCTCATTAAATTAGCCAAGTCCATCTTGCTTGAACCAACCGGACTATCCGAGCAAGATTTACACCGCACTTTTGGCAATATGTTTACGCATCGCTTGGATGATGCTGATTTATATTTTCAACATACCCGCAGTGAAAGCTGGAGCCTTGAAGAAGGTATTGTGAAATCTGGCAGCTTCAATATTGACCAAGGCGTTGGTGTGCGGGCCATTTATGGTGATAAAACGGCATTTGCTTACTCAGATGAAATTAATCTGGAGGCTTTAAATAAGGCTGCAAATGCAACTCGCGTGATCGGCCCCGAAGGTGGCAAGAGAGCAGTGGCTAGCAAGCTATTTAACCCGCTATCCAATAAGCTGTACTCTGATCTCAACCCCCTAGACTCATTACAGCCCAATGAAAAAATTGCTCTACTAGAAAGTATTGAGCGTCGCGCAAAAGCACGAGACCCTCGCATCATTCAAGTCATGGCTAGTCTTGCTGGTGAGTTTGATGTTGTTTTAGTAGCAAGAGCTGATGGTCTTCTTGCGGCAGATATTCGCCCCCTCGTTCGCGTCTCAGTTCACGTGATTGCCGAACAAAATGGTCGCCGTGAATCTGGCTCCTCTGGTGGTGGCGCACGTCACGACTACCTTTACTTTGATACTGAGTTAATTAATCGCTATGTTGATGAAGCTGTAGATGGAGCTTTAGTTAATCTTGAATCACGACCAGCACCCGCAGGCCCAATGACCGTAGTCATGGGTCCAGGTTGGCCAGGCGTGCTTTTACATGAAGCAGTAGGACATGGTCTTGAGGGTGACTTCAATCGAAAGGGATCTTCTGCTTTTGCTGGTTGCATCGGCCAACGTGTTGCCGCCAAAGGAGTCACTGTAGTTGATGATGGCACATTGTCTGGACGTAGAGGCTCGCTCAATATTGATGACGAAGGCACGCCTACACAGTGCACCACCTTGATTGAAGATGGAATCTTGAAGGGCTATATTCAAGATAGCCTGAATGCACGTCTGATGAAGATGCCACTCACAGGTAATGGACGCCGTGAGAGTTTTGCCTCCTTACCAATGCCTCGCATGACAAATACTTATATGCTGGCCGGCAAAGACGATCCCCAAGAAATTGTGGCAAGCATTAAACGAGGTCTATATGCGGTCAATTTTGGCGGCGGCCAAGTGGATATCACTAGCGGCAAATTTGTCTTTTCTGCCTCCGAAGCCTATTGGGTAGAAAACGGAAAAATTCAATACCCTGTCAAAGGCGCCACGATTATCGGTAGCGGTCCAGAGTCCTTAAAACAGGTCTCCATGATCGGTAACGACCTTAAATTAGACGGCGGAATTGGGGTTTGCGGCAAAGAAGGCCAAAGCGTGCCGGTAGGGGTTGGACAGCCTACTTTAAGGATTGATAGCCTGACTGTTGGCGGAACAGCCTAAGACGGCTTAATTACGGCTTAAAATAGCCGTATGAGCCAACAAAATACTAATCCCGCTAATTGGTACTCCGCCGTTGATAAAACGTCCGATACCGACGATCAACGCATTAATAACATTACTGTTCTGCCACCGCCAGAGCATTTGATTCGGTTTTTTCCAATCTCTGGAACACCGACAGAATCGCTCATCAGTAAAACTCGCCAAAAAATTCGCGACATTATTCATGGCAAGGATGACCGCTTACTCGTCATCATTGGACCTTGCTCGATTCATGACCCAAAAGCTGCATTGGAATATTGCCAACGTCTTTTAGCAGAGCGTACACGCTTTGCTGGTGAACTCGAAATCGTGATGCGTGTCTACTTTGAGAAACCACGCACTACGGTTGGCTGGAAAGGGTTGATTAACGATCCTTACCTCGATGAGTCCTACCGTATTGAAGAAGGCCTGCGCCTGGCTCGTCAAGTCCTCATGGAAATTAATCGCCTTGGTATGCCAGCTGGCAGTGAATTCTTGGACGTCATTTCTCCGCAATACATTGCTGACCTCATTTCTTGGGGTGCTATTGGTGCACGCACAACCGAAAGCCAAGTTCATCGTGAACTCGCTTCTGGTTTATCTGCACCGATTGGATTCAAGAATGGCACCGATGGGAATATCAAAATTGCAACCGATGCTATTCAAGCTGCGGGGCGCCCACACCACTTTTTATCTGTTCATAAAAACGGTCAAGTATCGGTTGTTGAAACCAAGGGCAATAAAGACTGTCACGTTATTTTGCGCGGCGGTAAGGAGCCAAATTACGAGGCTCAGTTTGTTCAAGCAGCCTGCGCTGAGCTAGAGGCCTCCAAGCTTCCAGGCAGTTTGATGGTTGATTTGTCACATGCCAATTCAAGTAAAAAACATGAGCGCCAAATCATTGTGGCTGATGATGTTGCTCAGCAAATTGAGTCCGGTTCACATCAGATTTTCGGTGTCATGGTAGAGAGCCATCTGAATGACGGCGCCCAAAAGTTCACGCCTGGTAAAGATGATCCAAGCAAACTCGAATACGGCAAGAGCATTACCGATGCCTGTATTAATTGGGATGATTCTGTTCAAGTGCTCGAACGACTTGCGGCTGCAGTCAAAAAACGCAGAAGCCAGAAAAAGTGATGTGCTATTGCTAAATTAAATTAGCCATCCTACTGAAAGAGACTAATTTATTTAGTCTCTTTTTTTTCGTGCTTCCACAATACGTCTGTACCACCTGCGGCACGATTCAGAATACGTGACAAGACAAATAGTAGATCGGATAAACGATTGACGTATTGACGAGGCGAATCATACAAAGGCTCTTCCCAACCTAAACGCACAATTGAGCGCTCTGCTCTTCTGCAAACTGTGCGGCATACATGTGCTTGTGCAGCGGCACGTGTACCACCGGGAAGAATAAATTCTGTCAAAGGCGGTAACTGCTGATTGTATTTTTCAAGCCAAACATCTAATTGAGCAACATGATCTGGATTGAGCAGCTTGTAGTTGGGAATGCAAAGCTCGCCACCCAAATCAAATAAATCATGCTGAATCTGCAAAAAGAGGGCTTTTAACTCTTCGGCAATGCCTTGAGGGATCTCTTCGGTCATCAAAACGCCGATTTCAGAATTGAGCTCATCAACGTCACCCATGGCGCAAATGCGTAAATGATCCTTTTCAACACGACTTCCGTCTCCAAGACCAGTCATGCCAGCATCGCCCGTTCTAGTAGCGATTTTTGATAGTCGATTTCCCATGAGCCTAATTATAGGTAAATGGCTAAAATGATTGTTATGAATATGGTGACCCCGCCCCCCGATTTGGCCGCTATTAGCGCCCTTCAGACCAAACTTGTTTCGGCCCTACGACCGATCCTCCCTGAGCATGCCCTGCTTTGGGAGCCTGAAGACACGATTCCCTATGAATGCGATGGTTTGGCAGCATATCGGCGCATGCCATTAGCTGTAGCTCTGCCAGAAACTGAAGAGCAAGTTGCCCAGATTCTGAAGGTTTGCTTTGAGATGGCAATTCCAGTAGTACCTCGTGGATCTGGAACGGGTCTCTCCGGTGGTGCCATGCCTTTGTCACAAGGTTTAGTGCTGTCACTTGCCAAACTCAAAAAGATTTTGAGTACTGATCCATTTACCCGTACCGCAGTAGTACAGCCTGGTGTTCGTAATTTAGCCATCTCTGAAGCGGTAGGTCACTTAGGTTTGTATTACGCACCAGACCCATCATCACAAATTGCATGTTCGATCGGCGGCAATGTTAACGAGAACTCTGGTGGTGTGCATTGTCTAAAGTATGGATTAACCCTGCATAACGTTTTGCGAGTTCGCGGTGTTCTCATGAATGGCGAGATCATCGAGTTTGGCAGCTTGGCGCCCGACTCTCCAGGATTAGATTTACTTGCCATCATGATGGGTAGCGAAGGCATGCTCGCCGTTGTTACTGAAGTGACTGTCAAATTAGTTGCTAAACCAAAACTAGCGCGCGTCATCATGGCCAGCTTTGATGATATTGAAAAAGGTGGCAATGCCGTTGCCGCCATCATTGCTGCCGGCATTATTCCTGCGGGCTTAGAGATGATGGATAAGGCCACTACTCGCGCAGTAGAAGAATTTGTTCATGCAGGCTATGA
Source organism: Polynucleobacter sp. QLW-P1DATA-2 (assembly GCF_001870365.1). NCBI lineage: Bacteria > Pseudomonadati > Pseudomonadota > Betaproteobacteria > Burkholderiales > Burkholderiaceae > Polynucleobacter > Polynucleobacter sp. QLW-P1DATA-2. The sequence goes on along the minus strand of NZ_LZMQ01000001.1, from coordinate 295,288 downwards.
CCTAGATGCAGCAGCTATTTTGTTGTGTGAATCTGATGGCACCCCAGAAGAAGTTGCTGAAGAAATTGAACGCATGACTAAAGTGCTTGAACAAGCAGGTGCAAGTGGAATTCAGATCTCTAAGGATGAGGCTGAGCGCTTGAAATTTTGGAGTGGTCGTAAGAATGCATTCCCTGCAGCAGGTCGCCTAGCGCCTGACTACTACTGCATGGATGGCACGATTCCACGGCGTCATATTGCCACCCTACTTAAACGCATTCAGGGAATGGAAGAAAAGTACGGTCTTGGCTGTCTCAATGTTTTCCATGCAGGCGATGGCAATATGCATCCACTCATTCTGTTCAATGGCGCCGATCAAGAAGAGTGGCATCGCGCTGAAGAATTCGGCACAGAAATTCTAGAAGCCTGTGTGGAGTTAGGCGGTACGATTACTGGCGAACACGGTGTTGGTATTGAGAAAATTAATTCTATGTGTGTGCAGTTTGGTGAAGGTGAGCGTGAATCGTTCTGGGGCGTTAAGGCTGCATTTGATCCAGAGAAACTCCTCAACCCAGATAAAGCCATTCCGACGCTGAGCCGTTGTGCGGAATACGGCCGTATGCGCATCAGTGGCGGCAAGCTGCCCCATCCTGAGTTGGAGCGCTTCTAATGACTAACTCCAATTCAAGCAATACCCAGATCAACGCATTCCGTGAACAGATCCTAAATGCTGCCAAGACCAATACACCGCTTTCCATTGAAGGTGGTGGCACAAAGGGTTGGTATGGCAACCCTAACCAGTTTGAAAAATTAGATACTCGCTCTTATGCGGGCATTTTGGAATACCAACCTGAAGAGCTGGTAATCACTGCTTGTGCAGGCACACCCCTTAAAGAAATTGAAGCCGCGCTTAAAGAAAAGAATCAAGTACTTGCTTTTGAGCCGCCACACTTTGGCGAGCAAGCTACTTTTGGTGGCGCAATTGCCGCAGGACTTGCTGGGCCTGGCCGAATCAGCGTTGGCAATTTCCGCGACTTTGTTTTGGGTGCTCGGATCCTTGACGGCAAAGGTCAAGACCTCGCCTTTGGCGGCAAAGTCATGAAGAACGTCGCAGGCTATGATGTTTCTCGTTTGCTGCCAGGATCTATGGGAACGCTTTCCTTATTGCTTGAAGCATCCGTCAAGGTATTGCCAAAGCCAGCAGCAACAGCAACCCTGCGCTGCCAAATCTCACAAGAGGGTGCATTGAAGGTCCTAAATGAATGGGCTGGTCAGCCCCTACCACTCTCAGCTAGCTGTTGGATTGGTAATGACAAAGATGCTGATGGTGAGTTGACGATTCGTTTGGCAGGAGCTGCGGCTGCAGTTAAGGCGGCTACTCCATTGATGAGCGCACTCGTTAACGCTCATGAAATTTCTGCAGAAACTGCAGAAACATTTTGGAATGATTTACGTGAGCAAAGATTATCGTCTTTCAATAACCTGGGCGCTGATCAAACCCTCTATCGTCTGGCGCTACCGGCAGCATGTGGGCCCTTAACCATTCCAAACTCGAGCAATGATGTTGTTCTCGAATGGCATGGTCAGCAACGTTGGATTAAAGCTGCCGGTGATGAAACAACCTTTACGTCTATCAAGAAACTAGCCAATAGCCATGGTGGTCATGCGACTCGCTTTAGGCAAGGCGCCAATGTGAATCCCTCTTTTGAGCGCTTTACTTTACTCAGCGAACAAGCCCACTCCAAAGCCCTTGAAGCAGTACAAGCACGCCTGAGATCTGCATTTGATCCAGCCGGTGTATTTGCCACTAAACGTCTTCCATAAGTTTTTCTATGCAAACTCAACTCGCTCCTCAATTTGCTAATACACCTGAAGGTATAGAGGCAGCCCGCATTCTAGGCAAGTGTGTTCACTGCGGTTTTTGTACTGCTACTTGCCCAACTTATCAACTGTTAGGCGATGAGCTTGATGGCCCCCGGGGTCGCATCTATTTAATTAAACAAATGGCAGAAGGACAAGCGCCAACTGAAAAGACGCGCCTACATTTGGATCGCTGCCTAACCTGTCGCAATTGCGAAAGCACCTGCCCTAGTGGTGTGCAATATGGGAATCTGGTAGATATTGGCCGCAAATGGGCCGAAGAAAATACCCCAGCTCGCCCCCTACGAGAGCGCTTAACGCGCTGGGCTCTTAAGGAGGGCTTAACAAAGCCGGCATTATTTAATTCAGCAATGACATTGGGTCGCTTGGTGCGCCCACTGATGCCAAGTGGCATCAAGCGTAAGATTCCACTTGCCAAGAATAAGGCCTTGAATCAAGCAACCGATCCTTATGCTAGGCCAAATACCCAACATGCACGCAAGATGCTCATTCTTGAGGGTTGCGTTCAACCGGGCATGTTGCCCAATATCAATTCAGCAACTGCAAGAGTTCTAGACGCTCTAAAAATCCAACTGATTAGTGCAACAAATGCTACTTGTTGCGGAGCTTTGCGTTATCACCTAAATGATCAAGCGGGTGGCCTCGAGAATGCCCGACAAAATATTGATGCATGGTGGCCAATAGTTGAAGGTGGCGTTGAAGCGATTGTGATGACCGCCTCTGGCTGTGGAGTGATGGTGAAAGATTATGGCCATCTACTTGCCGATGATCCCACTTATGCAGCTAAGGCTAGGAAAATTTCAGATCTCACCAAAGACATCGCAGAGATTTTGCCCTCATTACAAAATGAGTTAGTTCAATTGATTGGCTCCGATCAAAAACCAGGCGTTGTTTATCATCCACCCTGCACATTGCAACACGGTCAACAGATCCGCGGAAAAGTGGAGGCCTTGCTTTCCGGATTAGGTATCGGCGTACGCCTCTGTAATGACAGCCATCTATGCTGTGGCTCTGCAGGCACCTACTCTGTAACGCAACCAGAGCTTTCGGAGCAATTGCGTAAGAATAAATTGACTCACCTTAATGCTGCCTGCGAGGAATCTGGCGCTGAAGTCATTGTCTCCGGGAATATTGGCTGTATCACCCATCTCCAGCAAGACGACACACCCGTACTACACTGGATTGAAATCGTGGACCAACTAATTGGGAAGCAAACCAAGACTCAATGAGCTCTCTTATTTTTAATTCTGATTCAAGTTAAAGAGCGCATTGAGCTAGCCGCCTTGGCTGCCAAGCGGGAGCCTGAAGAAATTGAACTGCTGGCCGTCAGCAAGACCTTTTCTGCATCAGCTATCGAAGAAGCAATGCATGCTGGTCAGTCTGCGTTTGGTGAAAACTATGTGCAAGAAGCAGTTGAAAAAATTACTCAGCTCGAAAAGCTGCGTCCTTGGTTGGTCTGGCACTTTATTGGGCCACTCCAAAGCAATAAGACTAGAGAAGTTGCTGAACATTTTGACTGGGTACATAGCGTAGATCGTCTAAAAATTGCTGAGCGTTTATCTGCCCAACGTGGCGAGTTTCCAAATCTTCCGGAATTGCAACTTTGTGTGCAAGTAAACGTAAGTGAAGAGGATAGCAAAAGTGGTGTAGCACTTGCCGAAGCAGAGACCCTCTGTAATGCAGTCAGCAAACTACCAAACGTAGTCCTCAGAGGCTTAATGGCAATACCTGCACCAAACCCAGACCCCCAAGTCCAGCGCGAGGCGTTTGCGGCGGTACGTAACTGCTTTATGCGCATTCAATCGAGCCATTTGCTTGACCCAGCCTATCAATTCTTTGACACCCTATCAATGGGAATGTCTGATGATTTAGAGTCGGCGATAGCCGAAGGTAGCACTATGGTGCGAGTTGGAACAGCTATTTTTGGGAAGCGCGATAAGATTACTAAATGAGCCAACAAAATAATATGCAAAACAACAGTAATGCACACATCACCTTTATTGGTGGCGGCAATATGGGTCGCGCATTAATTAGTGGCCTTCTGGCTAATGGATTTGAGCCAAACCAAATCTCAGTAGTTGAAGCAAACCCATCCACCGCTCTGAAACTACATGAAGATTTTGGGGTACAAGGTATTGCTGCCTTAGAGCAAATTGCATTTGATTTGTCAAAAAATAATGTGCTTGTCATGGCCATCAAACCACAAGACTTTAATGTGGTTGCTAAAGGCCTAGCCTCTAAGCTTAAGCATGCAAGCGCTCCTGGCCCACTCATTTTGAGCATTGCTGCAGGTATTCGCTTAAAAGATATGAGTCGCTGGCTAGACCATACTCGATGCGTACGCGCTATGCCCAATACTCCCGCACTCATTGGCAAAGGTATTACTGGCCTATTTGCAGATGCCGCAGTCAATGCACCTGATCGCGCTCTAGCAGAAACTATTTGTAATGCCGTTGGTCAAGCGGTTTGGGTTGCTGAAGAAAAATTGATGGATGCCGTTACAGCAGTATCTGGTAGCGGCCCTGCGTATGTATTTGCATTCTTAGAAGCAATGCAATCTGCCGGGGAAAAACTTGGGCTAGATGCGCAAACTGCTCGTCAATTAGCTTACGCCACTCTTGAAGGCGCCACCCAGCTAGCACATAACTCAGATGAACATGCGGGCATCTTACGCGAACGCGTTACCTCTAAGGGCGGCACTACCGCTGCTGCTCTTGAGGTGATGAAACAACATGGCTGGCATGAGATCTTAGAAAAAGCGATTGATGCCGCCAGTCAGCGTGGCAAAGCGATGGGCGATGAGCTAGGTCAAAGCTAATTCAGACTGAGCCCCAACACAATTCCTAGGAATAAAAACCCGCCCAACCAGTTGTTATGACGAAAAGCTAGAAAACACTCTTCCCGCTTCCTGGTGGAAACGAGTTTGACGTGATAGATCGCACAGGCTAAGGCCATCACCCATCCAACTAAAAAGTAATTGCCAAGTTCTGCCAGCGCTGCTACCCACAGCTGACTAAGGAACAACACAGCATAGCTCAGACCAATCGCGAGCACCTCATATTTGCCGAAAGTAATTGCAGATGTACGCAATCCTAGTCGTAAATCATCTTCACGATCCACCATTGCATATGCAGTGTCATAAGCAATTGCCCAAAAAATATTACCTCCAAATAAAATCCAAGCCTCGAAGGGAATGTAGTTCAGAACTGCTGCATATGCCATAGGAATACCAAAGCCAAAAGCAATGCCAAGGACTGCTTGTGGCATTGCAAAGAAGCGTTTAGTAAAGGGATAGATAAAAGCAATCAATAGTGCGAGCACTGAAAGTTGCTTTGTGAATGCATTAAGTGGCTGTATCAATAAAAAAGCAACCAGCGCTAAGCAAGCTGCTACGGCAACCGCCTCTTTCCCAGAAATTTTTCCACTAGTAACAGGACGCCCCTTAGTCCTCTGCACATGACGATCAAAGTCACGATCCGCATAATCATTGATAGCGCAACCTGCACTTCTCATCAGAAATGTGCCAAGCACAAAAATAAATAAGGTTTCTAGGTCAGGGATTCCCGAGCTTGCCAACCAAAGCGCCCAGAGCGTAGGCCATAAAAGAAGGAGTGTGCCAATCGGCTTATCTAAGCGAATGAGATAAGCGTAGGCTTTAAGGCGATCTTTCAGAGGCATAGCCGAATTATGCCTTCAGAAATTCTGCTCTAGACCCCAGCCAGCGCTCTAAATGACGCTCGACAATGTCGCCATGATCAGCCAATAGACGATCGGCAGCTTGCTGAGCCAACTCAATCAACCAAGCATCTCGCTGGAGATCCACAAAGCGCAGCATGGCATCGCCTGACTGCTTGGCCCCCAATAATTCACCAGGACCACGTAGAGATAAATCTCGCTCAGCAATGACAAAACCATCCGATGTCTCGCGTAAGGTTTGTAAACGCTCTTTGGCGGCAAGTGATAAGGGCTCTGCATACATCAAGATACAGACTGAATCTGCCGATCCGCGACCCACACGTCCCCGTAATTGATGAATTTGAGCATACCCAAAACGTTCAGCATGCTCAATTACCATCAGTGCTGCATTAGGAACGTCCACACCAACTTCTATTACGGTAGTAGCTACTAGCAATTGAATTTCATTTGCCTTAAAGGCCGCCATCACAGCGGCTTTTTCATCTGCTTTAAGGCGTCCATGTACTAGACCCACTTTAAATTCTGGCAAGGCCTGGGTTAATTGCTCAAAACTCTCTACAGCAGTTTGTAATTGCAATGCTTCTGACTCTTCAATCAATGGGCATACCCAATAGGCCTGCAAGCCTTTGGATAGCCAGCTCTGCAATCCAGCAATCACTTCATCACGACGACTAGCCTTGACTACTTTGGTAGCGATAGGCTTGCGTCCCGGAGGTAATTCATCAATTACTGACACATCTAAGTCAGCGTAGTAGGTCATTGCCAATGTACGTGGAATTGGGGTGGCGGACATCATCAGTTGATGGCAGTAAAACAGCTCTGAACCAACGCGCTGCTGAATCTCTAAACGCTGACGTACTCCAAAGCGATGCTGCTCATCAATTACCGCAAGGCCTAACTTAGCAAACCGTACGTTCTCCTGAATCAAGGCATGCGTACCAATAATGAGTTGAGCGCTACCACTTTCAATCTTCTCTTGAGCAAGCCTTTTTTCTTTTGCTTTTAGACTACCTGATAGCCAGGCGACTTCGACTCCTAAGGGCTCAAACCACTCCTTCATTTTGAGATAGTGCTGCTCAGCCAAAATCTCAGTAGGTGCCATTACTGCAGCCTGATAGCCATAATCCATCACTCGTGCTGCCGCCAAAGCAGCCACCACAGTCTTGCCACTACCCACGTCGCCCTGAAGCAGGCGATTCATAGGAAAGGACTTGGAGAGATCCTTGCTAATTTCATTCCAAACACGTGTCTGGGCGCTAGTTAATTGAAAAGGCAACGCCTTGATCAATCCCGCCTCCAAGCTGTTGCTACCCACAGTTTGCTCAGCAAAACTGGGTGCATGTCGCTCTCGACGAATAGCATGTGCCCGCTTTAAAGAAATTTGTTGCGCTAGGAGTTCTTCAAATTGGACCCGACGCCAAGCGGGATGTGTGCGCTCTAGCAAGGCATTTGTATCAGCATCTGCCGGTGGTTGATGCAAGTAAGTAATTGCAGTCTGCAAGTTGGGCCATTCATTACTTGGTAGTAGCTCTGCCATGAGTTTTTTAGGTAGGAACTCCGCCAAACTATCTTGCAAACTTGGATCACGCATTGCTTGAGTAACCGCCTTACGAATGACTGTTTGCGATACTCCAGCGCTTGCTGGGTAGACTGGGGTCAAGCTCATTGGTAATGGCGCATCTGGAGTCACCGCACGAACTGTTGGATGAACCATCTCAGGCCCCTGAAATCCTTCGCGTACATCTCCCCGCACACGAATATGTGCGCCAACGGCCATTTGCTTTTGCTGACTAGGGTAGAAATTGAGAAAACGAAGGTTTAGGGTCTCTGAATCATCTTCAATAGTGACCAGCATCTGCCTTCTGGGGCGAAAGAGGACCTGATTACGAATGACAATACCCTGCGTCTGCACTGAGCTGAAACGTCCCTGAAGGAGGCTTTCTTCTATAGTGAGCAACTCAGTCTCATCTTCATAGCGGGATGGAAGATGCAAAGCAAGGGCCATTGGGCTATCTAAACCCATTTTTTGGAGTGTGTTTGGCGCTTGCTTAGTAGTCATCGTTAAAATCTAATACCTGATGGTAATGCTATGCAACTTTCCGACTTCAATTACGACCTTCCACCCGAACTAATCGCCCAACACCCCTTGGCGAATAGAACCGATAGCCGCCTCTTAGAGGTGAAGGCTGAGGGGGAAAATCACGTCCAGTTACTAGATCGCCAGTTTAAAGACATTCTCAACCTGATTAAGCCAGGGGACTTATTGGTATTTAACGATACCAAGGTGATTCCGGCTCGACTGCATGGGAAAAAAGAGACTGGCGGCAATGTCGAGCTCCTCATTGAGCGCATTAGCGGTGATAAACAAGCCTGGGTCCAAATCCGCGCCTCTAAAGTGCCTAAGACTGGCTCCACCGTTCATATTCACAACCAAGCGGGCGAAACATTTCCTGTTGAAATGATTGGTTATGACGGGCGCTTTTATGAAGTCCAGTTTCCCGAGAATGTATTTGCCTTACTTGAGCGTTTTGGTGAGCTACCTTTACCACCCTATATTGAGCATCAACCCGATGGTGAAGATACGCAGCGCTATCAAACTGTTGTCGCCAAGAATCCTGGAGCAGTTGCAGCGCCAACTGCAGGCCTTCATTTTGATGAGAACATTCTTCAACAACTCCATACCGCAGGAGTTGAACAAGCTACCGTGACGCTACATGTTGGGGCTGGAACCTTCACACCAGTTCGCGAAGAAGATTTATCAAAACACAAAATGCACTACGAATGGTTCTCCATTCCAGAAGCCACCTTGCAAGCCATTGAACAAACTAAGCGCAATGGTGGAAGAATTGTTGCTGTTGGCACTACCAGTTTGCGAGCCTTAGAGAGCCATGCAGCAACCGGTCAAAAAAGCGGCGAGACGAATCTATTTATTACTCCGGGATTTCAATTTAAAACGGTAGATTATTTGCTAACTAACTTTCATCTACCAAAATCTACTTTATTAATGTTGGTGAGCGCCTTTGCGGGTATGGACAATATCCGCACTGCTTATCAACATGCCATTCATCAAAAATATCGTTTCTTCAGTTATGGGGATGCGATGTTTCTGAGTCGACTTGAGAATACAAAGCCATGACCAAACCCGTTCACTTTAATATCTTGGCGCGCGACTCCCAAAGTCCTGCGCGTCTTGGTCAGCTTGATCTGCCACATGGCAGCGTGCAAACACCAATCTTTATGCCAGTCGGAACATATGGCACTGTGAAAGCGATGACACCGCGCGATCTTCATGAGGCCAAAGCACAAATTATTTTAGGGAACACGTTTCATCTTTGGTTGCGCCCAGGCTTAGATGTCATTAAAAAACATGGTGGCTTACATCGCTTCATGGGCTGGGATAAACCTATCTTGACTGACTCTGGCGGCTTTCAGGTATTTAGTTTAGGAGCACTACGTAAGATCTCTGAAGAGGGTGTCACTTTTGCCTCACCAATTAATGGCGACAAACTTTTTATGTCCCCTGAAGTGTCGATGGAAATTCAGGCGGTATTAAATAGTGATATAGCCATGCAATTTGATGAATGCACCCCTTACGAGATAAAGGGTCAACCTACATCAGAGAAAACGGCACGTGCCTCCTTGGAGATGTCATTGCGCTGGGGTGATCGCTCACTCAAACGTTTTAGAGAACTCAATACTGGTAATGGGCTCTTTGGCATTGTTCAAGGTGGGATGTTTGAAAACCTCCGCGAGTTTTCCTTAGATGCAGTGAGTCAGCAGGGTTTTGACGGCATCGCCATTGGCGGCTTATCTGTTGGCGAACCAAAACCAGAGTTTGAGCGCATCCTCAATTTCACGGCGCCTAAATTACCAGAGCATATGCCGCACTACCTTATGGGTGTAGGCACTCCTGAAGATCTAATGTTGGGGGTGAGCCTAGGTATCGATATGTTTGATTGTGTAATGCCTACCCGCAATGCGCGTAATGGTTGGTTATTCACTCGCTTTGGGGACCTCAAGCTACGTAATTCTGGCTATAAAGACGATGATCGCCCACTGGACCCTACCTGCACTTGCTATACCTGTCAGAACTTCACCAGATCCTACTTAAATCACCTCCAGAAGGCTAATGAGATCTTGGGCTCCCAACTCAATACCATCCACAATTTGACGTATTACCTCCAACTCATGACTGAAGTCAGGGAAGCCCTCAGCAAGGATCGTTTTAGCGCCTATCGTGAGGAATTTCACGCCAATCGGCAGCGGGGCGTCGAACCCGGGCAAGATTAACAGCCTCAAAGGGGGATTAACCCCCTCAAATCAGCTCCAAAGCCCCATACAGTTTAGAATTGCGGGTTTACGGCTTTCTATTTCAAGCCTAAAAATGAAGCAGTTTCCAATTGGTAATTAACGGAGGTTTTGTATGTGGATTAGTAACGCTTTTGCCCAGGCTTCAGCCGGGGGTTCTGATGCAGGCGGCTTGATGAGCTTCCTACCTTTAATTTTGATGTTTGCGGTACTGTACTTCATCATGATTCGCCCACAAATGAAGCGTCAAAAAGAAACCAAGGCAATGCTCTCAGCTTTGGCTGTTGGCGATGAAGTGGTGACTGTTGGCGGCATCTTCGGCAAAGTAAGCGCTTTGAAAGATGATGTAGTGACTGTTGAAATTGCTGCCGGCACACAAGTGCAATTGCAAAAAGGCGCTATCACTACAGTATTGCCTAAGGGCACTTTGAAGTCTGCTTAATTCGTTTGTTTAAAAGTATCTCGATATGAATCGCTACCCTCTCTGGAAATATATTGTTATCGCCGTTGCTTTACTGATCGGCGGACTTTACTCATTACCCAATTTCTATGGTGAGGCTCCAGCGGTTCAAGTCTCGTCCGCCAAACCAACCATTAAGGTTGATTTGGCGACACAATCTCGTGTTGAAAAAATTCTTGCTGATGCTGACATTAACAACACCGGCCTATTTTTTGAAAATGCCGGCAATGTAGGCTCGATCAAAATTCGCTTTAACAATACTGATATTCAACTACGTGCTCGCGATCTCTTGCAGCAAAAATTGAACATTGATCAGAATGATCCCAATTACACGGTTGCCTTAAACCTGCTATCAAATACACCGGGCTGGTTAAATGCAATCAATGCCCTACCAATGCCATTAGGCCTAGATCTGCGTGGCGGCGTCTACTTCCTTTTACAAGTAGATATGAAAGGCGCCGTACAGAAAAAGGTAACCTCTTTAGCGACAGATATTCGCAGCCAATTACGCGATAAGAATCTTCGTCATCAAGGCATCGATCGCAATCCAGAGTCAATCTCCATTAATTTCGGTAGCAGCGATGAAGCCGAGGTGGCTCGCACCCTCTTAAATACTTCCCAGCCTGATTTGATTTGGCTGGTGAAAACTAGCGGTGGCTCTGCGAAGTTATCTGGAGAATTTAAGCCTAAGGCTTTAAAGGATATTCAAGATAACGCTGTTAAACAAAACATCATCACTCTGAACAAGCGCGTGAATGAATTGGCAGTGAAAGAACCCGTGATTCAACAACAGGGTGCTGAGCGCATTGTTGTTCAGTTGCCTGGCGTACAAGATACCGCACGTGCCAAAGATATTATTGGTCGTACAGCAACATTGGAATCCCGTCTTGCCGATCCTCTAGTCTCCTCAATCGGAATTGGCGAAACACCACCTCCTGGAATGGACACCTTCCGCTTTGGAGAGAATCGTTTAGGCGTATTTAAGAAGTCAGTGATTTTTAGTGGTGATCGCATCACTGATGCAAGTGCTGGCTTTGATCAAAACCAACGCCCTGCAGTCAACATCTCCTTAGATGCCGCTGGTGGTCGAGTGATGCAAGAAGTAACTCGTGAAAATATTGGCAAACCCATGGGCATGATTTTGTTTGAAAAAGGCAAAGGTGAAGTTCTTACCATTGCCACGATTCAAGGTGAATTTGGGTCTAAGTTTCAAATTACCGGGCAACCCACTACCGAGAGTGCAAACGACTTGGCCCTCTTGCTGCGCGCTGGCTCGCTAGCTGCCCCAATGGAAATTATCGAAGAACGCACGATTGGACCAAGCTTGGGCGCCGAGAATATTGAAAAAGGCTTTAAGTCACTTTTAATTGGTTTTACTGCGATTTCTATCTTCATGGTTGCCTATTACTTATTGTTTGGCACCTTCTCTGTAGTCGCATTGGCTGTGAACTTATTACTGCTCATTTCTGTCTTATCAATGCTGCAGGCAACCCTTACGCTACCAGGCATTGCTGCGATGGCATTGGCATTGGGTATGGCGATTGACTCTAACGTGTTGATTAACGAGCGTATTCGTGAAGAGCTTCGCAATGGCTCCTCACCCCAGGCTGCCATTTCAGTTGGTTTTGACAAAGCCTGGGCAACTATTTTGGATTCCAACGTCACTACTTTGATCGCTGGTCTTGCGCTCTTGGCTTTCGGCTCTGGCCCTATCAAAGGCTTTGCGGTAGTTCACTGCTTGGGTATTTTGACCTCTATGTTCTCGGCCGTCTTCTTCTCACGTGGTCTAGTCAATCTTTGGTACGGCAGACACAAGAAGATTCAAAAACTCGCGATCGGCCAAGTTTGGCGTCCACAGGAGAAATAAGTCATGGAATTTTTTAGAATCAAAAAAGATATTCCATTTATGCGCCATGCATTGGTGCTCAATGCCATTTCCTTGATTACTTTCTTAGCCGCAGTCTTCTTCCTTTGGCATAACGGCCTGCATCTTTCGATTGAATTTACAGGCGGTACAGTGATGGAGGTTACCTATCCTCAAACTGCACCACTGGAGTCAATTCGTAGCAAAGTTGAAAAACTCGGCTATGCAGATACCCAAATTCAGAACTTTGGTAGCTCACGCGACGTAATGATTCGCCTGCCTTTGCAAAAAGACGCTGAAGGTAAGTTGATTTCATCTGCCGACCAAAGCAATGCTGTCATGCAAGCGCTTGATCCAGCCACTTCTGGCGTCAAACTACAGCGCGTTGAGTTCGTCGGGCCACAAGTCGGTCAAGAATTAGCGATTGATGGTCTAAAGGCACTTATCTTTGTGATCATCGGTATCGTGCTCTACCTGTCTTTCCGCTTTGAGTGGAAGTTTGCCCTTGCCGGCATCATTGCGAACTTACATGACGTCGTGATTATTCTTGGCTTCTTCGCTTTTTTCCATTGGGAGTTCTCACTCTCTGTTTTGGCAGCCGTTTTAGCAGTTCTGGGCTACTCCGTAAACGAGTCAGTGGTGATCTTTGACCGTATTCGAGAAAACTTCCGCAAATATCGCAAGATGAACACGCGCGAGATTATTGATAATGCGATCACTAGCACCATCAGCCGAACTGTCATTACCCACGGCAGTACCGAAATGATGGTTCTTGCAATGCTGATTTTTGGTGGTCCAACACTCTTCTACTTTGCCTTAGCGCTGACTATCGGCATCTTATTTGGTATTTACTCTTCCGTCTTCGTGGCTGCAGCCCTAGCAATGTGGCTAGGGGTTACTCGCGAAGATTTAGTGAAGGGTGATAAAAAGCCTGATGACAATGCCCGCAATGATGATCCAAATTTCGGAGCGCGGGTTTAAGCCTTTGTCTGGATCAGCTTAAGGCGAGCATTTCTTGATCAAGGGCAGCTAAGATTCGTCTAGTTGCCCCTTGATGTTCAATGGTGTAGGTCTTAGCAGCTTCGCCCATCTTAGTAAGCTCAGAAGCATTTAAGAGCATTCCCTTCAAAGATTCTGTCAAAGCAATCGTTTCGCCCAGTAGTAGCTCACCTTTGATGCGCTTGGCAGCGCCGATTGCAATTGCGTCTAAGGCGGCTTGCTGGAAGTTATAAGTGTGCTCACCGAGCAACACAGGGCAACCTGCAGCACAAGCTTCAATTAAGTTCTGGCCACCAAAGGGTAATAAGCTACCACCCATTACCACTAGATTTGATGCGCTGTAGTACAGCGGCATCTCACCCATTGAGTCGCCCAGGATGACATCTAGGTCTATGCTATCTTTTGGCAAACCAGCCCATTCAGAGCGACGGCGGAATTTGAAACCAGTAGCATGAATCTGATTTGCCACCTCGTCAAAACGCTCAGGGTGACGCGGAACCAAGCATAGCAAGGGCTGTATCTCGAAAGCATTGCACAGCAATAGATCCTTCCAGGCCTTAAGAATAATTTCTTCCTCACCGTCACGCGTACTTGCAGCACAGATCATGAGGCGTTTACTTGCATGCAAATGTTCTTGCCACTCCTTTCCTTGAGCAACTAGATTTGCATCCAAAGGAACATCAAACTTCATATTGCCGGTAATCACTACGTTTTTCACACCTAGACTACGATAGCGTTGTGAATCAAATTCTGTTTGAGCCAATATTCCAGCAAATGCTTGAAACAATGCACGCCCAGCTTCACCGAAACGATTTACTCGAAGTGCGCTTCTTTCGGACAAGCGAGCATTGACTAAGAACAAAGGCAAACCAATTTCTGCACAACGAAATACAACCGTTGGCCAAGCTTCGGTCTCCATGAAGAGCCCAAACTTTGGCTTAAAAGTTCTTAGAAAATGCTCTACACACCAACACAGGTCATAAGGCAGATATACCTGACGAATTTTCCCGGCGGCTATGGCTTTGCTAAAGAGCTGTTTTCCAGTTCGACGGCCATTCAAGGTCATGTGGGTCAACAGGATAGATTCGCCACGAGCAAGATAAGCCTCAATCAGGGGCTGAGCTGCGCGGGTCTCCCCAACAGATACGGCATGTATCCAGATTGACCCTTTGCTATTGGGTTTGTCATACCCAAAACCAAGGCGCTCCGGAATGTGATGCAGGTAGGCAAAGGAGTGTCGTGCACGCCAAGCTAAACGCACAAAAGCTAATGGCAACAGAAGATGCCATAGCAGTTGATAAACAGCAAACCAGAACCGAGGACGCGCCCCGTATTCTGAATTCGAGCTCACACTCACTTTTTGAGGCGTTCGGTCAATTCAACCGCCTTACCTAAGTAAGAGGAAGGTGTCATTTCAAGCAAGCGGGCTTTTGCATCTTCTGGAATCTTCAAACCACGAATGAAGTTTTGCAAGTCGGCTTGATTGATACCTTTGCCACGAGTTAATTCTTTCAATTGCTCATACGGGTTCTCGATGCCATATCGACGCATCACCGTCTGTACTGGCTCAGCCAATACTTCCCAGCAGGCATCTAAATCAGCAGCGATAGCAGCATGATTGACTTCTAACTTACTTAGACCACGCAGAGCGCTGTCATAAGCTAAAACGCTATGGCCAAAAGCAGGGCCAAGGTTACGCAAGACGGTGGAGTCAGTTAAGTCGCGCTGCCACCGAGAGATCGGTAATTTTTCTGCTAAGTGACGTAGCAAGGCGTTAGCAACCCCCAAGTTTCCTTCGGAGTTTTCAAAATCAATTGGATTGACTTTATGCGGCATAGTGGAAGAGCCAATCTCACCAGCCTTAGTGCGCTGCTTAAAGTAGCCCACTGAAATATAGGCCCAGAAGTCACGATCCATATCCAAGAGAATCGTATTGGCGCGAGCAATTGCATCAAAGAGTTGGGCCATACCATCGTGCGGCTCGATCTGAATTGTGTATGGGTTAAAAGTGAGACCAAGACGCTTCTCAACGACATTTTTAGAAAAATTTTCCCAATCAAAATCAGGGTAGGCAGACAAGTGTGCATTGTAGTTACCTACTGCACCATTCATCTTGCCAAGTAATGGCGCTGCCGCAATGGATTCAATCGCACGCTCTAAACGTTTAGCAATATTGGCAATCTCTTTTCCTAAGGTGCTAGGGGAAGCTGGTTGACCATGTGTGCGAGAGAGCAAGGGCACCTTAGCGTGCTCAATTGCCAAATCAGTTAATACAGAAAGGACTTTTCGAAGTTGTGGCAAGAGTACTTCATCGCGTGCACCACGCAACATCAATCCATGCGATGTGTTGTTAATGTCTTCAGAGGTACAGGCAAAGTGAATGAACTCACTCGCCTTTAATAAATCAGGGCGACCCGCTACCTTCTCTTTTAAAAAATATTCGACGGCTTTTACATCATGATTAGTGACTGCCTCGATGTCTTTAATACGTTGCGCATCGGCATCAGAAAAATTTTCTGGCAATGAAAGTAAAAAAGCCTCATCTGCAGCATTAATCTTTGGGACATCTGGCAGACCTGCGGAAGCTAAGGCCAAAAGCCAATGGATTTCTACAAAGACACGCTGGCGCATAAAAGCAGCCTCAGACAGCCAAGGGCGTAAGGCATCCAACTTGCCGGCATAGCGGCCGTCTAGAGGAGAAAGGGCGTTGAGGGTAGAAAGCGGCTGACTCACGAATATTGCCTTTACATTGAATATATCAATAAAACCTGATTTTAATGCGTTCTAGGCTTAGGCAAACCCCAATCTAGATAGCTATACTGTGCCCTATGAAACTTATCGGATCCCTCACTAGCCCCTACGTACGCAAAGTACGCATTGTTTTTCTGGAAAAAAAAGGTTGATGTTGACCTCGAAATAGACAATGTATGGGCCGCAGACACCAAAATTACCCAATCTAACCCCCTGGGGAAGGTTCCTTGCCTGATTTTGGACGATGGAGAGGCTATTTACGACTCTCGTGTCATCGCTGAATACGCAGATGCCCTCAGCCCTGTAAGCAAACTCATTCCTGCCGATAACCGGGAGCGGGCTACAGTAAAAACCTGGGAGGCCTTGGCTGATGGCGTTTTAGATGCCAGCATTTTGGCTCGCCTGGAGATGACTTGGAAACCAGAAGACCAGAGAAGCTCTGCTTGGATTGACCGTCAAACAGAGAAGATTCAAAACTCACTACGTCAAATGTCTGAGCTACTGGGTGGAAATGCTTGGTGCCATAGCAATCAAATGACTTTGGCTGATATTTCCGTTGGATGCGCTCTAGGATATTTACTGTTCCGCTTCCCAAATATCAAATGGCAAGCGCAATATCCAAATTTAGATCGTCTCTATGAAAAATTATTACAGCGATCTTCATTTATTGAAACTGAGCCGCCCAAGGCGTAATCTGTTTTTTGGTTTAGGCGGAAATAATTCCACCGCCTAAGCAAATATCACCATCGTATAAGACAGCAGATTGGCCAGGTGTTACTGCCCACTGTGCATCTGGAAAATTTAAACCAAAGCTCAATAGGTCATCGCCTGCATTCAGCACACAAGCCGAATCTGCTTGGCGATAACGCGTCTTAGCGGAATAATTTCCGGGGGTTGGCGCTGCACCAGCAACCCAGCTAGCGTCAATAGCCTCGAGCCTGTTAGCCAATAGCCATGGGTGTTCGTGGCCCTGCACTACATATAAGGTGTTGTTAGCAACATCTTTCCGAGCCACATACCATGCATCGCCATTACCATCTTGGCTGCCACCCAGACCAATGCCCTTACGTTGCCCAAGAGTAAAAAATGCCAGGCCCATATGCTCGCCGACCACTTTTCCTTCGGGCGTTTTAATTGGTCCGGGAACACGAGGTAAATAACGATTTAAGAATTCTCTAAACGGGCGCTCGCCGATGAAACAGATTCCGGTGCTATCTTTTTTCTTAGCGTTATGTAAGCCAATTTTTTCTGCAATGGTTCGCACTTCTGTTTTTGGGATCTCACCCAAAGGGAATAAAACATTCGCTAGCTGTTGTTGAGTTAAGCGATGCAAAAAATAACTCTGATCTTTACTGGCATCCAATGCTTTCAATAATTGGACTCTGCCACCCTCATGGCGTACTCGCGCATAGTGACCTGTTGCGATCGCATCTGCACCCAAGCTCATGGCGTGATCTAAAAAAAGCTTTGAATTTAATTTCAGCGTTACAAAGAACATCCGGATTAGGGGTTCGCCCTGCGGCGTATTCGCGTAAAAATTCAGCAAATACACGCTCACGATATTCAGCAGCGAAATTCACGGCCTCCACATCAATTCCGATCAAATCGGCTACTGAAACCACATCTAGCCAATCTTGACGGGCTGAACAATACTCATCGTTATCGTCATCTTCCCAGTTCTTCATAAAAAGGCCTACAACTTCATAACCCTGCTCTTTAAGCATCCAGGCGGCAACCGACGAATCCACCCCTCCAGACATGCCAATAACGACTTTCTTGGGATTTGTAGGTGGGATTGCTGAAGAATTGAGGTGGATCATCAAAAAATGCGAAAATTCAATATAAGCTGACAGATCACATTGTAGAAGTCTTAGTCTTTTTTGACAGAAATTTAGGCAAAAACGATGTTCTGGACTTAGACGTAAGTGAGTGGGCAGATTTTGACCCAATTAACTAAAATAGATTCTTTATAAATTTTGCTTTTGGAGACATGCCATGCGCATAGGAGTGCCACTGGAAACCAGGCCTGGGGAAACTCGAGTAGCTGCCACACCAGAAACCGTTAAAAAACTGATTGGCCAAGGCCACACTGTTGTCATCCAAAAAGGTGCTGGCGTACAAGCTAGCCAACCAGATTCCGCTTTTGAGGCCGTAGGGGCTTCTATCGGCAGCGCTGCTGATGCCTTTGGTGCTGAGATTGTCCTCAAGGTGCGTGCGCCTGAAGCAGCAGAACTCAAACAGATTAAATCTGGCAGCGTGCTCATTGGCATGCTCGACCCATTTGATAACGACAACATTGCTGCCATGGCCGCACAAGGCGTTACTGGCTTCTCTTTAGAGGCTGCACCTCGCACCACTCGTGCACAAAGCATGGATGTCTTGTCATCTCAAGCAAACATCGCTGGTTACAAAGCGGTGATGGTTGCTGCAAATGAATATCAACGTTTCATGCCAATGTTAATGACGGCTGCAGGAACTGTTAAGGCAGCTCGCGTATTAATTCTTGGTGCCGGTGTTGCAGGTTTACAAGCAATTGCTACAGCCAAACGTTTGGGCGCCGTGATCGAGGCATCCGATGTACGTCCTGCTGCAAAAGAACAAATTGAATCTTTGGGTGCCAAGTTTGTTGATGTGCCTTACGAAACAGATGAAGAGCGCGAAATCGCTCAAGGCGTTGGAGGTTATGCACGCCCAATGCCAGAATCTTGGATGAAGCGTCAAGCAGCTTTAGTTGCCGAGCGCGCTCAGCAAGCAGATATCGTCATTACTACTGCGCTGATTCCTGGTCGCAAGCCACCAGTTCTTTTGCATAGCGATACTGTTGCCAATATGAAGCCAGGCTCTATTGTGATTGACTTAGCAGCTGGTAAAGGCGACAACGGATCAGGCAACTGTCCTTTAACGCAAGCTGACAAAGTCGTTGATGTAAATGGCGTGAAGATTGTTGGCTACACCAATTTAGCCAGCATGGTAGCTGCTGATGCATCCGCACTTTATGCGCGTAACTTACTCGACTTCATGAAGTTAATCATCGATAAAGAAGCGAAGTTAGTTATCCCAAGTGATGACGACATCGTTACTGCTTGCTTAATGTGTCGTGACGGCCAAGCTGTCCGCAAAAACTAATAGAACATTCATACTAAGGAAACATCATGGATCTCGCTGCTTTTCAAAGCATCCTCACAGTCCAAAACATCACCGTGTTTGTATTGGCTATTTTTGTTGGTTACCACGTTGTTTGGAACGTAACCCCTGCTCTGCATACTCCTCTGATGGCGGTTACTAACGCTATTTCTGGAATCATCATTGTTGGCGCCCTTTTGCAGACTGAAGTCATTGGTGGCGATGAAATCACCCTCACCAGCATCATTGGTGCGGTTGCCGTTTTCTTGGCCTCAATCAATATTTTTGGTGGCTTTATGGTTACCCGTCGCATGCTAGAGATGTTTAAGAAAAAAGCGCCTAAGGCAAATGCGGCCGATGCTGCTAAATAAATAGAACAAGACTTTTAGAGACCAAAATAATGTCAAACATAACTGCTATTTCTTATCTGATTTCTTCGGTGTTGTTCATCCTCGCTTTGCGTGGCTTGTCTTCACCAACTACCTCACGCCAAGGCAATACCTTTGGCATGATTGGTATGTTGCTCGCCGTCATCACCACCTTCTTCATTCCCGATTTCAAGCCAGCAGTCTCATTAATTGCTGCCGCTGTTGTGGGTGGTGCAATTATCGGAACGCTTGCAGCCAAACGTGTACAGATGACTAAGATGCCGGAGCTGGTTGCTTTGATGCACTCTTTCGTTGGCTTGTCAGCCGTATTGATCGCAGTCGCAGCCGTATTTAATACTACACACGACCATACCGGTGCCCAGAAGATCGAACTCTTCATTGGTGCATTCATTGGTGCAATTACATTTACCGCTTCAGTCATTGCTTTTGGCAAGCTATCAGGCAAAGTGAGCGGTAAGCCAGTTAGCTTTTCTGGTCAACATTTGCTCAATTTAATATTGGCTGTTTCCATGATTGGCGCTGGTATTGCTTACTACATGGTTGATAGCCATGTTGCCTTCTTAGTAATGTGCGCTATTGCATTAGTACTCGGCATTACCTTGATCATTCCTATTGGCGGTGCTGATATGCCGGTGGTTGTATCAATGCTAAACAGCTACTCTGGTTGGGCTGCAGCAGGTATCGGCTTTACTTTAAACAATCCAGTGTTGATTATTGCTGGTGCTTGTGTGGGCTCATCAGGCGCAATTCTGTCTTACATTATGTGCAAGGCGATGAATCGTTCCATCCTTGCAGTATTGCTTGGCGGCTTTGGCGCTGAATCTGCTGCTGCCGGTGGCGATGATGGCAGCCCCAAGAATTACAAAACAGGTTCACCTGAAGATGCAGCATTTCTCATGGAAAATGCGGACACTGTCATCATTGTTCCAGGCTATGGTCTTGCGGTTGCTCGTGCTCAACACGCCTTAAAAGAATTAACAGAAAAGTTAACCCATCATGGTGTTACCGTGAAATATGCGATTCATCCAGTTGCTGGTCGTATGCCTGGTCATATGAACGTTCTCTTGGCTGAAGCTGAAGTTCCATATGATCAAGTATTTGAGATGGAAGATATCAACAGCGACTTTGGTCAGGCTGACGTAGTGTTGATCTTGGGTGCTAATGACGTGGTGAACCCTGCAGCACGTACACCTGGAAGCCCTATTTTCGGTATGCCAATTTTAGAGGCCTTCAAAGCTAAAACCATCATCGTTAATAAACGCTCAATGGCAGCTGGCTATGCAGGTCTAGATAATGAACTGTTCTACATGGATAAAACCATGATGGTCTTCGGCGATGCCAAGAAGGTCGTAGAAGACATGGTGAAGTCGATCGAATAGTAGCCAAGATATGCTCTCTTCAGAAAACCGCCTACGGGCGGTTTTTTATTGAGCTAAGATATAGCAAAGAGGCATCTCTAGAATGCTCAATCAAAATGAATATCGAGACAAAATGCAAACCAAGCCATTCTTTCTTACCTTAGCTTTATTACTGGCCAATCTACTTTCAGTAAATTCAGTTAGCGCTCAAAGTAATTACCCAAATCGCACTATTCAAACCATCATGCCTTTACAAGCTGGTAGCGGTGTCGATATTTTGATGCGGCCTATTGCACAAAAGATGGGCGAGAGCTTAGGTCAAGCCATCACCATTGAAAATATTCCAGGCGGGGCTGGGATCATTGGTGCAGCCAAGGTTGCGCAGAGTCCTGCAGATGGTTATGTCTTAGGTGTATTTAATGACAGCATTCTCACTATGCTTCCCAATCTATACAAAAAGATTGACTACGATCCCATACAAAGTTTTTCACCCATTTCAGAAGTGGCCGCAATTACCTTTGTGCTGGTCGCCAACCCATCTTTTCCTGGCAATACCGCAGCAGATTTAGTCCGAATCGCAAAAGAAAAACCTGGCAAGATTGATTACGCCTCTGGTGGCAATGGCTCACCACAGCACATTGGTATGGAAATCTTTCGCCAGTACACCGGCGCCCCAATCGTTCATATTCCCTACCGCGGCGCTGCAGCGGCAGTCACCGATGTCATGGCTGGTCAAGTACCAGTCATGATTAGCGCCTTATCTGTCGTGCTTCCGCATATTCGGGCTGGCAAGCTAAAAGTATTAGGGGTTGCAAGTAAAACGCGCTCTCCATTGCTACCAAATACGCCAACCATCAATGAAAGCGTTAAAGGCTATGAGTTCTCAACCTGGGGCGCACTCCTAGCACCTAAGGGCACCTCTCCAGCAATTATCGATAAGATCAATGAATCATTAGCAAGCACATTAAAAGATCCCAAGTTACGCGAACAACTCATTCAGCAAGGATTTGAATTTGTGCCACTTGGCCCAGATCATTTAAAAGAAATGATTGCGCAAGGATTGGTGAAGATGAAAAAAGTTATTAAGGACGGCGGTATTCAGCCTGACTGATGCGAGAATCTCGAAAAATAAAAAGGCTGCCAGTGCGCAGCCTTTTTATTCGTCTGAACCTATTTAGCTTTTAGTCTGCTGAACAGGAGTAGCTGTTGGTTGAATAGGTGCTTGAGTTGTAGGTGACGAATCCGTTGGTTGCGCAGGAGAAGTGCCGGTAGCGGGAGTCAATGAGATGACTTCAACAACAAGATTATTGCTGTCATATCTCACTTCGTATGCCATGACATTGCCATCGGCAATTGACTCTACTGGGGTGGTAATGACCTCTGCGGCTCCCAAAGTCATCACATCTGCAACTCCCTCAGCAAATGCGCGCCCAGCCTTTGCTCCGCCACTATAGCCCTGAGTAAATCGAAAAATTTCATAGGTCTGGCCATTTCGTACTTCGCTTGATACTGGTTGACCGAATTCTGCAAGCAAGAAGCTTCTTGGTGTGCCCACTTTAAATAGCCCTACATTTTTTTCGCTGGGCTGATGCGAAGCCATATATACCGAACAGCCTCCTAGCAAAAGAACCATAAAAAGTACTAAGCTAAGTTTTGCGAATTTCATTAAATGCCTCATATTGATATCTATTGGAGGAGTTTATTCGAAACTAGAATGAATGCGGGGAACCCCTATGCAAAAAGGCTGCCGAAGCAGCCTTTTGTTTTGATCTGAAACCACTACATCCAAATTACGCCGCTTGAGCCTTCATATATTTAGCGCGCATTGGACGTAATACAAAGAAAGCTAATAAGGCAGCAGTAGCATCG
Source organism: Polynucleobacter sp. QLW-P1DATA-2 (assembly GCF_001870365.1). Classification (NCBI taxonomy): domain Bacteria; kingdom Pseudomonadati; phylum Pseudomonadota; class Betaproteobacteria; order Burkholderiales; family Burkholderiaceae; genus Polynucleobacter; species Polynucleobacter sp. QLW-P1DATA-2. Next base: position 272,611 of record NZ_LZMQ01000001.1, on the reverse strand, counting down.
AGGGCAATCATGATGCCAAATACTGGGATCCAACTATCAGCAACGCCATGAATATAAGCTGCTACTGGTGCGCCAATAATAGAACCTACACCCTGCGCCATATACAAAAAGCCATAGTTCGTAGTGGCATGCTTGGAACCAAAGGTATCAGTCAAAGTGGATGGAAATAAGGAGAAAATCTCACCCCAACCAAAGAACACAACACCAGACATCAGTACAAACAACACTGGGTCTGAGCGGGTAGAAATCCAGATGAACATCGCAATAGCCTCAAGACCAAAGGCGATTGTCATCGTGTACTCACGACCAAGCCTGTCAGAAATCCAACCAAAGAAAGGTCGAGTTAGACCATTGGTCACACGATCAATCGATAATGCCAATGGCAGTGCTGCCATACCAAACACCATAGCACCAGTAACACCAAAGTCCTTAGCAAAGGCACCCATTTGAGAAATTACCATCAGACCAGATGTTGACATCATGGACATCATCAAAAACATGAGCCAAAAAACGGGTGTCTTCAACATTGTTTTTGGTGCCACTCCTGAAGCTGCAGCTTCGAGCTGGCCAGCTGTTTGAGTAACGCCTGAATGTGGCACACGAATCCCTTGGGCTGCGAGCAAACCAACTACGCCAATAGCATAACCAAAGAAAGTCAGCGTTCCTTGTAGACCTGTCTCAGCCAAGCTGGTAGAAATTGGGAAGGTTGTTAGTAGAGCGCCAATTCCGTAACCTGCGGCCACCATGCCTACTGCAAAACCACGATTATTCGGGAACCAACGCACCATTAAGCCAACAACACCGATGTAAACAATGCCGGTACCTAAGCCACCCAATACACCATAGGTGATGTAAAGACTAGAAACTGAAGTCATATTTGCAGACAATACCCAACTCAATCCAGTCAACGCAGTACCAATGGAGAGTAATAGTCTTGGCCCAAATTTTTCTACCAAGTAACCCTGAAATGGAGAGAAAAATGTTTGCAGCACAATCAAAATTGAGAATGTAACTTGTAGCTCAGTTAAGGTGACGCCTAGCTGGCCCATAATGGGTTTAGTAAGCAAAGCCCATACATACTGTGGGCTCGAGATGGACATCATGCAAATGACGCCTAAAGCCAGCTGGACCCACTTTGACTTCAAAGGGTTCGTAATCTCACTCATTATTTATCTCCTAATGATTAAAACCAATTTAATTTCGATTAATTCATTTTATGGATTCACTACGGGTTTCTACTGGCAATTGCTCCAGCTTGGTGCACTATGCTTCTTTTTGAATCATAGGCCAATTCAGCAAGTGGCGCATAAAAAAACGCCTGGTCTTTTGAACCAGGCGTTTTTACTTCTACGGCTAAGTTGCCGATGAAAGGGTTACAGCATTTACATCATGCCGCCCATTCCACCCATGCCACCCATACCGCCCATATCAGGCATACCGCCACCAGCAGAATCATCTTTTGGTGCTTCAGAGATTGCGCAATCAGTAGTCAACAATAAGCCAGCGACAGAGGCTGCATTTACCAATGCGGTCTTTGTTACCTTAGTTGGATCGATCACACCTTGTGCAACGAGGTCGCCATATTCACCGGTAGCTGCGTTGTAACCGTTATTACCCTTGCTCTCTTGCACGGCATTCACAACCACACCAGCGTCTTCACCAGCGTTGCTAACGATAGTACGTAGAGGCTCTTGCATAGCGCGCAACACGATGCTGATACCAGCATCTTGATCAGCGTTATCACCTTTCAAGCCCTTGATACCTTGCATAGCACGAATCAAAGCTACGCCACCGCCAGGAACAATACCCTCTTCCACAGCGGCACGAGTAGCGTGCAATGCATCATCAACACGGGCTTTCTTCTCTTTCATTTCTACTTCAGTAGCAGCACCAACTCGAATCACTGCAACACCGCCTGCCAACTTGGCAACGCGCTCTTGCAATTTTTCTTTGTCGTAGTCGCTAGTAGCTTCTTCGATCTGAACACGAATGTTCTTCACGCGTGCTTCGATCGCCTTAGCATCGCCAGCACCGTCAATGATGATGGTGTTTTCTTTACCTACTTCGATACGCTTCGCCTGACCCAAGTGCTCAAGAGTTGTTTTCTCAAGTGTGAGGCCAATTTCTTCAGCGATAACAGTGCCGCCAGTCAAGATAGCAATATCTTCTAACATCGCTTTACGACGATCGCCAAAACCAGGAGCCTTAACAGCACAAGTTTTGATGATGCCGCGAATGTTGTTTACAACCAAAGTTGCCAAGGCTTCACCTTCAACATCTTCAGCAATGATCAGCAATGGACGGCCAGACTTAGCAACTTGCTCGAGTACCGGGAGTAAATCACGGATGTTAGCGATCTTCTTGTCGAACAAGAGCACGTATGGGCTCTCTAATACAGCCACTTGCTTCTCAGGTTGATTGATGAAATATGGAGAGAGGTAACCGCGATCAAACTGCATACCTTCAACTACTTCTAGCTCGTCTTCTAAAGATTTACCATCTTCAACAGTGATAACACCTTCTTTGCCTACTTTTTCCATTGCTTCTGCAATGCGTTGACCAATGCTGTGATCGCTGTTTGCAGAAATAGAACCTACTTGGGCGATTTCTTTGGTCGTGGTGCAAGGCTTGCTGATTTTTGCGAGCTCTGCAATTGCAGCTGTAACTGCCTTATCAATACCGCGCTTCAAGTCCATTGGGTTGTGGCCTGAAACAACATATTTCATGCCTTCACGAACAATTGACTGCGCCAAAACAGTAGCGGTAGTTGTACCGTCACCAGCGATATCAGCAGTTTTGGAAGCAACTTCCTTCACCATCTGAGCGCCCATGTTTTGAAGCTTATCTTTGAGTTCGATTTCTTTTGCTACGGACACACCATCTTTAGTGATAGTTGGGCCGCCGAATGAACGCTCGATAACAACGTTACGACCTTTTGGTCCTAAAGTTGTTTTAACTGCGTTCGCAAGAATATTGACACCCTCGACCATCTTGGTGCGAGCGTTATCTCCAAATACAACGTCTTTTGCTGCCATGATTAAATTCCTCTCTTAAATACCGAAATTACTTCTGTACAACAGCCATGATGTCGTCTTCACGCATCACGATGAGTTCGTCGCCGTCGACCTTAACGGTTTGACCAGCATATTTGCCAAATAAGACGCGATCGCCTACTTTGACATCAAGCGCATTAAGCTTGCCTGCATCATCACGCTTGCCTGGACCAACTGCCAATACTTCGCCTTGATCAGGCTTTTCTGCAGCAGCGTCAGGAATGATGATTCCAGATGCAGTTTTTGATTCTTGATCCAAACGCTTGATGATTACGCGATCATGTAAAGGACGCAAATTCATCTCTTCTCCTATGTTAGTAAGTGTTAACTAATTAAAAATATATATAAATCAGTGCTTTATAATCTCTCACATGGAAACTAAGCCAAAATTGCTTAAAAACAATCAGTTTTAGCACTCGCATGTAGGGAGTGCTGATTATATAGGTCCGGATCCCGACATTTCAAGGGTCGATGTTGGAGTTTCTTAGGGATTGAACTCTGGATACCCGTGATTGAACTGAGAAATCCATAGAAATCATAGAGATATGATTTTTCTGCAAATTTTGACACTAAATATATAGGCGAATATTTATTTAGGGAAGTTACCTCGTTTTTCTGTAACTAATGCCCAAGCAACCAAAGTCATGACAACGGTTAATTAGGTACAGGCCGTTTTTCGTTCAATTACAGTCATTCAAAATGGGATATTCGGGGTTCCTATGGGGCAGAAACCGGCCAATAAGCGTCATTCCCCTTAAAACTCAGCGTGAATCCTAAAGGAAAGAATATTTACAGGGCCACGAGCGGAGTTATAGGCTGGGTTAATGATGTGTTGAAAGTTTAATCCTGCAAGCACATTTTTAATCACGGTGGCGTTGTAGTAAACCTCGCTAATACGCTCAGGACTATAGGAGATTGTTTGGTTAGGGCTTGCGTAGTCGCCAATGAAGTAGGAGACACCGCCAGCCTGAAGGTAGTTTCGGCGATAGCTTGATAGCCCATTTTGCATTAAGGAGATCCCGATACTGTCATGTGGACGTTTCCAGCTTGTTCCATTCATTCCCAAGCCAATTGAGATGGAGTTATCTGCCTCTGTAAAGGACATGGTTTCGGTATGTCCATCTGAAGTAAAAGCACGACCGTAGATGCCTAAATCTTTTGTGAGTGCTTGTTCTGCATTAATACCGATACCAGTTTTTATCTGGTTGCTACTACGAACATTATTAATGGCTTGTGTTCCTTGAGCATTATTGGCAATTACATAGTTTGTAGCATCCTGAAAGCGTGCCAATATCATGCGGTTGCGATAACCCAATACACTGACCTTGCCAGGTAAGTCAGCAATATTATGTTGCCGCTCTACTTCTATTTGGTCGCCATAAGCATTAAAGATTTGCCAATTCAAATCACGACCATTTGGGGTTTTAGGGGCAAGCATTCGAGAGGCACGCATTACCCAATTATCGAGATACCACTCTCCCGCCAAGCCCCAGCTATATCCACGAGCATCGGCTGCGTAGTCATAAGCTAGATAGGTCATATTGCCCCAGTTCATAAATTGAACTCGTGGGTCTTTAGCATAGCGACTATCATCGAAAATATCGAGTGTTGAAAATTGACCACCTGTCAGCACAACTCGATTACTGCTCACGGTTTGAGTAATTTGATTGGCTTCATTTTCAAGAACGACCTTATCGCCATCTTGATTAATCGTTTGACGCACAAATGCACGAGCAGAATAAAACTTGGCTTGCGCACCATTTGCCTTTGTTGCCTCGCCATTGGTAAATCCACCTAAACCTGCTAGGTCTGAGAATGGGACTCCAGAAACAACTTCGGGATTAAAATATACATCTGTATTAGGAGCAATTCGTGCGCCAAAGAATAATGTGCCCGACCATGTGTAGCTCATTGACTTCAGAGAATCTAAGCTGTTCTGACCAGAATAAGAGGATGTGAAATTGTTATATCGCTGATTGATATAGGTAGTCTGACCATGAAGATTCACGGGCATACCCCAAATACTGCCCTCGGTTGGCAATCCAGCGATGGGTTCAGCAAAAGTTTCTACTTGGTCTGCGCCAGAACCTGCCTTTTGAGCATAAGTCTGTAGCGGCAGCACTAGTAATGCGGCAGTGAATAAGAGTCGGTGCATAGGTATTGCAATGAATTTGGGATAGTGTCACTGTATGTCAAACATGTGACGGTTATGTGTAAAAGTGATGTCTTTGTATTGGTGAGGGTCTACAGTAATTCAATCCCAAAATTCTTCATCAGTACGGTAAATAAGCCAAAGCAGACAACCGTCACCACAATGCTTGCCCCCATCGTTAGCCAAAATCCTAGCTTGGGTAGCAGGTAGGGGAATAACAAGAACATAGGTAGTGTTGGTATTACATACCAAAAAGTGTAATAGGCGTGATTAGCTATCTTCCCTTCTGGCTGGCTCTCAATGTAAAGCCAAGTCAGAGTTAGTAAAGTCATCAAAGGCAGGGCGGCAATAAAACCACCCAACCTATCACTTCGCTTGGCTACTTCGCTGATGAATACAACCATCCCCGCTGTCAGCAAGTATTTTGTGATTATCCAAGTCATTGTATTTCCTTAAAATAGCTTATCAACTTCAAGTAACGTCAACACACCCATAATCGCAAAAATAGCAGCGGCAATGGAGTGAACCAACTTCATTGGAATCTTTGCCGCAAACTTATTACCTACAAATACTGCTGGTACATCCGCAATGAGCATTCCTAAGGTTGTTCCAACTACAACAGCAAGTGGTGCTGCATAGTGAGCCGCTAATGCGATGGTGGCTAGTTGTGTCTTGTCTCCCATCTCCGCTAAGAAGAAGGGTGATGAAGGTTGCGCCAAATACACCTAAGTGTTTTGCCACTTGAGTCTCTTCTTCCTCAATCTTGTCGGGTATCAAAGTCCAAATTGCCATGCCAATAAATGATGCACCAAGAATCCATCGCAAAACTTCAGGATTAACCATTGAAGTAATCCAAGCCCCTAGAGCACCAGCTAAGCCGTGATTGATGATAGTTGCGGCAAGGATACCCAAAATGATGGGAATCGGTTTCTTAAAACGAGCCGCAAGAATAAATGCCAGCAATTGGGTTTTATCGCCCATTTCAGCAAGAGCCACAACGCCAGTAGAGATTAAGAGTGAATCCATTTTGATAGTCCTCTAGGCTGTGACATAAACAAATGACTACAACACACCCACAGCCTAAGTAAGTGTTTGTAGTCAAAAGTCTTGCCAAGTATTTAAACCGCTTACACCATAAGCCTAAGCTCAAGTATGTTGATGTAAGCCATCTTCTGTAGAGAAGAGAGGCTACTCCCTAGTGACAATTAAATTATAACAAGATCAATATGACGAACTTATGACTTCGCATTGACTGCTATGGGTCATTTTGAGCTAGCCATTAGCAAGTAGGGTGACGGACTGCTTTGCAGTCAACATCAGCCCATCGCAGCCCTGACGATTTAGTGTCGGTTTGACCTGACTCGGAGGTGTCCGGTTACGAGACGTTCAGGTGGCTCTTATGGGGTGGCAGAGAACGGCCAGAATCGGACGTGCTACTTGCGCAATGTTCCAGGTGAATAACCAAACTTATTCTTAAAAGCGGTGATGAAGTGATTCACGTGTGAATAGCCCAAGTTATCAGCTAGAACTTTCATCTGTAGGTTTGTGGTTTCAAGGACCATGTGAGCTTGATTGAGGCGATGATTCACTACAAATGAATAAATTGATTCACCATACTCTTTAACAAATTCAGCATTCAGAAGACGGACCGATATTCCATGCTGTTTTGAAATCTCGCTCAGGGTAGGTAGGGCGCCTTCTAAACCCAATAGATATTGATGTAAACCTCTTACTATTACTCGTCGTTTTTGATTTACTGATGTTTTGCTGGGCTCAGTATTGGAATGAACCAATAAAGCGCTTAAATACTCAACAACCTTTGCTTGGGAGAATAGTTTTTTGGCTTCTCCATGCATTTTGTTTGTATGAGTGCTGCGCAATAGGTTGGAGATGAAGATTGGGCATGTTTTGACTAAGGCCTGTGGTGCAGGTGTTAACCCAAGCCATTTCAAAAGCGTTTCACTAGACTCTTCACCAAGAATTGAATCAAGCACAGAGCGACCGATGAACATGGCCGTCATCTCACTATCGTTTGACCCATCAAGATAGGATTGAGTATCCACCTTGTCGCCGTATCTAAATAAGTCATTGCCTTGATTAAATATTAAGTTGACCTTGGGAAATTGCTCGTGATGAGCAAACTGGCCATGCGTTGCAACTTGTACGCTCAATGTGGGTTCTGGAAAGTCGGAGGTAAATGCCGTGAGTGGAACAAGCGCTCCCTTTGCAGCAGGCTCAAACGTATGGACCCCGTGAAATAAAGTCATCCCCATTGTGAGTCTCTGAACTTCCATCGATCCTTTGCCTAGTTCTGGGCTAATAGGCATAGGCATTCGCTCAACACTAGCATCAGCATCAATACGAAACGCAGGGGTATTAGTGAGCCATTCTAGGTTGTAGCTAGAGAATCTTGATTTCATGACGACATTCTAGCTAGCGGATTTAACAATACAACCAGAAAGCATTAATTCGTAGAAATAAGGCTTTAATTCGTAGAGTTTAGGAGTGAATTCGTAGATGGAAAAAATGAACGGAAAAATAAAATTCTGTAATACCAATCCTTGTTCCATCACTCATGAATTCTCGGCTCCAAAACGTCAATGCACGGGCATTTACTCAAAATATTCTAGTATTTTTCGTCACATTAATATTAAGTCATGTGGCGTTAGCAGCAAACTCTGCTTGCATTACCAGCCCTGGTGTAATAAATAGTCCTTGTAATGATGTGGTATGGATTGCTAATGACCTTACTGTAAACAGTTCAGTCGGAGCTACAGGAGCGTTTGCTCTTAAGGCGAATTCAAATGGAACCTTCAATCTAACTAATAATGGATCTATATCTAATTCAACCTCATCAGGGATTTCTTATTTAAGTCCCCATGGTGGAGATATTACAAATAGCCTAAGTAAAACAATATCTGGGGGCGTAATTTCTGACGGCGGTTCTGGAAATTACACTGGAGGCGCAATAAATAATCAAGGACACATTGGTAATATTCAAAATCTGGGCTCAATTGATGGCGGCATAGTCTCTTGGGGTAACCAGGGCCCCGTGATCAATAAAATCCAAAATTCTGGGTCTATAACTGGCGGCATCCAAAGTGATGGCACTATATCCAGCGCTTCAATTGTTCATGGGATTGAAAATAGTGGTTTTATTATCGGCGGCATCGCTAATACCGGAAGCAGTGCTCCATTTTTTTCGGTTATTTCTGGTGGAATTATAAATAGTGGCACTATCGCTGACGGCATCAGTAATTTTGGGGGGTCCCAGATTGATTTGATTCGGAACTCTACCAGCGCAAGCATCATTACTGGGGGTATATCCAATAGCACTGGATCCACAATTGAAAATATCAGCAATTCTGGCGCTATCACTGACAGCAATAATGCTATTTACAGCGACGGTAGGATTGGAGCCTTAAGCAATAACTCTGGTGGCTTGATTCAGTCGCTTGCTACTAGTGGCGTTGCCTTAAATTTAGATGTTAATTCAAGCATTCCGACTTTAACGAACGCCGGAACAATAAGTGGTGGGGCAAATGCGATTTACAGTGGCGGCTCAATTGGCGAGTTGAACAATAATCTTGGCGGTGTAATTGAGGCTACTGTCCCTAGCAGTAACGCCCTATCACTGGACTCGGGATCAATCATTAACACCTTGAATAATAATTTTGGAGGCGAGATTCGAGCTAATGTAAGCGGTGGTACTGCTATTACCCTGGATCCCGGCTCAAGTATTACGACCTTAAAAAATGCCGGAACAATTAGTGGTGGTGCAGATGGCATATCTTTAGTCGGAGCCACCATTACAAAATTAACTAATACGGGTTCAATAATTGGTACTTCGGGTTACGGTATTCGATCGGATGCCTACAGTTCCATTGTTACCCTGAACAACTTGCAAGGTCAAGGTAATATAGCTGGTCCGTTAACTTACACAGGCACGCTTCCTACTAACTACAACATCATCATTAATGACACGAACCATTACGGTCAACTTGCTGGATTTTCTATTACTGGCGGTTTAACTTTTGGTGTCGATTCTTCTTCTATCCTTTCGGCGCAAACTTACCTTGCTGTCTTGTCAGGGTTAACAAGTTCAAACATTACCAACTACAGCTCAATCTTTAACACCTGGACTAACTTCAATAGCTCATACAAGTGGGAGTTAATCGCTGGTGCGAACCCTACAACTTGGGATTTGGTGGTTGCTGCACTCGCACCTCCACCACCAGTTGCAACCAATATTACTGGGGCAGGAACTATCTATCAGTCTTCCAATCTTGGCACGACAGTAAACCCTGTCTTTGATGGTGGCACCTTGCAGGTATCTAATGCAGGATCGGTTACCCCATCATTCACTATCACTAGCAACAACGGCGTGATTGATCAAAATGGAGTTGCATCAAACTTCACCGGCAACATCACCAATAGTGGAGCAGGCGTTAATGGAAAGCTCACGATTGTTAATAGTGGGGCTGGCGGTTCTGTAGCCCTATCAGGCAACAATACATACTCTGGCGGAACGGAAGTACAAGCCGGCGCTAATCTTTCTATTAGTTCAGCCAACAATATTGGCTCAGGCACCTTAGCGTTGGTCGGAAGCAGCACCATTCCAGCTACCTTAACTACGACTGCCTCAATGACACTGAATAATCAATTAACCGTGTCTGGCGACCCAGTATTTAATGTAGCATCTGGCACAACGACAACCATTAGCAGCCCAATTACCAATGGGGTTACTGCAGGCGATGTGGTGGTGGAAGGTGGCGGTATCTTGGCCTTAACTGCTGCCAATACATATACTGGACTGACTAGTATCACTGCCGGCTCTACCTTAGCTTTATCTGGCGCCGGTTTAATTGCCGCATCAAGCAACGTTACCAATAACGGCACGTTTAACATCGCTGGAAAGACTAGTAACGTGAGTGTTGCTAGTTACACCCAAGGTACTACTGGTACTTTGGCGATGGGCATAGCACCAAGCAATACACCAAAATTAAATGTAGCTGGCGTAGCGTCATTAGCTGGCGGTCTATCTCTAACTGCTAGCTCTGGATCTTATGCTCCGGGTAAGTACACCTTACTAACTGCTAATGGCGGTGTCACAGGTTCATTTGGCAATCTAACAACCAACCTGTCTTCTTACACAAGGTTGGGTTACGGATTAGCCTACGATGCCAATGATGTGTATTTGGTATTCACTCCTAACGTAGCTGACACCCAGCAATCTTTAGTAAACACCGCATCAGCATTACAAAACATCTACACACTGCAAAACTCTGTTCTGGCAAATAGCTTCTCTTACGACTGTAATGAGTTTGGCGCTAACGGGGTTTGTATCTCAGTGGGTGGTCGTAACACTGCAGTATCTGCTGCCAATGGCCTGAACAACACGAGCGGTTTATTGATTGCAGCTTATCGCCCACATCAAAACTATCGTATCGGCGCGTACGTTGATCAAAACCTATCGGTAAACAATGCTGGATCAACGGTTAACCTCGGCAATAACACGCCGCTAATTGGCCTGTTTGGTGCTTGGAATGAGCGTCTTGATGGAACTGGTGCAGAAGTAAAAGTATCCGCAGCTTACGGCCAAAAGAATACGACCATCAATCGTCAAGTGGTCGGTACATCTGAGGCGGGCTCCGGTTCTTCGCAGCTAAACAGCCAAGGTGCACAAGTAACGGCTAAGTATGGCTTTGGAGTTGTAGAACACGTAATTGTTGCTCCATACGTCGGCATTCGTTATACCCAGAACAATATGGGCGGCTATACCGAAGGCACTAGCGCCACAGTTACAGCACCACTAACTTACTCAGCGCTTAATACCAACGCAACAACTGCCTTGGCTGGCCTTGGCGCTTCCTATAGGTTTATTCCTCAAGCAGGGGTCTTTGGAAGTGTTGGTGTAGAAACAGATACCAATACAGCTAATGGTACTTACTCTGCTACTGGAGTAACTGGATTAACGCCAATCAACTTTAATGCTAATCCCGTTAAAACCAGGCCAACCGCTACTATTGGGGCTTATTACGATATAGAGAAGAACCAGCGTTTAGGTATCAATGGCATCTACCGCCAAGAGCCATTTCAAGCAGTGTCTACTACCAGTGTGATGGCGACTTATACGATTGGTATGTAAAGGGCTTAATGACTCAAATGGGTCGGAAACTGTCCAATGGGGTGCGCTAGACCCAGATGCCTCAAATCGGCCAACTGCAGACTCAAATAGATCCTTACATTTAAGACTTTTTGTTTACTGCGTCCACAATCTCTCTGGCTTGGTTGGATAAACGTACTGCCTCAGCCGCAGAATCAGCCGCCATCCTTGATGCCGCTGCGGCCTCGGTAGACGCTTTTAGCAATGACTCCTCTGCTTGGTGGGCAACCGCTGCTGAAGCCGCCGCCGCAGCCGCGGCAGCTGCTGCTGCCGACTCTACAGCTGCCAAAGCCGCTGCAACTGCTGCCGTGACTGCTGTTTCAACAACCTTGTGCAATGTTGGATTTCCTGAGGCTTCTTTTGCGGCCATCATGGCATTCATTGCGGCTATTCGAGATTGCTCGGTCGATTTAGCTGCGCGCTTGGCAGCTTCAGATGACTGAAGGGTTAGTTCATTTAGTGATGACAGGGCAACCAAATAGCTTTTACTAACACCCTTATAGGTATTGCGTAGATCTTCTAAATCAGCCTGCATTTCTGCTAGTTTTTTATAGACTAGCTCGAGTTCTTGACTCATTATTTATTTCCTTATTGATGTTATGTGTCAACAATACTCCCTTAAGAGTGCCAATAGGAAGTATTCAAAAATGTTCTGAAGCGGTGCATAAACCAATAAATATTCAACAGAATAAGTATTCACGTCATATTCAGGCGTATTCTGAGTAGATGAAGGATAAAGGTCGAGCAACAAAATCAAACGGTAGCAGCCGACAGAGACTATCTGACTTATTAAGGTCGGTTGATGAACTAAATGCGTCTATCAAATCAGAGAAAAGAAAGCTGGTTGAAATTGCATCGCCACTAGACCTAATGGAGTTGCGGGCTGAAAAGGCTGAGAAAGCTGCAAAAGCTGGTGACGTTGCGCTTGAAGCTTTAAAAATCCTACAAAAAAATAGTCTGGAAATTATCAGGGCTGGTGACATTGCTATGGCCGCCTTGCGCGCTACTATCAGGGAGAATGACGCTGATGCTGCTGAGAAACAAATGGCACTTGAGGAGCTTGCCAAAGTTATTGAGAAAAATACCGTCAGCCTAAAAGCATCGGCATTGGCATTTAGTGCAGTAAATGAGTTGGCTTTCCATGATGAGTTAACGGGCCTGCCAAATAGAAGATTGCTAAATGATCGGCTATGGCAAATTATTGCCAACAACAAACGTTGGGATAGTTATAGCGCCGCTATTTTTATAGATTTAGACAAGTTTAAGCTCCTTAATGATGAATTTGGACATGAGGCAGGTGATGAACTTTTAATAGCAGTTGGAAAACGATTGCAACACTGTGTGCGCGAAACAGATACGGTTGCCCGTTATGGTGGCGATGAGTTTGTAATCTTGTTAAGCAGACTGAATGGCAATCTAGTAGAAGCTAGGGCTGAAGCTGAAGAGGTCGCAAATAAAATACTTGCTAGCATGGCTGCGCCTTATAAAGTGCATGTTCATCAGAATCATGATCCAGTTGCGGTAATTGATTATCAATGTTTTGGCAGCATTGGTGTTGCTATGTTTGGCGGTGATGACACTGAGGCAAATAGCATTCTTGATTGGGCTGATGAGGCTATGTATTGGGCTAAAAGTGAGGGTGGAAAGACGGTACGCATTTACGATGCCAAAAACTCTACGGAACAAACCTTAATAGGGCTTTATGAATTAGCAACTCACAATGATATTGAGACGGCTAATCATGGAATAAGGACGCGGCAATACGTCAAGACGTTAGCCAATAGAGCCAAGGACATGAACCTGTTCCCCGGAGAGCTTACCAACCAAATTATTGAGCGCTTGTTTAAAACCACCCAACTTCACGATATTGGTAAAACCAAGATACCGTATGCAATTATTCATAAGAAGGAGAAGTTAACGCCAGAGGAGTGGGTTGAGATGAAAAAGCACACTACTTATGGCGCAGACATTCTACGGGCTGCCAAGAAGCAAAACACTAGCTTGAGCGACTTTCTTAATACCGCAATAGATGTGGCAGAGGCGCATCATGAGCGCTGGGACGGAACAGGATACCCAAAAGGTTTAGCCAAGGATGACATTCCATTAGCGGGACGACTTATGGCAATTGCCGACGTTTATGACGCCTTAATCAGTAAGCGAAGTTATAAAAACGCATGGACTCATAAGGATGCGGTTAACGAGATTGTGTCCAAAGTCGGCACTCAATTTGACCCCCTTTTAGTAGAGGCATTCAAATTGGAAGAAGATCACTTCAATTTAATAGCTGAGAATGCAATAGACTAAAAAGACGTAATACAAATCAATGATCAGCCTGAAAATAAGATTAATGCTTATGCGCAGCACTTGCTAGATAGAGTGGTGGCGTTAAGGCATGAAGTCGACAATCTAAGTCACGCTTATGTGATCGTCAATGAGCGATTTACTAAACTATCTTCACATACTCATTTGGCTACCATCGCCTCGCTTAAAGAGGCAATTAACGCTGAAGAATTAGCAAGACTTTGTCTTGTATCTTGCAAAATTGCTCACAATGCCGCACTTGTGCTTGACGATCCAGTGCTTATTGAGGTTACAAGCAATTCTGTATCAAAGGCTGAAACTGCTTACACAACCTCTCAGGCCTCATCCTACGCTAATGTTGCAAGACAAGCTGGTGAGTCATGAAGATAAATTGGCAGCCAATTATTTAATTTGGTTAAGTAATTGCTTTGGGCTTTGAACGGCCGCTTAGGGTCGGATTGAGCCTATCGCCCAAAGTCCATCTGATTGTCTGCTTATAAGAGAGGGGCAGACTGCGGCGATGGCATTAACGCAGCCTCCCCAATTTCAAACCTCAGTTTGTTCTGCCATCTCTAAAGCGTCGTCTACTTCAATGCCTAGGTAACGAACTGTGCTTTCTAGCTTGGTATGGCCGAGCAGTAACTGAATTGCTCGTAGGTTTTTAGTCCGGCGATAGATTAAAGAAACCTTAGTGCGGCGCATGGTGTGCGTTCCATAGTTTGCTGACTCCAAACCAATAGAGCAAACCCAACTATGCACAATCCTAGCGTACTGCCTAGTCGATAAATGTGGAGATTCTTTAATCCGACTGGGAAAGAGATAATCCTCCAAGTGCAAACTATCTGCCCGAATCCATTGCTCAACTGCAGTCCTTGTTAATTCGGTAATTTCAAACTGAACTGGTCGATGGGTCTTTTGTTGCAATATGTTGGCTCTAGATGAAACATGGTCTCCAGTCGCGATATCTCGAACTTTTAACTTAACTAGGTCACAAGCTCTTAATTTGCTGTCGATAGCCAAATTAAAAAGAGCCAAATCTCGCTTACTGCCATTGAGTTGCAATCGGACTCGAATGGCCCAAATATCTTTTAACTTAAGCGGTGCTTTCTGCCCTGTCAGTTTGCCTTTGTTCCAGGGTTCTTTATGCGTAGTTGCAATAAGCTGTTCCATGACATTCTCCTTGTGTGAAAGGGAATACCACTTTGCGCTGAATTAATGGCATCAGCAAGGACTCTAGAAATCTCAAAAGCAGTCATTCAAGCTAGTTAGCTACTGGAGGCAAATATCGACCCAAAGCAGCCTTTTATAGACAAGAAAAAACCCGCCGAAGCGAGCTTCTCTTTGAAGCTAAATCAGTTTGATTACAAACCCACCGTATAAGTCGCCATCACCGTAGTTGATTGAACGGCCTGATATGGCTCTTGTCTGTAGATGCCGGTAATACCTAGACGCTGGTTCTTCGCAATGTCATAGTAAGCGCCAATTGTAGCTGTGGGTCTTGTTTTCACCGGATTAATATTGAAATTAATCGGGGTTAAACCACTAACTCCGGTAGCAGCATAAGTGCCATTAGCAGTATTGGTGTCGGTTTCCACACCGGCACTTGCAAAGACAGTTGCTTGCGGAATATATCGGTATTGAGCACCAACACCAGCCAATGCAGTTGTAGCGTTGGTATTGAGTGCCGAGTAAGTCAATGGGGCCGTTACAGAACTTGATGTACTTTCGGTATAGCCATTCATATTGCTCTGGGTGTAGCGCATTCCAATATATGGTGAGACGATGACATTCTCCATAATGCCAAAGCCATATTTAGCAGTCACTTGAGCTCCTTGACTGTTGATTGGAGCACCTCCGCTACCCGCCTCAGAAGAACCCGAACCAGTACCAACCACTTGTCTTGTTACGGTTGAATTCTTTTGACCATAGGCGGCTGATACCTTAACTTCAGTGCCGGTGCCATCCAGTCTTTCATTCCATGCACCAAACAGACCGATCAATGGAGTGTTGTTACCAAGATTGACTGTAATGCCAGCATTATTAGTTGAAAGGTTTTGGTCAGCATAGACGCCAATACGATAGTTGGGATGCGGACGATAAGCGGCAATCAGCAATGCACTGGTGTTATTTAAACCATTGTATGCAGATACTGCCGTATTACGACCACCAGCAGAAATACAAATATTATTTCGGTCAAAAACTTGGCAGTCGTAGGTAAAGCTATTAGTCAGCGCAGTATTGAGGATAGTAAAGGTACCTTGCAGTGCCTGAGATGTATTGACTAAAGATTGCTGAGTATTGACAGTGGAAGGTCCATTACTAAAGAGGCTGAGGTAAACATCATTCGCATCATAAGAAAGTGCATAAGCCAAATTAGTGTAATTGGATAAGTTAGCGTTTAGTGAGCTAAAAGTACCTGTAACGCCACCAGCCGAAGTCAACAGAGTGTACTTGCCAGCAGAGTATGTTCCGGCAGTCGCTGTTAGGGCTAGACCGCCTGCCAATACTGCGGCTCCTGAAACATTCAGGCGTTGATTGGCAGCTGGGGCAAAGCTCATCGCCAGATTACCCGCAGAGCCTTGTGTGTAGTTCGCTACGGTAACGTTGCCTGTTTTGCTCGCAATGTTGAAGGTGCCGTTGTTAGTCACTCCACTAGAGTTGGCAATAGAACCTGATCCTGCTAAAGCCAAAGTAGAACCAGCGCCTACTGAAGTTAAGCCAGTATAGGTATTGGTAGCCGTTAAATCTAAAGTACCCCCTCCTGCCACAACAACATCTCCGGGTGCATTGCCTCCTACACCACCATTTACGATAGGTGAAGAGACGGTAGTAGTGGTGCCTGTTGCAATATTAAAGACGGGATCGCCAGCAACGGTAATAGCATTAGCGATGGTGGTTGTACCGGTTACATTCAAGGTAGCCGGAACAGTGCTGCTTCCCACCAAAGCCAATGTGCCAGTACCCAAAGCGCTAGCTGCTGGAATCGTGAGGGCGGCGCCTGACTGAACCGAAACACCACCCGTAAAGCCAGAGTTATTTCCTGATAGAGTTTGATTGCCGCCAGCGATATTGATAGCACCAGAGCCAGTGACTGCACCCGATAAATTACCGGTAGCATTGGTAATGGCTAGGGTTTGAGTGCCTAAATTGGTTGTGCCAGTCCCTGAGATTGCTTTAACGCTTGCACCACTAGTTGTATTGGAAATATCAAATGTGCCGTTATTAGTAACTCCGCTAGAAGTAGCAATGGAACCTATGCCTGCCAATGCCAAGGTGGCGCCGCTATTAATGGTAGTGGAGCCAGTATAGGTATTAATCCCGCTAAACGTAACGGAACCGCCGCTACCAGTATTGGTAATTGCAATTGAGCCAGGAGTGCCACTAACCGCATCGGAAATGATCCCTGTGAAATTAGAAGCCACACCATTTTGATCAATCACACCATTGTTACTATTGACGGTAAAGTTATTAGCAATAATTCCAGTTGAAGAAACTTGTAAGGTGCCGCCATCAAAAATAGGGTTAACTGAAGTACCTAGGTCGGAAGATTGGTAGATGGTACCGGCACCAGCAATATCAGTGGCAGGCAATCGATTAAAAGCAAGATCCCAAATTCCAGAACTACCTTCTTCAAGCAAGCTCCAATTAGCAAGGCCAAAGGATCCCAAAAGGTCCGAAAAGTAGCCCGAGTTTACACCGGATATAACCCCGGTATAGAGTAATTGTGTAACGTATGAGCCAGTAGCAACACCAAAAATTGTTGTGCTGGGAAGGCTTGATGGATCGTAATTTAACTGCCCATAATAAGTTGGGCTATTAATGATAATGTTGTAGTTAGCTGGCAAAATACCACTAAAAGTTAGCGCAGTTTGTGCAGCAGGACCGCCTGAAGCAATACCACCTTGAGCATTATTTAGAGTGGTGATTACTCCGGCGTTTGTAATTCCGAAAGTACCAGTACCACCCGCAGTAACGCTACCCAAGTTAGTTAAGGTCGTTAAGACCCCGCCCGTCTGAACCTCAACACCTGCGCCCCCGTTGCCTCCAGAGCCTCCGGTAATAGTGGCACCAGCATTATTTGTAATCGAAAAAAGTGAACTACTACTCACGCCAGCCCCAGCACTCGCCGATCCGCCAGCGTTGCCCCCTATGATGGAGCCGGAGTTTACAAGAGAAAAGTTGTCACCTAAGACACCGGCACCGCCAGCGCCATCGCCGCTTCCGCCCAAAGATATGCCGCCAGAACCGCCCGTAATAGTTGCACCCAAGTGATTGGTAAGCGCAAAGTTTGACCCGCCAACACCAGCACCACCTGCACCTAAGAAGTTAGCATACAAACCGGCGCTACCCGCGCCACCATTTATTGAACCATCATTAATCAAAATAGATGTAGTAAGGGATGAAAGTATACTGACGCCATTTCCACCCGCCCCAGATGTTAGGGCGCCTCCGCTACCGACTCCGCCAACTCCGCCAGAAATAGTAGCACCGAGATTATTTGTTAAGCTAAGTCCAGCGCCGCTTAATCCAGCACCACCCGCCCCACTTGTGCCGCCAGTATCCCCCCCCACCCCTCCGGCACCGCCAATAATTCTTCCGTTGTTAACTACATTAATGGCATCTCCAAATACGCCGGATCCACCATCGCCAGCCCCTGCAGCAGCCCCGCCTAATCCGCCAGCCCCTCCAGTAATGATCCATGGCCCATTAGTCAAAAGAGATCCTGGTGAGCCATATACTCCAACGCCACCGCCACCGCCACCGCCAGCACCCAGGATATTAGGAGCCAACATACCGGCATCGCCGCCAGCCCCGCCGGTAATATCTTGTGAGGTTGTAACGGCTCCACTTGCAGAACTGATAACTAATTTTGTTGAACCACCACCACCGGCGCTATTGAGTGAGCCTGGTGAGCCGTCCACGGCACTACTGCCGACGGCTCCCAGACCACCAGTGCCTGTAGAACCATTCCCGCCATTACCACCATTTGATACTCCACCACCACCGCCACCACCACCTATTTCGCTTAAATTGATACCGCCTATACCCCCACTGCCACCACCGCCAGCTCCTAGCCCGGCAACACCAACGCTAGGGCCTGATGCGCTGCCCCCATCGCCCCCGGGAGCAGTCTGTGCAAACGCTTGACTGGAAGCTACCCCACAAAAGCTAGTAATAGCGACAGTCAAAACATGGTGCTTGAAGTTAAAAATAGGGGGCTTTTCTCTATTTGTTGAATTTGATGAGCACTTAGAGCTTGACTTGACCAACTCCGAACATACCTGTAGGACCCCAAGGGACTTATTAAAGATAAGGCGATAGGTTTTATTCACGGAGGTCTACTTGGAGTTAAGCAAGAATTTTATAAATGAATGGTGAGTGAACGTATATTACCAAATACAGCAAAAACCCATAAAACCGATTCAATTTGGAGTATTAGTTCTACCTAGAATGCACTTCAGGCTCTTATTATCAAAAATTGTATAACCAAAGTTGACCAATATAAATAGAAAATTGCCCCCGGGGATCGGTAGAAATCAAAAGGAATCACCACTTTTTCTAACGCATACAATATAAAAACTTATATAAATTCTTATTGCTAGTCGTTTGTCTAATTAACCAAACTATGTCTTATCTACTTCGCCTTAGGCAATACATAAATGAGCCTAGCTCACTAAATCTGCAAAATGAATGGATAGCCCTAGACAACTCAGACCAGCCAGCAATCTTAGTTTACGGTGAGAGCTTATCTTTAGCTCTGCTTAAGTCAGATAAGCTTGCACCCACCAATTTTATTGAGTACTACAAAAAGCTGCTTAGACTTCCCGATCGAAGCCTCCCAACAATTGATAATATTTTTAAATGGTCTCCAGTTCTACTTCACGGCGAAGATCACCTTCAGTCTCGAAAAATCTTTTCCAAGAAATATAGATTAATCGAAGAGGAATTGCAGATTTGGTTGCCAGACTATACAACCAATTTTTTTTCATCAATCTCAACGGATGATGTAATCAATCCAATTCAATTAGTGGCTAATTATATTAGCGGATTCTTCCGTGAAATTTTGGCTCAGGATCTAAATATTAGCCAAACTGAAATCCCTCCTCTACCCCCCAAACTTTTCTTTTTGACTCACCCATTGGTGAAAGTAGTCGATGTTGAAAGTAAATTAAATGCACTAAAAGAATTCCTAGAAAAAACTTTACTTCGTCAAAAAAGAGATCCTTCAGAAATATGGACACTTTTAGCCGTCATTGTTGCAGGCTTTGAAGCGCTTGAGGGAACCCTAATATACGGGGTGACGAAGGATCCAGACATTGGAGCGGCTTGGGATGCTAAAACATTAATTCGAGATGCTGCAGCAGTTAACTTTATTGGAAGAAGGGCGCTGGAGAATTTTTCAATAGGTGACTTCACGATAGCAAAAAATCAAGAGTTGTATGTTTGCCCATCTCTAGTGCATAAACATATGGGCACAAATAACCTGGAGAGTAATGAGCGCTCATTTTCATTTGGCAAAGGAGTCCACACTTGTATTGGACAAACAATTTCAATAAGTGTCATTAATTCATTTATTGCAGAGTGGCATTTATTCCTCAGACACCACCCAAAGATTGCGCCCGTAAAATATTTAAGAGATTTCAACCTAACATTTACTTTAAGGTAAAAATGACCCCTACTGAAATTCATAGTTTTGAGAATCTACTAAAAATAGTCGATCAAGCTAAAGTCATTAATTTACCTGCTGTTGATGCGCTGCCCATGACGATGTTAGATTTAGGAATGGATTCATTGCACTTAATTAGCCTATCAGTAGCATTTGAGGATTCATGCAAATTAAAAATAGATATTGATAATTTGACCGATCAATCCACTCTAGCGGAATTACTGAATAACTTAAAGCTGCTTTAATTTGTTAATATGGATCCATATCAAGGACTATCACCAGTCATTGGCATCATTCGCGATGCCGTTAAGAGAGCCCTAAATCTCAATCCGAAACCCAATCTAGAAATTCTTTTTTTGGATGTATGGAGATTTGCTTCAAAGAATTTGGAAATTGCCCAACACTTGCCGGTCGGCAAGCTATTTTGTGATACACAGCTAACAAAAAATGAATTGCTTTTGCTGCTCATTGTTCAAATAATTAGGCAGTATGGACTAGATTTATGCCCAACCATCCAGCTGTCTAATAAAGAAACATTTGAAGAGCTTGGCAAGCTTGCCGGACCAGCTACCGTATGCGGCGTACATACTGGATTTGCTTTTCTACCAACCATTATGGCTCCGTTCGGAAGGAAGGTGTCCATTATTTCCTCCGATAATGATATACGTGACACCCTTACAAGATCAGGTAGAGAGGGGTATATTGAAGTTATTCCTCGCGATCTTTTTTCCTTTATACGCCTGAGAAACTCTATGCACAAGGCTAATTTATGCGTTTGCTCGGTTGACTACTCAGACGGAAAATTATTTCAGTTTATTAGCCCAAGCCTATTTGAATTTTCATCACTCAATAAATTCCCTGTTTATTTTTTTAAGAGCGAAGTTAATGACGAGGGCAAAGTTCAGGTTGGACTTAAAAAAAGTGAGTTCTTACAAGATCCATCAAAATCAGCTGAAGAATTTATCCTATACATAACTGCCAATCAAAATCCAGCACGAGAATTATCAATTAAGAAAATTTAAACACTAAATAGTAGGTAAATTTTACCCCTTACACCTCCTAAAACCAGCTTTGGTCAAATAATCTCTCTAGTCCACAAGTAAGACAATTAATAGCTGTGGTCTTTTTTTGCATATGACACTCATTGGCCGGTCTGAGACGACCAAATCTCTAAAATTACCCCGTCTTGAATGGCTGCAAGAGACTAAATAAGGGACTGAAGCTTGCTGGCTAGGACGGTTCAAAAACGCGAATTACCTGAATATTCTGAACTCTCTTGAGGGCCTCCAAAAAACACTCTTGGCCAAAATCCCCAAGCCTTTCTTCAAGATAGTCTTTTAATGAATCGGTATGTATCTTCAGTACCCGTTCAAAACGGGCCGATATTGTTGTTTTAGCAAAAAAATAATAAAGAATCATCAGATATACCCGAGTTATTTCATTTAAATCTGCGGCTTGTAGTCGCAACATTTCCATTGGATTGACTGGATGCTGAACATCGACATCTGGATTGCGTCCGTAGCGCCAGCTTTCTATCTTTGGAAGTGGATATCTTTCCACTCCATGCTCGCGAAATACATCATCAATACGGCTAAATATTTCTTGCTCGCTGATTGTTTTAAGTTCAAACAACTCCCAGAGTTTGGAATTAAAAACAATCGCTGTGCCTTCAAAATCAGGGTGATCATTAACCCCTTTTATCAATTCAGCAAGACTAATTCGGCCTTTACTACCCGGGGAAACACCATTGCGACTAATCTTTTCAAACACCTTTGGTGGCTCATCAAAAGTCTCCTCGGGATCACCTAAGAACATTTCATCTAAAGCCTTGTAACTAAGTTTGGTGCAGCTCTTTACTTCTAAGGCCCATAACCTAACGCGCGCTTTTTCGAGGGGCGCCTTCTTTTGCCCTCCACGGAGTTTTTTCTGCTTCAACTCTTCGACTGGGGACGTTTGAATCGGATTCATGGTTCCTTGAGTTTAGGTGAACCCTATTTCAAAATGAGAATTCTTTAAATATTCATACCAAGTGACCAAAAGATTAAATAAACCAGTTCGGTATAGCCTGTCTGGCCATACCCCTGCTCCTACGCATTGCCACTTAGCCCTCAAAACCTCCATTGATTCCTTAATGGTTAAGGGGATTGGTGTTGTATGTAAATCTAAAGAGGCTTTATGAAAGTGCCACAAGAAAACTCAGTCTGGATAAGCCACTTAATAGCCAAAGAGAATCGAAAATTATTTTCAAAAAAATTAATAAAACTATTGACATTAACTGGGTTTTACAATCTCCGCTTGACAAATACCCTTACAAGGCCTATAATTGAACCTCACTCAAATATAACTGCCGTCCTTCAAGGGGATGGTCCTTCGGAAAGTAGTCAAGCAATATGAATGCATCTAGCATCATTACAACTGGTCTTAAGGCCTGCATAACCAGGTCTTTCCATCAAATTGACCCAGATCTACGCAATAGCTTTTGCAACGAAGCCATTAAAGACTTCCCATGCAATGCTCGCGATATCAAAAAGTCTCATCCTTTATTTCAGCGCGTAACAAAAGCTGACCTCAATGGATTACGGACAACATTTTTCCAACAGCAATCTCAGTATTTCATTCTATTAAAGAGATATCTCCGCCTTGGTGAGAAATCCTTCAATGCTCAATTGAACAGCTTAGCCGCGAATCTAGCCACGTGGCCGGTAGACGTAGCCACCTCTTTAGAAGAAATGGGGGCAAGCAAAATGTAAAAAGCCAACTCGACCCTGAGGGTTAAATTGGCTTGACCGATTAAATCGGGTTACTACGTCTGTAAACAAAGTATATCCGTTTCTTTGTGACAAGCAAATAGATTCCCTCAGTTTTTTAGATAAACCGCTCACGCGGTCAGGGGGAGTTTTTGCCTAAAAAACCGCGAACTCCCAAATCAATATGTCACAAAGGAGTTATCCATGTTTCAGTTCTACCAAGAAAACGGGAAATACTATTCTCGCACCAACAACTTTCAACACAAGCCCCTGCCTTTAGCAAGACAGCCAGGAGGTAAGCGTAAAGCCCCGCATCGCCGCATTACATATCTCAACATTCCCTTTCTTCAACGTGATTTGATTGTTTGTGAATCTGATCTGGAGCGTGATTGCGCCATTATTGTTTCTCTTAACCCCGAGGTTTTGCGGATAGATGCCCAACCTCAAACATTTGACTTGGGTATCTATGGTCAGTACACGCCAGACTTTCTCGTGACCTATAAATCACTGCCGCCTTCCTATATAGAAGCTAAACCAGATGTATTTGCACAAGAACCCCAGACATGGGAAAAGATTTTGGCTGCACATCGTTATTTCAAATCCAATGGGGTTGTTTACGAATTGATGACCGATCTAGATATCGAGAAAAAGAATCGTCACCTCAATGCGACCTATATCCATCGCTGTGCAAAGTTAGCCATACCAGCGCAGCAAAGCCAGGCCATTATTGATGTAGTTAATCGCTATCCCAAAGGTATTCGGGTCGAAGACTTACAGGCGATAACTGGTCTATTAACAGACCATATTTTGCACTGCGTAGGGCAGCGTCAAATCACCCTGAATCATTGTTTTGAATATCAACCCTTGAGCATGGTGTACCCATTGCAAGGAGAGTGCAAATGATGCCATATGCCATCCAAAGCGGCTTCTCTGTTTTGTACGAAGAAACTGAATATGAGTTTGAGCGCGTTAGCGTTGATCGGTTTGGCGAACAATCGATCAGTCTGATCAATCGTAGGCTCAATTTACCAACTACCTTTTCCGAGGCTGAGATTTGTCAAAAGATTCAATCAGAGGAAATGAAGTTACTTACCAGTGGGTTGCACATTAAGCCTGGAGTAGTAGCAAAGCCAACCTTATTTAAGTCTTCTAGCTATCTATGTAAGTATGAAAATCAGGTTCACGCTTACTGCATAGGCATGGAGCAGCGTGGCATCACTAAAGGTATGCGCAAAAAGGTTCGCTGGGCAATTTCTGAAATCGCCAAGGAAATTAACGATAACGACCCGCCAAAAGACTCCACCGTAATGCGTTGGCTAAGAATCACAGGAGGCAACTCGAAAAAATTACAAACTCGTTACAGAAAGCTTTATCGCCCAAAAAAGAGCCTCACGCAAAGCGCCAGAAGTAATCGCTGTAGCCAATGAAATCTTAGATAACTACTATTTCATTAGCAAATTACATGCGCAAAAACCAGAAGACATTGAAACATGTACAGCCCGCATCAATGCTGAATTGGCCAACCGTGGAATTGTGGGGACTATCAGCATGAGCACAATTAAGAAGATCATTTCTAAGCGACCCGCTTATGAGAGAGACCGCATGCGCCTAGGCGCAACCGAAGCCAAACACAAGCACCACCATTCATCCGGGGGTAAATGGCCGACGAGGGCGCTACAACGCGTTGAAGTTGACCATACTACGTTGGATATAAAGGTACGCGATCGTTTAACTGGAAAAGATATTGATAGGCCAACCGTAACTGTTCTAAAAGATTGCTATACCGGCTATCCGCTGAGCATCTGGATCTCCTTTCAAGGTGAATCTATCGCTCGCATCATTAAGGCTATTCAATATGCGCTGGAAGACAAATCGGGTATCAAAGCTAAATATGGCCTAGAGCATGACTGGCTAACAACTCCTGCCATTTGGGAGAAGTTGGTAATGGACAACTCATTAGGGCACCATGCAGAAGCGATGCATTCTCTTGCAAGAGATTTAGGGTGTAGTTTTGAGTTCTCAACCGTCTGCTCGCCATGGGAAAAAGGTGCAATTGAAAACTTCATGGGCCGCATGAACCAAGCCCTCCCACTCCAAGGAAGACCCACAAAACCGCATGAAGTTAAATCTAAGCAATCAAAAAAGCTCAATGAAGCGGTCGTTTATTTTGATGATTTAGTGAAATACCTTCACCAGTGGTTAGTAGATCTTTATCCGCACAAAATCGTTAAACGTAAGAGCACAAGCCCTTATATGGAAATGGAAAAAGCCATTAAATCATATGATGGTCTTCCAAAAATTCACTTTACCCCAACCTCAGAGTTACTAAGAATGGCCATCTCAAAATCGACCTTTCATAAGATTGGTTCGGGTGGCTATGAAACAAATGGGCTTACTTATCGCAGCCGTGAGCTATCTCAACTGGTGCAAACGATTGGTCAAGATATTAAATTCGAAATTCGCCAAGACATCAACGATATTGGCGAGATATTCGTATGCAATCCAGCCACCAATGAATGGATTGTGGTGCCGGAAATGGATTATGCCCTTTCAAAGCGTAAGCCACTTTATCAACACAAGCTCGAGCAGAAAAAGAAACGCAATGATCTTGTAACCAGCGGGGCAAAGCAAAAAGATTGGAATGCGCGCGTTGCACAATCTGACGCTGCAAGGAATTTGGTTCTTGCCGGAAAAAAACCTATCAATCCTAAAAAGTCCGCTAAATCAAATCGTGCCGATGCTCGGGCAAGAGGAATTTCTCAAGACAACCCCCATGGCACCGTGATTGATATCACCAATCAGACTACCGAAATTAAACCCAATCGGCTGCTAGACCCAAAAGCCGTTGGGATATTCAACAACGTCATCATCACATCAAAGCGGAAAATAAATCATGAATCAATCTAAACTAATTAGCATTGCAGAGCAGGTCGGCAAGCAAATCATCCCCCATAACGCTTACTCAAAGGCAGTCAATGGCTGCATCAATATCATTAATATGGGGATGCGCACCAATCGGCCTAATAGCGGAATGGTCATAATGGGTCATGGTGGCACAGGGAAAACGACGGCCATCGAACAAATTCGTGAATACATAAACAACGAATACTCAGGAAAATTTAATACCCCCGTTTTATTAACTAAGATCTCCAGCGATACCACGATCAAATCGTTTTACACCAATCTGCTAAGCGAGTTAAATCATCCAATCATTCTGAGTCGTGAGGGTGATAAAAAAATTACAGCAGATAAGCTTCAAAAACTAGTGATTGGTGCATTAAAAGGTCACGTATGCACCTTGTTTATTGACGAAGTCAGTGACGTTTTTAACAATCGTCAAAAAAAGCAGTTTGCATCTGACTTTCTCGTAATGATTAAGCACTTACTCAGTGATACGTCGATCAATATTATTTTGGTAGGTACGCCAGCTCTTAATCAGTTATTTCACATAGCAGATGCGCAATTTCGGACCCGGTTTCCATCGATATTCGAATTGCCTATTTTTGCGATGGATGAGGAGTGGTTAGCCTTGATAAATGGCTACGCCGCCCAATCTAAAGAAATGTTTGATTTAAGCATTCTCCCTCCCAACTACCCGGTACTGCATGAATGGACTGGTGGGAATCTGCGCTACTTATCAACCCTGCTTTACACGGCGGTTGATTTGGCCGAACAAGAGCAGGCAAAAAAACTAACGCTTGAGCACTTACATCAAGCTTTAGC
The DNA here is from genome assembly GCF_001870365.1 of Polynucleobacter sp. QLW-P1DATA-2. Lineage (NCBI taxonomy): Bacteria > Pseudomonadati > Pseudomonadota > Betaproteobacteria > Burkholderiales > Burkholderiaceae > Polynucleobacter > Polynucleobacter sp. QLW-P1DATA-2. The sequence continues at coordinate 245,802 of NZ_LZMQ01000001.1, read as the reverse complement.
CATGGTCTTTCCTACGTTGATGGCTGCCTAATATGCAATTCGATTGGCTAAAGCCCATTACCTTTCCCAATCATGATCAGATTCATGAAGATGAATCAGGGCCTGGCTATGTTCTGCGTATGTGTGATGCCAATCTTGTGCAATTTAGCGATATCTCGAATTTGCTGGGCCTCACTGGCTTTACTTACATCCCGGACAACCGCATTCCGGAAATATGTCGGTTATTTGGAGCAAGTTATCCCATCCTTGCGCCAAGATTTGTAGCTCAATTTAAGCAAAAGAGTGTTGTAACTACCTATCTTTTAGGTCATAAGCTTCAAAAGCCCTATTTGGTACGCCAGCGTCACCCCCAAATATGCCCGCACTGCTTGGCTCACATAGGTATAGCGCAATTAATATGGGATATCACTTTAGTGACTGCATGTCATATTCATGAGAACCAATTAATTGATAGTTGTAAACAATGCAATCGCAAACTCAATTGGCGCAGACCCAGTCTTAAAAACTGTCAATGTGGAGCTTCCTTGCTGCCCATGCATCAACCCACTAAACGAGCTAGTAAAGCAGAAATGAAGGTAGCCAAATTAGTTTGGAAAAAGCTATATCGCCTGTTTGAACCTAATGATGGTCTTTCCGTTTTAGGGGGCCTCGAGCTCGATACCCTTCTTCGATTAATTTGGTCCTTTGGCCAACTAGAGGACGATGGGCATAGCCTTTCTGTACGGCCTGGGAAGATTCCAAGTACAGCCATTGCGGGCAATGTTGTTAGAAAGGGGCTCGAGCGTATATATCGAACCTTAAACCACGTCGTAACAAATACAACCTTTTCATCGGGCATTTACATCAACGGCATTAAACAACTCAAAGAGGACACGCCATGGAATGATCAACTGAAAATTCACTACCTACTGAACTTAATTATCGAAAAAGACTTTCGGGCCTCCAGGCTTTCTAGCTTGGCCACACACAATCAATTAACACTTTTTGGAACTTCAACATCATGCGCAAAAACTTTAACTTATTAACAATGCCCCGCGTTATTCAATCGGAATCTCCGGCATCTTGGCTCATGCGGGCATGCCAACTTCATTGCTGCAATTTTGACTTCTTGTTCAAGGCACTAAGATTGGTTCCACCAAATGATGTGGATATCGTTTCTTATGACAAGGTTTTTAAACGCTTTGCTTATGGTACGGATATACTGCCCACTCACCTAAACGAAATCTCTAAATGGTTTGAGCCCTTGGTTGTATATGACAAGGCTGGCCAATCTCTTCACAAAGAAATTAATAAGAAACCATATACAAGCTTTTGCCCTCATTGCCTGGGAGAGGATAAGATTCCCCACTGGCGTCCAGAGTGGCGCCTCAAGTTTTGGCAAATCTGCCCAAAGCATCAATGCAAAATGGTTGAGGAATGCCCAAGCTGCGGAGAGCACCAACACACCAATAAAGCAAATCGCAACCTAAGATTAGATACATCTGAGCGCGCACTTCAATACTGCGTTCACTGCTCGTCAGATCTGACGCAAGCTCATGCAAGATCTATTATGGATAACGAGATGCACGACAAATTGATTGCCCAAGACCACCTTCTAAAAGTGTGTCGCCAGGGGAAATATTCAGTCCACCCCCAAAACCAGGAGCATTCGGGTGATGAAGTTTCTCTAAACCCCGGACAGGTTCTGACGCCCACCCAATTATTAATAGTCGATTTTCATATGGCTTACATTGAATACTCCGATAAAGAACGTCACTTTTATGGATTTAAAAATGCCATTAAAAAACGTTCCTTCTTCGAGTTGCGCCCATAAAGAGCCTTTGAGATAGACTAAAGACCGCATTTGCGGTCTTTTTTTTCGAATCCATAGGTAAAAGTTCAATCCTTAGGCAACTTTAGGGTAATTAATTCAATTCTTAAGAAGCTACTTCTAAAAGCCCTCATTTTGGGGTGCTTTGAACCTCGTTGTTTTTAAAAGAAAAAATTTTAGTTAAAGGTTCAATCCTTAAGAGATTCCAACAGTCGATCACCATAAATTCTTTAAGGATTTAATCCCTCCCTATACTGGGGACAGGCTGGTAGGAAGATTCCTACAGATAAATAAGCCCAAAGCCCTTACCGCTCCAATCCGTCCTGCCTAGACTGAACAGTCACCGATTGGAGAATGCTGATGAGCCCGAAATCCCGGCTGTACACGCTTGTAAAGGCATGGAAGAACAAACCCTTCCAAGAAGTACGCGACGCCTGTGGCGAACCTTGGCTTGGCTTGAGTAGCCAAGCCCTTGAAGAACACCAATCCTGGTCCAAGCGACAAGCGATTAGTCATGAACCCATTTTTAACTGTAAGGGGACAAAACTGACCGGCTCTTTATTTAGACCATTACTCGATATCTCGGATATGCAATTACTGCGCCTATTCATGGAAGGCCTAGATACGATTTCCTACTGGTATCGCAGTGGCCGTTTCATACCCGGTATTTTGCCAATCCCAACTCATGTGATTGCATCTAGCGGCTATGTGGATGCATTAAGCGACCTCATTCTCAATTCTCGACTACCGGTAGGTCTTGTAGCTCTAGGCATTCAATCCTTACCAGAACCCGAGAACGCAGATGCCTGCAAAGAAGGCTTACTCCGAATGCGAAGACTGGGGGTCTTACTCCACTTAATGAATTTCAGTGGCAAAGCAGAAGAGCTGCGTTGGACTGAAGAAATGCAAATGGAAGGCATTCATTTGGATATGCGTCAGCTTCGCGCACAAGCAATTTCGCATGATGTACTTGCAAAGATTAGACGCTCACCCTATTCATCTACGCAAATTTATGCCAGCAATGTTGCGCTAGTGAAAGACTTAGAGAACGCCTCTCATTGGCAGATTGATCACTGCTATGGCGGACTGATGATGTCACCCTTAAACCGTCATCAAATGCTACAGATCAACGATAGCCGAATTGCAAAAGCCATTTTTTCGCTGCACCCTCATCAACAACTAAACCCAAATGGAGACAAGTAATGAGAAAACGCGTGATGTTGGTAGATGACCATCCAGCAATGCTGATGGCTCTAAAAAGTATGTTGCAAGACCAATTGTTATTTGAAGTAGTAGGGCAAGCTCAGAATGGCGAGGAATGTCTAAGATCTATCAAGGAGGTCAATCCAAGCATGGTCATCCTGGATTTAGATATGCCCAAGACCGATGGCTTTGATGTCATTCGTCGAATTGGCCTAATGTATCCGGATGTTCGTATGCTGATTTTGTCCAGCATGGATGAAGCCGTCTATGGTGGTAGGGTTCGCTCTTTAGGGGGTCATGGCTTTGTTAATAAAACAGCAGGAGCTGATGTGATTCTGGCTGCTTGCGTTGCCATCTCTCAGGGTTATAACTTTTTTACTCATGGCAAAAATGGTAATACCTCTTTAACTGATAACGACAAATTGGCTCTGATCTCAGATCGTGAACTACAGGTCATGAAATACCTTGGTAAAGGCAACACCAATCAACAAATTTCAGACATGCTCCACATCAGCAATAAAACAGTGGCTACTTACAAGACGAGGGTCTTTGACAAGCTGGGAATTAACAATATTGCGGATCTAATCCTTTTCTGCAGAATGAATAACATCATCGAGAACTAAAAATCGTATGCGTCGATTCATGATTCGTAACATTGTTCTTTTAAGCGCCCTATGTAGCGGTGCATTACATGCGATGACACCGAGCGTCCAAGAACAGCGATGGATTGATGCTCACCCTATTGTTCATTTCAGCATTCATGAGAAATATGCACCCTATCTCAATACCTCAGAAGATGGGAGGGGTGCAGGTATTTTTCATCACCTCTTAGAAAGACTAAGCGGATTTACTCAGCAAAAATTTCGCCCCAAGTGGAGAAAATCAGAGCAAGAAGGTTTGAGGCAATTAGCTAACGGCGAGGTCGACTTCATCATTGATCCACCGCCTACAAATGATGATTATCTTCGCTTTGGATCTTTATCAGAGGCCATCTTCTGGGGACAAGATGCAGTTATCACAAAGCGCGCGCTGATAAGTGATGCCATTTCTTCTACAAATATTGCTCACTTTGATCGAGGCTATGAAAATCCTCCTTCAACCAATGCTTTACAAACTAGCGTCTCAAGCAAAACGGATGAACTCATTGCCAAGCTTTTAAAAAACGAGATTGAAGCGTTAGTTCTCCCCATTCGATTAGCCCACCAGCTGATTCAAGAGCTGAAAGATTCAGATCTACAAGTTGATGGTCTCTACAACCGAGAACCTTTTGCCTATCGCTGGCTAATTTCACATGAAGATGAACCACTCCATCAAGTGCTTGACCGTTTTCTAGAAAGCCTTGACCCCATCGAGTCACGTCAACTCTTTGCTTTTGCGCATGGCCATGCCGAACCAAGTAAACCTCACCTAAAAGTACTTCCCTGGTTATCCACTCTCTTGATATTCATTACCGGCATCATCTTAATTTGGCGGATGCGTAAGAAACAGTTATTACAAGAACAAGAAGCCGCGGGACTCCTCTCCTCTAAGGAATTGGCCGAAAAGGCTAATGCAGCGAAGTCTTCTTTCTTAGCAACCATGAGCCATGAAATTCGTACGCCTATGAATGCCATTCTGGGGGTCCAAGAGTTACTACTCAATAGCCAGCAATTTCCAGCTCACGAAAAGTCTTTACTGAAAATCGCTCATACTTCAGCCGAATCACTTTTAGGCATTCTGAATCAAGTATTAGATCTATCAAAGATTGAAGCAGGTAAGCTCACCTTGAATCTAGAGCCCTGCTGCTTGATCAGCCTTATCGATGACATTGATTCTGCATTTTCAGCAGTAGCGCATAAACAGAATCTGATCCTGCACACCTCGAAAGATCCCCGCATTGCACAGGTCCTCATGATCGATGCCCTACGCTTGCGTCAGATCTTGCAAAACCTCATTAGTAATGCAATTAAATTTACCGAACATGGAGAGATTTATTTCTCGATTAGCGTTTTAGCTGATGACCATGCGGGTCAACTGATTGAGTTTCGGGTAATTGATACCGGTGTTGGCATGGGTGCAGATCAAATTCAACTTGCCCTGCAAGCATTTGAACAACTACCTGGTAATAGCGAACAAGAGAATGGTACAGGTCTTGGTTTAACCATTACCAATCACCTTGTCACGTCCATGAATAGTCAGCTCTATTTTGAAAGTGCGCCAGGTTTTGGAAGCAATATTCATTTCTGTGTAGCATTTCCCCGAACCAGTATTGCCGCATCCAGAAGTGCGCTCTCTGAAAATACAAAAACCATCTCAAGACAGCTTATTTCTCGAAATCCCCAAGCAAGGAATCAATCTCTTTGTGCCTTAGTGGTAGAAGACCATCCCGCTAGTCGTCAAATCATTTCCCTGCAGCTTGAAGCCCTAGGGATACGTGTTTGTGTATGCGATAACGCAACTACCGCACTGAAAATAGTCAATGAAAAGCACTTTGACCTCTTAATCACAGATCAATCTATTCCAGGCATGCAGGGCTCTCAGCTAGCCCAGAAAATACGAAGCATAGGATGTAGTGAGCTCATCATTATTGGAGTGACAGCCGATATCTATGCCCTAGACTCTCGCCACCAGTTCTTGGCAGCGGGCATGAATGGGGTACTCATTAAGCCACTTAGCCTCATGAGCCTTGAAAATGAACTTACGCGCTATTTTGACTCTCAAGAAGTAAGTGCTCAATCCAACCCTGAAGAGACTTACTCCTTTGATGCATTCTCTGCCTTATTAAAAGATGACCCAAAGCAGATCCTAGTCATCCTTGATGAAATTAAAAAAGTGCATGATGAAATACTCACTGCCATCACCACCATGCCCATGGATTTTCATGCTATATCCGGCATGATTCATAAGGTGAAAGGAGGGGCTCAATTACTGAATGCCAAGCAATTTATTCAATCATGCGAATCTATCGAAAAAGAACAAGATTTTCATGTCAAGATTGCCTCTTTTCAGCGTTTACTAGAAGAGCAGAACCTGCTTATCGAGCGCTACCAAAAGATGCACACCGCTTCTTAAATCTAGGAAGATTTGTTTTCTGACTCCATGGGTTTATCCTATGGTGAATGAAAGCTGCCCCAAACTATTCACTCCGCCTGTTTTTAACAATTCTTTGGATTGCTAGCTATTGCATGCTGAATGCAGCTGTAGCTCAGGAAGGCTCCATTCCCGCGTCCATCAAAAACAGCTTAGAGCGCAATCAAATACCGCTTGATTCGATCAGTATTTCCGTAATGGAAATTGAACCAGGAAAACCTGGTAAGCAACTTTCCAAAAATATTTTGGACTGGCGTGCTCAAGAGGCTATGAATCCAGCCTCTACAATGAAACTCCTGACAACCATCGCAGGGCTAGATATCCTAGGCCCAAAGTATCGTTGGCGCACCAAAATCTATACTGATGGTGTTATTCGCCAAGGAACACTCAAAGGTAATCTTTATCTTCAAGGTAGCGGCGATCCTAAACTCATTCCTGAAGAATTTGCTAAGCTGATGAAAGACTTGCAAGGTCTTGGTATTCAGAAAATTGATGGTAATCTGTTTTTTGATCGCAGCGCCTATGCTCAGAGCGTCATGGAGCCTACTACGATTGATGGTGAATCGCTACGCGCTTATAACGTCTCGCCAGATCCTTTACTGTACGCATTCAGAACACTCTCATTTCAATTGGGGAAATCCAAGACGGCTGATTTTATTGACATCAGCTACACACCCGCCCTCTCGCAACTTAAAGTCGATAATCAAATGCAGTTAGCAGAGCGACCCTGTGATAACTGGAAAAGTAATATTCGTTTCAAATTAGACCCTGAAATTGTGAGCAGCACAGATCAAGCACTCACAGTGCAATTCTCCGGCACCTTCCCAAGCGCTTGTAAAGGTGTCACTTACAACATAGTGGCACTGGATGCCAATACCTTCCTCACACAAGGCTTTGCAGCGGCATGGGAACTGTCGGGCGGCACTTGGGCTCAAGCTCCTATTGGTAAAGATGGTGCCGCACCCCTTTCGGCAAGATTACTTTTGCAATATGAGGGCATCACGCTTGGTGATGACGTACAGGATATTAATAAGTACTCTAATAACGTGATGGCCCGCCAACTACTGTTGACACTAGCTCTAGAAAAAATGGGTAAACCAGCCACAACTGCTAATGGTGACTTAGTAATAAAAGATTGGCTCAGTAAAAACGGTTTAATCTTTTCAGGCTTAGTAATTGAGAATGGCTCTGGTCTCTCACGTAATGAAGCCATTTCTGCAGGGCAGATGAATCAACTTTTATTGACTGCCCGCAACTTACCAGTTGCAGAGGTTTTTTATAACAGCCTACCAATTGCCGGAGTTGACGGGACGATGCGTAATCGTCTGATGATTCAGTTACGTAAGTTTTTACATCTTCAGAAAAAGCCTGAAGCCAGAATTAAAACCGGATCACTTTCAGATGTCCGTGCAATATCGGGCTACGTCATTAGCAAATCTGGAAAGATGTATGCAGTTACTTCTTTTATTAATCATCCAAACGCCTGGAAGGGCTTAGATGCTCACGATCAATTACTATCGTGGCTACTCGAAGATGGTCCAGAGCCAAAACTTGCGCGCTGAAGTCGGTCTCGCACGCCATCCCACTCCTCCCCAGTTGGAGGCTCTGGGAACAAAATCAAATCCCAGCCCTGCTCATCCAAATCTCTAAGATTCCGATAGAGGCGGCTAGCAAAAATAGTGGCATCACTAGAGACAATGACTTCCTCCGCATCAATAGATGGGTGATCTTCTAGAACCAAGGAAGATTCTGAGTCCCACACCACTACAGCAACGCGAGATTTAATATCTGGAAACTCACTCAGCGCATCCAATACTCGCCCCGGAGAATATAAGCGCAATGGAGTGCTTGGTGCATAGTGCGCCTTCAAGCTTCCCGATACCCTAGGCAAGCTATTACCTTCTTTAATCTCTTCGCCCGCTTGATAGACCTTAATTCCAGTTTTGGCCAAAATCTCTTTCGGCGTAATTAATCCAGGACGCAGCAAGATAGCGTGATCACCGCTGGATAAATCTATGATCGTGGATTCAATGCCCACTTCACAATCGCCACCATCTAATACCATGAGACCGAGCTCACCCTCAAACTCATTCCGTACATCTGCAGCACTAGTTGGGGATACTTTGCCGAAACGATTGGCAGAAGGGGCAACCACACCACCTTTAAATTTACGTAATAACTCTTGTGCAAGTGGATGTGCTGGCGCACGGATCGCCACAGTATCTTGTCCGCCAGTAAGGTCAGCCAAGACACTTTTATCTTTCTTAAAAACTAGTGTTAACGGGCCTGGCCAAAATACATGAATGAGCTTGAGCGCATCTTCAGAGAGATCTCTTACCCAAGGCGCCAAGACTGATACCCAATCGACTTGCGCTTGATCGAATTTATCTGGAGCAGCAATATGCACAATCAGTGGATGATTGGAGGGCCGACCCTTGGTTATAAAAATCTTTTTAATGGCTTCAGGATTTCTGGCATCAGCACCTAAGCCATAAACCGTCTCAGTAGGAAAAGCGACTAAGCCGCCATCCCGCAAGCTTTGAACTGCTTCATTGATCACTGCAGAAGATTGCAGTGGCGTACTGTCGCTGGACATTTCTAGGGCTCGATGCCTAATTCAGTAGCAACAGCTGCACAATTTTGACGTGCTTCATTTAAGGCTTCACCTAAACAATTGATGTGGCCCATTTTTCTACCAATACGGGGCGCTGATTTTCCGTAAAGATGTAACTTTGCATCAGGATGCGCAAGCACCTTGTTCCACGCAGGCTCTTTTGCTTGATCTTCGCTTCCCTCAAACCAAAGATCGCCCAATAGGTTCAGCATTGAAACAGGTGCCAACTGACGAGTGTCACCTAAGGGCAAACGTGCCATTGCTCTGACTTGCTGCTCAAATTGGCTGCTGACACAAGCATCCATTGTGTAGTGACCAGAATTATGCGGACGCGGTGCAATTTCATTCGCAATGATGTCACCATTCTTGAGTACAAAGAACTCAACACAGAGAACACCGACATAATCAATTTTTCGAATGAGTGCTTTAGCAGCATCAACAATCTTCTTCTCTTGAGCGGGCTTGAGAGAAGGTGCAGGCACTGTAGAGGTATGCAAAATACCATCGCGGTGAATGTTTTGAGAGACTGGGTATGCAACTACTGCATCGTCATAGCCACGCACTACTAAAGCAGAGACTTCGAAGTCGAGCTCCATACGCTTTTCTAATACACAAGGGACCTTGCCCAATTCAGCCCAAGCAGCAGACAGGTCCGCGAGAGCACGAACAGTAATCTGCCCTTTTCCGTCATATCCCATACGGGCTGTCTTCAGGATTCCGGGAATGAGATCTACAGGAACATGCTCAATATCTGCGTCATGCTCAATCACAAAATTAGGGGCTGGGCCGATATTGGTCTCTGATTTCCAGGTAGCCAAGAAATTTTTCTCAGCAATACGATTTTGAGCCAACGATACACAGCTACTACGGGGTGCTACAAAAACCCCCAAGGACTCCAATTCATCTAATGCTTGAGCAGGAACGTTCTCAAATTCGGTACTTACGGATGCACAGAGAGAAGCCATTTCTTTTAAGGCAGCTGAGTCTGTGTAGTCGGCTTGGATAAATTTTTCCGCAATGGAGCCAGCAGGACTATCAGAGCCTGGATCCAAAACACAAACTTTGTAACCCATAGCTTGGGCGGCCTGAGTAAACATCCGCCCTAGTTGGCCACCACCCAATATTCCTAAATATGAACCCGGCAAAATGGGTTCCATACGATCTGCCATGTAATTAATATCCCGGCAAATTCATGGAGCGTGCAGTATCGGATTGCTTCACGCGAAACTCTTCTAAGCGCTTTGCTAAATCAGCATCATGCAACGCTAAACCGGCGATGACATGTAAAGCAGCGTTTGCTGCGCCAGCCTCACCAATAGCAAAGGTAGCTACTGGAATGCCTTTAGGCATTTGCACAATGGAATACAAAGAATCTTCACCACGCAAGTATTTACTAGCGACAGGAACCCCGTAAATGGGAACGATTGTTTTAGAGGCAAGCATGCCTGGTAAATGAGCAGCACCTCCGGCACCAGCAATGATGGCTTGCAAGCCATTTGCTTGCGCTTTTTCTGCATACTGGAACATATCGTCAGGCATCCGATGGGCGGAAAGTACTTTTGCCTCATGAGCAATACCAAATTGCTCGAGCATCTGAGCAGCGTGCTGCATAGTGTCCCAATCTGAATTGGAACCCATCACTATTCCGACTATTGGCTTCTTGCTCATCTAGCTCTCCAAATGCCCTAAATATTCACTTACTAACTTTTAAGGACTCTATTATCCCTGAGTTAAACGGGTTAGGGCTTCACGATACTTTTGGGCTGTCTTTTCGATGACATCAGATGGTAATTGTGGTGCAGGAGCAGTCTTTGGCCACAACTTACCATTTACCTGGGCAGTTTCTAACCAATCACGGACAAATTGCTTGTCATAGGACGGTGGATTTGAGCCAACATAGTAGGTCTCAGCAGGCCAGAAACGTGAAGAATCTGCCGTCAAAATTTCATCCATTAATACCAATTGATTGGCATCATCTAGGCCGAACTCGAACTTGGTATCCGCAATAATGATTCCACGAGTTGCTGCATATTCAGAGGCCTCTTTGTACAGACGTATGCTGACTTCACGAATTTGATTGGCAAGCTTCTCACCAATCAACTCAATGACTTTATCGAAAGAGATATTTTCATCATGCTCACCCACATCAGCTTTAGCAGCAGGAGTAAAAATAGGCTCAGGTAATTTTTGGGCGTTCTCTAAACCAGTGGGCAATGCAATGCCACAAACTTTGCCAGTTTCTTTGTAGTCTTTCCAGCCGCTACCGGCAAGATAGCCGCGCACTACTGCTTCAACCAAAATTGGCTTCAGGCGTTTTGCAACCACCGCACGCCCCTGTACTTGATCGATCTCATCAGCGCTAACTACAGTTGCAGGATCAATACCAGTCAAATGATTAGGAATGACCTTACCTAACTTCTCAAACCAGAAGTTGGCCATTTGATTGAGCACAATACCTTTTTCTGGAATGGGCTCGCCCATCACCACATCAAATGCAGAAAGGCGATCAGTAGTAATCATGAGGAGCTTGTCGTCGCCCAGTGCGTAGACATCGCGCACCTTACCCTTAGAGAGTAAAGGCAATGACTTAATTGAGGTTGCGTATAGAGCTGGCATATTTAAATCACTTCACGATCTGAGCTAACTTACCGCTTCTGTAAAGCTCCGCCATTTTTTCTAATGGAATAGGTTTGATTTTGGATGCCTGACCAGCAGAGCCAAAAGCCTGAAAACGTGCGATACAGACTTTCTTAGCAGCTTCGCGAGCTGGCTTTAAATAATCACGTGGATCAAACTTGCTTGGGTTCTCAAACAGGTATCGGCGGATAGCGCCAGTCATTGCCAAACGAATATCAGTATCGATGTTGATCTTACGAACACCATTCTTAATGCCCTCTTGAATTTCTTCAACAGGAACGCCATAGGTTTCTTTCATATCACCACCAAACTGACGAATCTCAGCAAGCAATTCTTGTGGAACGCTAGAAGAACCGTGCATCACTAAGTGTGTATTTGGGATACGTGCATGAATTTCTTTAATACGGTCAATTGCCAAAATATCGCCAGTAGGCTTTTTGGTGAACTTATAGGCTCCATGGCTGGTACCAATTGCAATTGCCAGAGCATCACATTGTGTTGCCTTTACAAAGTCAGCAGCTTGCTCAACGTCAGTCAGCAGTTGTTCACGCGTCATCTTGCCGTCAGCGCCATGACCATCTTCTTTATCACCTTGCATGGTCTCTAAAGAACCGAGAACACCTAGCTCAGCCTCAACCGTAACTCCAATAGAGTGAGAAAACTTGACTACTTCTCTTGATACATCGACGTTGTACTCATAGCTGGCAACCGATTTGCCATCAGCCTCCAAAGAACCATCCATCATCACGCTCGTAAAGCCACTCTTAATCGCAGCCATGCAGACTGCTGGGCTTTGCCCGTGGTCTTGGTGCATCACTACTGGAATATGTGGATAAGCCTCTACTGCTGCAGAAATCAAATGACGTAAAAATGCTTCGCCAGCATATTTGCGCGCACCAGCGGATGCTTGCATGATCACCGGAGAATCTGCCTCACTAGCAGCCTCCATGATCGCAGTAACTTGCTCTAAGTTATTGACGTTAAATGCTGGCAAGCCGTAGCCGTTTTCAGCCGCATGATCCAAGAGTTGTCTTAAAGATACTAAAGCCATGATGTTTTCTTAATATATTGAGTGTTTAAGGTTGTAATTCAATTTCTAAATAACGAAGCAGGTTTACTTCACCTGAATAATCTTGAGAGTATTAGTGCCGCCAGGTTCGCCCATTGGCTCTCCGGAAGTTAATACTACGGTATTGCCTTTTTTGACTGCACCCAGTTTCTTCAGGCAGGCCTCTACCTCTTGCAATGCAGTATCACGATCTTTGGTGTAATCCAAGCCAATTGGCGTGACATTGCGGTATGTGCTTAAAGCACGCTGGGTAGCTATCTTTGAAGTTAAGGCAAAGATCGGCACATGAATATTGTGGCGACTCATCCAGATTGCAGTTGAACCAGAGTCCGTTAAGGCCGCAATGGCATCTACATTCAAATGGTGAGCAGTAAACAAGGCACCCAAGGCAATCGTTTGATCAATGCGGGTAAATGTTTGGTCTAAGAAATCGGTATCCAACTTCACGCGATCTGATTTCTCAGCTTCAACACAAATCTCTGCCATCGCTTTAATAGTCTGAACTGGGTACATGCCGGCAGCGGATTCTGCAGATAGCATTACCGCATCAGTGCCATCCAAGACTGCATTAGCCACGTCACTAACTTCTGCACGCGTTGGCACTGGTGCATTAATCATCGACTCCATCATTTGGGTAGCAGTAATCGTAAATTTATCTGCCTCACGCGCCCAAGCAATCATGCGCTTTTGCAATGCAGGTACCGCCGCGTTACCAACCTCAATGGCAAGATCACCACGAGCAACCATGATGCCGTCGCTCTCCGCAATAATGCTCTTGAGGGCCTCAGGCTCAATAGCTTCTGCGCGCTCTACCTTTGCAATCGTTCTGACTTTGCCAACACCATACTTCGCGCTTGCTGCATCAGCCAGCCTGCGCGCGTAAGCCATATCAGCACCATCTTTTGGAAAGCTAATTGCTAAAAAGTCGACGCCCATCGCAATTGCTGCATCTAAGTCAGCAATGTCTTTTTCTGTTAATGCAGGTGCAGTCAAGCCGCCGCCAGCACGGTTGATGCCTTTGTTATTAGAGAGTGGTCCACCTTGCTCAACGAGGGTAAAAATTTCCCCGCCCTTCACACTCTCAACACGCAGCACTACTAAACCATCATTCAGTAGAAGACGATCGCCTGGTTTGACATCGTTAGGCAACTCTTTGTAATCAAGCCCTACTCGATCTTGATTGCCTAACTCACAAGCCACATCCAAAATAAATTTCTTACCCTCTTGGAGCAAAATCTTGCTGTCAACAAACTTGCCTACGCGAATCTTGGGGCCCTGCAAGTCAGCCATGATGCCAACCTCTTTGCCTGCTTCAGCAGAAATACTGCGCACTAAATCATGACGTGCCTTGTGATCTGCCACGGTGCCATGCGAGAAGTTCATACGCACGACATCAACACCTGCACGAATCATGTCACGCAATACTTCAGGCTTTTCTGATGCAGGCCCTAAAGTGGCAATGATTTTGGTTGCTCTCAGCATATTTAATCTTTCGCCCGTTCGGCCAGTACTGCAAAGGCTGGTAAGGTTTTGCCTTCAAGGAACTCCAAAAAGGCGCCGCCACCAGTTGAGATGTAATCTACTTGATTTTCAATGCCGTACTTCGCAATGGCTGCCAAGGTATCACCACCGCCAGCAATCGAGAATGCAGGTGAATGGGCAATTGCGGCAGCTAACATCTTGGTGCCGCCACCAAATTGATCAATTTCAAATACGCCTAGTGGGCCGTTCCAAACAATGGTGCCAGCGTGCGCAAGCATGATGGATAAACGCGCAGCAGTCTTTGGACCAATATCCAAAATCATATCGTCTTCAGCAACTTGATCGGCAGGTACACGGTTTGCACGGGCCAATGGAGAGAGTTCGTTTGCAACCACCACATCTTCCGGTATGGGCACATGAGCACCGCGCTTTTCCATGAGCTCCATAATTTCTCGTGCTTCATCCACCAAGTCTGGCTCAGCAAGTGACTTACCGATTGGCAAACCCTTGGCCAACATAAAGGTGTTGGCAATGCCACCGCCAACAATGAGCTCATCAACTTTTTCAGAGAGTGCTTTAAGAATCGTTAACTTAGAGGAAACCTTTGAGCCAGCAACAATAGCCACCAAGGGACGCTTCGGGCTTGCTAATGCACGACTCAAGGCATCCAACTCAGCAGCCATTAGAGGGCCAGCGCAAGCAATCGGGGCAAATTTCGCAACACCATTGGTGGTTGCTTCTGCACGATGTGCCGTACCAAATGCATCATTCACATACACGTCACAAAGAGCAGCAATCTTTTTTGCCAAATCATCACTGTTCTTTTTTTCACCAACATTCAAGCGGCAGTTTTCTAGAAGAACAACTTCACCTGGACTCACCTCAAAGTCACCGTTCACCCAATTACTAATCAGGGGGACTTTGCGATTGAGCAAAGTAGCAATTCGATCAGCTACGGGTGCCAAACTATCTTCAGGCTTAAATTCACCTTCGGTTGGGCGTCCTAGGTGAGAGGTGACCATCACAGCAGCGCCAGCATCCAAACACATCTGCACTGCAGGCATTGATGCGCGAATGCGAGTGTCTTCAGTGATGTTTCCAGCCTCATCTTGGGGGACGTTAAGGTCGGCGCGGATAAAGACCCGCTTACCCTTTAATAGGCCCGCTTCGGCTAATTCGCTTAGACGCTTAACTTTAAATAAGGATTCCGGCATGAGATAGGCTAAATATGGAGGTTTATGGGGAATGCTCCATTCTAAATCGTCTAGCTCTGAGACCCCAAAGGACCTCGATAACAGACTCCACCGCCTGCTCTACAATAGAGGCTTGGACGCGCCTTGAGTCAAGAAACCTCAAACCCCTTGGCCTGGCGCCCCATTAATTCACTATTACAGATAGTTAACAGACACAAAAGGTAGAAAAAATGTCGATGTCCGACCGCGATGGCTTTATTTGGTCCGATGGGAAGCTGATTCCTTGGCGCGAGGCCAATGTTCACGTCCTGACCCATAGTCTCCACTACGGAATGGGCGTATTTGAAGGCATCCGTGCCTACAAAACCCCTCAAGGCACGGCTATTTTCCGCCTCCCAGAGCACGTTAAGCGCCTCTTTAATGGCACCAAGATCTTCCAGATGAATATGCCTTACAGCCCCGAAGAGATCACCAAAGGGATTGTGGATGTGGTCAATAGCAACAAGCTTGAAGCTTGCTATATCCGCCCAATCATCTTCATTGGCTCCCAAAAGCTGGGGATCTCCCCTAAGGGCAACACCATTCATACTGCTATTGCGGCATGGGAATGGGGTGCTTATTTGGGTGAAGATGGCATCAATAAAGGTATTCGCGTGAAGACCTCTTCATTTACCCGTCACTTTGTAAACTCTTCATTGGTTCGCGCCAAAGCTTCTGGCTACTACATCAACTCCATTTTGGCTAACCAAGAAGTCACCGCCAATGGATATGACGAAGCTTTATTACTCGATACCGAAGGCTATGTGTCCGAAGGCTCTGGCGAAAACCTCTTTATGGTTCGCAACGGCATTGTCTATACGCCAGATCTCGCTTCTTGCTTAGATGGCATTACCCGTGACTCCGTGATTCAGATTGCAAAAGATCTCGGCTACGAAGTTCGGGAAAAACGTTTAACTCGTGATGAAGTCTATTCAGCTGATGAAGCCTTCTTTACTGGCACTGCGGCTGAAGTTACTCCAATTCGTGAATTAGATGATCGTACGATTGGTGATGGTAAACGGGGTCCAATCACCGAAAAAATTCAGAAGACGTATTTTGATGCGGTGTACGGTAGAAGTGATCAATACAAAGCGTGGCTCACTTACGTTAAATAATATTTAGCAATCAGGAAGCAGAACATGACTCAAGCAATTATGGTGAATGGCAAAGATCTACCATTGCATTGCCCCACCAATAACACCCCCGCGTGGAATTCACATCCACGAGTATTTTTAGACATTACTAAAACCGGGGAAGCGAAGTGCCCATACTGTGGCGCTGAGTACAAACTGATTCCCGGCACCGAGCCGCACGGACACTAAGCCTCATCAGCGCCCCTTCGCGGGGCGCTGAGTCGGGATACATCTCATGAAAAGTATTCTGATCATCGCCCCAAACTGGATTGGGGATGCCGTCATGACCCAGCCATTATTGGCAAACCTCAAGACGCAATATCCAAAATCAAATATCGATGTGCTTGCCAGCACTTGGGTGGCACCTATTTATCGTGCTTGCAATGAAGTCAATGAAGTTATTGAAGCAAAATTCGAGCACAAACAGTTGCAATGGGGCTTAAGAAAGCAATTAGCTAAAGAGCTTGCGTTAAAAAACTATCAAGCCTGCTTTGTTCTGCCTAATAGCTTTAAATCTGCCCTTATTCCTTGGTTGGCTAATATCCCATTTCGGATTGGCTATCGTGGTGAGTTCCGTTTTGGCTTAATCAACTTATCGCTCGAGAATCCAAGCAAAGTTAATCGCCCACCAATGGTTGAGCACTATCTCGCTCTAGGTAATCTTTTGAAAGATGATGAACAAGAGTTTTACAACTCTAGAACACCCCAACTTAATGTATCGCCTATTGCAAAGCAATCTGTAGAAAATAAATTAGCTGTCGCCAACATCAGCACCGCTTCTGTTTTTGTATTTTGTCCTGGTGCTGAATATGGGCCAACAAAACGCTGGCCCGTTGCGCACTTTGCAAAACTTGCTCAAAGTCTTGTTGAACAAAATTCACAAGCTCACATCATTCTCTTGGGCGGTAAAGGCGATCACAGTATTGCCGAGGATATTGCCTCTCAGGCAAAGCAACTCGCAAACATATCTAACTGGTGTGGCGATACCACCCTGGATGAAGCCATTGCCCTCATTGGCATGGCCAGCGCTGTGGTGAGTAACGACTCTGGATTGATGCATATTGCTGCCGCCCTTCAAACCCCTCAAGTGGCAATTTTTGGATCAAGCGATCCGGCACATACCCCGCCCCTATCAGACAAGGCTAAGGTAATCTGGCTAAATCTGCCCTGCAGCCCATGTCATCAGAAGATATGTCCATTGGGTCACTTACGATGCCTTAATGACATCCTCCCGCAGCAAGTTTTGGCTACACTCAATACATTGCAATAAATCCTTAGGAATCGTGAGCCATGACCAAACTAGCCAGACTCTTTCACAACGCAGATGATGTAGTTGAGGCTTGGCGTGATGCGTTAAAGCATCGTGACGTCAAAGGTGCCTTAGATATTTGGCTAGATGATGATTCTATTACTTGCGTACTACCTGAGGGTCATCGCCTCAGTGGTCACGCAGAGATTCGGGAAGGCCTAGAAAGGCTACTGTCAAAGCAAGCCTTATTTTTAGAACCAATTGCTTGCATTAGTCACTCTATTCTAGGCGCTGCTGTATATGACACAACTGAAGCCGTTCATTTAAGAGCGGATCAAGTTGAGGCAGAATTTTTTCTCAACATTACTTTAGTACTCCTACAAGACAGTCAGGGTTGGCGTATTGCCCACCTTCACGCCAGTCGCTCGACAGACGACACTTTTGACGCACCGTCAACACCTCACGGCTTACATTAATTCAAGATGGATGAGCAAGTACTGCGCTCACTCATTAAATGGCCAAATGTGCCAGATTGCTATGGCTGGCTTGCCTTAGATCGCAGAGGTCAATGGCGTATGTGTGATGAGTTTGCTCAGCAGAATCAATTACCCGGCCAGGTAATTAAACATGTTTCTTTAAATGAATTTATTTCCCGCAATTACGCTAGCGACACATCGGGAAGGTTCTTTTTTCAAAATGGTCCTCAGCGAGTATTTATCACGCTAGCGGCAACACCCTGGATAGTTCGCATGACCCCGAGCGAACGGGGCTCGAAATTGATTACCCAATGCCAAGGTGAAATCAAACCAAGTGCCGCGCTTAGCGATGAGCATGGCAATATTTATATTGTTGGATTACTTCAACAGACGGTTTACAAAGATTTGGACGCCAATCAATTTGAGGTTGAGGATTGCGAAGGTATTGCCCTCTTGCATGATCATGACTTAGACCAATTCTCCGAGTTAGCCAAACTTCATGAAGCAGCTTGTAGCTTTGGTGGATCGTGGAATTGGCATGGTGAGCAACTGCCTCTAGACCCCATTCACTCACAAGAATTAGGCAAACGATTTGGCTTTATCCAGAAACCACAGGCTAACTAGGTAGCTGCTTTTTCTCTTTCAGCTCGTCGTTGTACTGCCTTTGCATTTCTCTCAGGCGAGCATCAATCGTTGAGCCCTGATAAAAATCAGAGCCTGCTGCAGCTCTAGCAATTCTCATCTGCTCTAAAGCAGAGGGCCAAGCCCCCTCAAGCGCATATTTTTCACCGAGGGCATAGTGACGCATTGGCACATTATTAGCTTGATCATATGCTTTAGAAAGTAGACTCCACCAAATCACCTCATTTGGCTGGGTTTTAGTGCGAGCTTTTAGCCAAGTAATGGCATCATTTGTTTTTCCCAGCTTCAATTCTGCATTCACCATTGCTACAGCGGCGGCATAAGACTGGGGATATGCTCGCAAAGCAGACTGGGCAATCTGTAAAGATTCATCATTTTTGCCTTTAGCTAGCGCAAGCTCCGAAGAGGTGATGTCCAAGGAAAGACTTTGACGCTGAGCTGTTGAGCCAGTCGAACTATATTTCTGAGATAAATTGCGGGCCTGCTGTAAATTGGCCTCAGCCACATCTATCTTGCCCTGTCGTTGTGCAATGAGTGCCAAGCCATAGAATCCCTCCATCTGCTTTCCAATGGGGGCTTGTTTACTCAAACTTTCAAATACATTCTTGAGGTCATAAATACCGCTTGATGTACCAGCCTGCTCCATCCTTGCGCGGGCTTTAATGAAAAAGAATTCAGCAGTTGCAGGCACAGTATGCTGAGGCACACTACGAACTCGGTCTTGCATGTCAGCAATACGGTCGGTAGTTAATGGGTGAGAGCGCACATAGGTTGGCACACCCTTATCCATAATTCCAGTGATTTTTTGTAGGCGCTGGAAAAAATCTGGTGCGCCATTGACGTCGTAGCCACTCGCATTGAGAATCTGAAAGCCTACACGATCAGCCTCACGCTCAGCATCCCTCGAATAGGAAAGTTGATTATTGATTGCTGCGGCTTGGCCACCCTGCATCAAGCCGCCAGCCGCCTGAGGGTTGCGTGACATTGCCAAAGCACCAAGCACCATCCCAGCTAGTGCAATCATAGTATTAGTGGTTTGCCTATCCATCTGACGGGCAAGGTGACGCTGCAAAACGTGTCCAGTTTCATGACCCATCACAGAAGCCACTTCAGAATCTGTTTCTGCATCCACAATCAAGCCTGTATGAAAACCAATGAAGCCACCCGGCAATGCGAATGCATTAATACTGGAATCTTTAACGGCAAATATTTCAAAGTTATAGGCACCACTACCCTGTTCATTAGCACCACCAAGTTGTAATTTTTTGGCAGTCTGAATGAGGCGTCGTTCCATTTGATTCAGGTAGTCATATAGCGGCAAGTCATTGGAGTAATCCGGATCGGGCCGAATCTCGCGCATGATCAGTTCACCATACTTACGCTCATCAATACGACTTAAAGCATCACCACCAGGGTCACCCATATCTGGCAAAACAATATTAGGCTGAGTTTGAAGATTATTACGAGTGGGGGCATTAGCAGGACGAGCATCAGGAGACTGCATCGCTCGACCAATATTCTGAATAGCGGCGGAGTTACCCTCCACTGAGACATCGCCTACAGCCGATGCAGCAGATGAAACGCCAACCCCAGAAACCTCAAGGGATAGCGCTAGCAAAAATGCCAAAGCACGCTTAAATACAGATATTTTTTTGGATGACTTTATGTCTTGCATCCCTATATGGTAAAACTTATCCTATGAACAAACTAACTCATTTTGATAGTAGTGGGCAAGCCCACATGGTAAACGTTGGGGATAAGCCCAACAGCCACCGTATAGCTATTGCTACCGGCAAGATTACGATGCTCCCCGAAACCTTCAAAATGGTTGAAGTAGGCACTCACAAGAAGGGGGATGTTCTTGGGATTGCCCGTATTGCAGGCATCCAAGCATCTAAAAGAACCGCAGATCTGATCCCCCTCTGCCACCCACTCTCGCTTACTCACGTTAGCCTTGAGTTTCAGTTAGAGAAAAAAACTAGTAGCATTACCTGCCAAGTTAGAGCTGAAACCACTGGTCCAACTGGGGTGGAGATGGAAGCGCTCACCGCGGTCCAAGTTGCCCTACTCACAATCTACGATATGTGCAAAGCAGTAGACCGAGGCATGGTTATGAGTGACATCAAACTATTAGAGAAGAGCGGCGGTAAGTCTGGAGAGTGGAAGATCTAAATAAATAAGCCACTTATAGTGGCTTATTTATTACAGCGATATTTTTCTTATTCTCAATTATTTACTAATTCTGCACTCTGAAGGCAGAAGTTGAGAAATCAAATTGGTCTCAGTCGATCTGCATGACCAGCCACCAGCCCAAGTAGAACCTTCTGGTTTTGATAAATCAATTGGTCTTGGAGAATTAGCATCTGGCTCATTTGTTGGCACCAGATGTAAGGTATTTTTCCCCTCGGGAGCCACGCTAATTTGGTAGTCGATGGCGATTGCTCCCGATGGAGTCACTTCAATTAACTTCACACTACGTGTCGGAGTAAATGTAAATGATCCATTGGTAGCCTGATCCATTGCTACGGTACCGCGACTAGCAAAGGCCTCTGTCACCGCAAGCTTGGCGCTAGAAGAGAGATTCATGCCTTCTACAACGCGACTACGAGCTATGTAATCCTGATACTGAGGTACCGCAACCGCCACCAAGATTCCAATAATGGCAACCACCACCATTACTTCTATCAGAGTAAATCCAGACTCTTTCTGGCTCTCTTGATTAACTCGATAATCTTTATTTGAACTTTGCATATTTTCTTGCTCCAAGGGTTAAACCCTCATCATCCACTCTATAGTTCTTTATTTATATAGAGTTAAATGCCAGAAAAGCCGACTTTTAGGGTCGGCTTTTCTTTTTTCTGAGCAGGGTAAATGACTAATGAACAAGTTTTTTTTGATTTCTCTTTTTTAAATACAAGCCCAAACCAACTACTATCACAACGCCTGCCACCTGGAAAAACTCCTCAACTTCACCAAAACTAGACAATACTAGTTGATGAATAAAAGGCTCCTCCACAAACATATCGCCAGCTAACATTCCCAGCAATCCCGCACCCATCACAATAATTGCGGGAAAACGCTCCATTAGTTTGATTAACATTGCGCTTCCAAAAATGATCACTGGAACGCTCACGCCAAGACCTAAGCAAAGCAAAAACAAACGAGCACCTTCAGGAGCCTTTTGAGCTGCAGCAGCTACTGCAATCACGTTATCTAAACTCATCACTAAGTTAGCGATCAAAATTGTCTTAATAGCATCCCATAAGCTAGCTTGAGAGGCTGTGTCGGGATCTTCGTCACCCTCGGACATCAACTTGACACCGACATAGATCAATAAAAATGCACCAAACACCTTAATGAAAGGAAGTTTTAAAAGGGTAACTGCCAAATAAGTAAAGCAAACCAAAATCACAATAGCGGCAACGCTACCCCAGATCATGGCTAATTTTTGCTGCGCTTTAGGTAAAGCACGTGAAGCCAAAGCAATCACCACTGCGTTATCGCCAGAGAGCAAGATATTCGTGAGAATAATTGATCCCAATGCAAACCAAAAACTTCCGGAACTTAAATCCATATTGTCTCCATTTTCATTTATATGACTACAGCCCCACGAGGGGCTGTAGCTATTCGTATTTATATTAATACGTCACTTTTGCCAAAGAAATTTATAACATAGCTTTTAATAAAGCAGCCATCTCAGATGGGTTCTTAGTTACTTTGAAGCCCACACTCTTCCATTACGGCGAGCTTGGCATCAGCAGTATCTGCACCACCGGAAATTAATGCGCCGGCATGGCCCATACGCTTCCCAGGAGGCGCAGTTACGCCAGCAATAAAGCCAACCACTGGTTTCTTCATGTTTTCTTTGCACCAACGAGCTGCTTCAGCCTCGTCTGGTCCACCGATTTCACCAATCATGATGACGGCATCGGTTTCTGGATCTTCGTTGAACATACACATGATGTCAATGTGCTTTAACCCGTTGATTGGGTCTCCACCAATACCAACTGCTGTTGATTGACCTAAGCCAATTGCTGTCAACTGACCAACTGCTTCGTAAGTCAAGGTACCGGAACGACTAACAACTCCGATGCGGCCTTTCTTATGAATATGGCCAGGCATGATGCCAATCTTCAGTTCGTCTGGAGTAATGATGCCTGGGCAGTTAGGTCCAAGCAATAAAGTCTTCTTACCGCCAGCCGCTTCTTTTGCGCGCATCTTGTTACGCACTTCAAGCATGTCACGCACTGGAATACCTTCAGTAATACAAATAACGAAGTCGAGGTCAGCGTCTACTGCCTCCCAAATCGCAGCAGCAGCACCGGGAGGCGGAACATAGATTACGGAAGTAGTTGCGCCAGTTTGCTGAGCTGCTTCTTTAACAGTTCCATAAATTGGAATATTAAAAATAGACTCGCCTGCTTTTTTAGGGTTCACGCCAGCAACAAAACAGTTTTTACCGTTTGCATATTCCTGACATTTTTCAGTATGGAACTGACCAGTCTTACCAGTAATACCTTGTGTAATAACTTTGGTGTTTTTATTAATCAAAATAGACATATCGAAATTCCCGGATTATTTGTTTTTGGCAACAGCAGCAACTACCTTGGTAGCAGCTTCAGCCATTGAATCGGCGCTAATAATTGGCAGGCCAGAGTCAGCCAGAATCTTCTTGCCGAGCTCTTCATTTGTGCCCTTCATACGCACAACCAAAGGTACCGTCAGGTTTACTGCTTTACATGCAGTAACAACGCCGTCAGCAATCACGTCACAACGCATAATGCCGCCGAAGATATTGACCAAAATGGCTTCAACGCTTTTGTTTTTCAACATAATTTTGAAAGCTTCAGTCACTTTTTCTGCTGTGGCACCACCACCAACGTCTAAGAAGTTTGCAGGCTCGCCACCGAATAACTTAATGGTGTCCATTGTCGCCATTGCCAAACCAGCACCGTTCACTAAACAGCCGATATTGCCGTCCAAAGAAATATATGCAAGATCAAATTTAGAAGCTTCGATCTCAGCAGCATCTTCTTCATCGATATCGCGGTATGCAACGATTTCTGGATGACGGAATAATGCGTTTGGATCAAAGTTGAACTTCGCATCTAACGCCTTAATCTTGCCGTTACCTTCCAGAATCAATGGGTTGATTTCAACCAATGAAGCGTCGGTTTCCCAGTAAGTCTTGTACAAGTTCTTAAATACATCGCGAGCCATAGGAATAGAGGCATCCGGAACACCAATGCCCTTAGCAACGATATCGCAATCCGCATCTGTCAATCCAATCAATGGATCAACAAATACTTTAATAATTTTTTCTGGGTGAGATTCAGCCACTTCCTCAATGTCCATACCGCCTTCGCTAGAAGCCATGATCACATTTTTTTGTGTGCCACGATCTGTAACGATACTGAAGTAGTACTCTTTTTTAATATCTGCGCCGTCTTCGATTAAGAGGCGGTTAACTTTTTGACCCTCTGGTCCTGTTTGATGGGTCTTGAGTTGCATACCCAAAATTTCAGAAGCATATTTCTTCACTTCGTCCATGCTTCTAGCCAACTTCACACCACCGCCTTTGCCGCGTCCACCAGCATGAATCTGAGCCTTAACAACCCAAACTGGGCCGCCTAGTTTCTCAGCAGCTTTCACCGCTTCTTCAACACTAAATGCAGGAATGCCGTTTGGTACAGGCACATTAAATTGGCGCAGAAGTTCTTTGCCTTGGTACTCATGAATTTTCATAATTACTCCGAAACGGTATCTTTTTTAGCAAGCAATGAGGATTAATAAAGCAATGTCGTCAAAATCCTATACTTACCCTGAATTTAGCTAAATTAGCTAATTTTGAATAAATGCGAGCGGTTTTACCGACTTCTCAAGTCTAGCATGCTGCAACGCGGCAAATTGCGTCCGCAGATCCGTAATTGCCCTAATCTGGACATTGGCCGCCGATCACCTTAGCGACCACATCGGCACCAAATCCTTTGGATGCCAAGAAGCGATATTGCCTAGTGCGCTCTTTTTGATCTTGCGCTTTTTCCCCATACTTTCTTGCCCACAAATCGTAAGCGCGCTGAAACTCAGTCTCCTTAAGGGCCCCAAGAAGTTTGGCAGACTGCTTTGTGTCTACACCTGCTCTCTCGAGCTCGTCAGCAATCTTACGCATGCCATAACGCTCGCTACGCCTTCGAACTAAAGCCTCAGCAAAGCGCTCATCCGATAACCAGCCTCTGGCCTCAAAATCATCTAAGACTGCCTCAATACTTAAGGCAGTCGCTTGCGGGGTTTGCTCGGGTTGCTCACCCCCCACGCTTCGCCCATCTTGCTTCTGATTCAGAAAGCTTCGCCTTCAAACCTTTGCGACTGTATTCTCGGAGAGATAAAAGGCGCAAAGCCCGAGCTTTGAGACTCGGGCTTTGTTTAGGTTTTTTGCTACCTAATTCTGACATCGAATTATTCGACTTCCTCTTCCTCGCTGAGCACGTCAGTCACTACTGCTGAACCAGACTTCACGCCTAATTTCTCGCGGATTCTTGTTTCTATATCTTTTGCAATTGCTGGATTTTCTTTCAAAAACTCACGCACATTGTCTTTGCCCTGACCAATGCGATCGCCGTTATAGCTATACCAAGAGCCTGACTTCTCAACGAGATCAGCTTCAACACCCATATCGATGATTTCACCTTCTCTAGAAATACCGGCACCATACATGATGTCAAAAATAGCTTCACGGAATGGGGGAGAAACCTTGTTCTTGACAACCTTCACACGAGTTTCATTACCGACAACCTCATCACCTTTTTTGATACTACCGATGCGACGAATATCCAAGCGCATAGAAGCATAGAACTTGAGCGCGTTACCACCAGTAGTAGTTTCTGGAGAACCAAACATCACACCAATCTTCATACGAATTTGATTGATGAAGATTACCGTTGTATTGGTACGCTTAATGGCACCAGTCAATTTACGTAAGGCTTGACTCATTAAGCGAGCCTGCAGGCCTGGCAATGAATCGCCCATATCGCCTTCAATCTCAGCCTTTGGAACCAATGCGGCAACCGAGTCAATGACGATTAAATCAATGGATCCTGATCGCACTAAAGCATCAGCAATCTCTAAAGCCTGCTCACCAGTATCCGGTTGAGAGATCAATAAATTATTCACATCTACACCAAGGCGTGATGCGTACTGCACATCCAATGCATGCTCAGCATCGATAAACGCACAAGTACCACCAAGCTTTTGCATTTCTGCAATCGCGTGCAAAGTTAAAGTAGTTTTACCTGATGATTCTGGGCCGTAGATTTCAATCACGCGACCACGTGCAAGACCACCAACTCCCAAAGCGATATCCAAACCGAGTGAACCACTCGACACCACTTGAATGTCTTGACTAATTTCAGCATCGCCCAATCTCATGATTGAACCCTTGCCAAATTGCTTCTCAATTTGCGCCAAGGCTGCTGTTAATGCTTTTTGTTTGTCTCCGCTCATTCCCTCAAATTCTGAGGAGGCTGATTTTCTTTTGTCATCCAAGGCCATTTTTAATTCCCTTTTCGCTATGTATTGGGCTTTTTCCCGAAGTTTTATCTACTGTGTAACAACTTATGGGTTACTGTATATAAAAACAGTAGTCTTTGCAAGCGACTTTTTAAAGGAATTTACAGATTTTCTACTAGGCCACGTTCGAGCGGAGTGCGATCCCAATAGAAAAACAAGGGAATGGCTACAGCCCAAACCACACCAACCAGGATAAATCCAATAGTTTGACCACCAGGGCCCCAGGCGCCAGCTCCCATCCGAATCCCTGCCTCATAAGACATGGGGCCACAAATCCCCCCTAAAAAAGCCCCTAAAATGGGTCTACCGCGGAGCCAAGATAAAGAGCCATTAATGGTGGTAGCTACCAAAACCCAGAGCACCCACATCCACGCTGGAGATATATAACTTCCAGGCCAGGCATCCTGAAAGTTTAAATAGCCCAAATGAACTATCAGGGTATCGGCCAGAATCCCATAAATTAGGGCCTTACTTAAGAGCCGCATTGAAGTGGCAGGCTCATCCAAGCGCCAAACGTGAAAGGCTATATAAGCCAAGGTAGCAAGAACAGCCCAAAACACCTGTTTATTAGCTGCGCCCAAAACACAGGCAAACCAACCGAGCTGGAAAAAGACAAAATTCCAAAATTTAGCCATATCAAAGCACCCAACCAGCCTAAGAAAAAGGCCACTGCCGCGGGGCAATGGCCTTTAGATTTGGTGGCGAATCAGGGATTTGAACCCCGGACCTGCGGATTATGATTCCGTCGCTCTAACCAGCTGAGCTAATTCGCCGAACTGGTAATTATAAATGATAGGAGAGACTCTGTCTAAATAAGACTCTGAGGTCTATTTAATCTTAAAAATACTGACCCCTTGGTCACGGCCATACTGAACATCAACCTCAATTGCCTTGGCTAAAAATAGCTTTTTCAGTACTTCGTCCTTGTTTTCAAAGGTGATGGCTGTTTGCTCTGGGTAATGCGAGAAGGGATCACTCATTGTTTCAACCGGCACCCCATCAATTTTGATCTGTTTAATAGAGCGCTTGTACAAACGATCCTTTTGGACAAAGATTAAGCGCTTTACATATTTATCAAGGACTAACTTTTGGCCTTGCTCATTCACCTTGAAGTAGTAGACCAACTCATCCTTGCCATTGATAGTCATGTCCCGCTCTTCATCCCATTTAGCAAATGCGACTGGAGCAATAAGCATGTAAAAGAATATCGTGGCTAGCAGCACAGAAAGGCGCATTATTTACTTTCATGGTTTTATAACGTAGATCTTATCAATCAATTTCATATATGCGCATCCTATCGATCTCGAGCGGAAAAGTACTCCCTCTATTTGGCAATCACCATCCTAACTACAAATCTGTTGCTTCAGCCATTCATAAAAAAAGCATCAGCAATCTAAAGAATCCCATCTCGGTTGAGATCAATCATCTTGGAGTTAAAGGTGATGAGCAAGCAGATCTGAGCGTACATGGTGGAATTGAAAAAGCAATTTATGTCTACCCAGCAGAACACTATGCATTTTGGAACGAACTACTTAATCGTGAAACTAAAAAATCCGTTTCTCTTGAGTATGGCGCAATGGGTGAGAATTTCACCATTGAAGGCTTACTAGAAACCGAAGTCTTCGTTGGCGACAAACTCATCATTGGGGAGCTCGCATTTGCCGTTGTCAAACTCCGTGAACCTTGCTTCAAATTTAATGCTGCCGTTGGCTATAAAGGCGCCAGTAAAGCGATGCTCCAGTCAGGCTATAGCGGCTGGTACCTACGAGTTCTCAAGACGGGGATGCTTACTGCTGGAGCCTCAATCACCTTGATTCCAGGATCAAGAGATACCTCGATTGCGCAGCAAAATAAAAATTTATTAGGCAATCGCAATCAAAAAGGCTTATGGGAATAAAAAACCCGATCATTTTGTGATCGGGTTTTTTCGTTACCGCAGACTAAAGATACTTAAATCTGATTAGTCACGTGCATAAATATCTACGTCTTTAGTTTCACGTATGAACAATGTACCGATAACCAAAGTCATTGCAGCAATGATGATTGGATACCAGAGACCGTAGTAAATGTTACCGTTTTGCGCAACCAAGGCAAAGGAGATCGTTGGCAATAAGCCGCCGAACCAACCGTTACCAATATGGTAAGGCAATGACATAGAGGTGTAACGAATGCGAGTTGGGAACATCTCCACTAACATCGCAGCGATTGGGCCATAAACCATAGTTACCAATAGCACCAAGTAAACTAACAAGAGCAATACAGCAACATAATTAATTTGTGCTGGATCGGCTTTAGCTGGATAACCCTCTTTGTCCAAAGCTGCGCGAATCGCCTTTTTGAATTCAGCATCTTTCGCTTTTGCTTCAGCAGGATCAATACCTTTTGATGTGTAACCAGGAATTTCAACATCACCGATTTTCACAACAGCTATAGTTCCTGCTGGAGCGGCAACAGTAGTGTAGCTAGCGGAGTTAGCAGCCATCACTTGCTTTGCAATATCACAAGAGCTAGTGAATTTCGCTGTACCAGTTGGGTTGAACTGGAAGGTACATTCAGCTGGGTCAGCAGTAATAGTTGCTGGTGCGGTTGCCATTGCTTTTTCTAACGCTGGGTTAGCAAAGTGGGTCAAGGCATTAAATACAGAAACTGGTGTGTTAGGGATGTAAGTAATCACAGCCAATAACAAACCACCCATAATGATGACCTTACGACCAATCTTATCCGACAAGCTACCAAATACCACAAAGAATGGCGTGCCGATTACTAATGAACCAGCAATCAACAAGTTTGCAGTCTTAGCGTCTACTTTCAACACTTGTGTGAGGTAAAACAAAGCATAGAACTGACCGGTGTACCAAACCACTGCTTGACCTGCAACCAAGCCAAACAATGCCAAGATCACAATCTTCAAGTTCTTCCACTGACCAAATGACTCTGTCAATGGCGCCTTAGATAACTTACCTTCTTCTTTCATTTTCTTGAAAGCTGGTGACTCATTCATGGACAAACGAATCCAAACCGAGACCGCCAACAATGCGATAGAAACGATGAAAGGAACACGCCAGCCCCAAACATCAAAGTCTGGGCCAGTGAATTCACGTGTGAACAAAATCACAAGCAAGGAGAGGAACAAGCCGAGAGTGGCTGTTGTCTGAATCCAAGCAGTATATGCACCACGACGACCGTTAGGAGCGTGCTCTGCAACATAGGTTGCAGCACCACCATACTCACCACCCAAAGCTAAACCTTGAAGCATACGCAAAGCAATCAAGATAACTGGAGCAGCAACACCAATCGTTGCATAGTTAGGCAAGATACCTACGATAAAGGTAGCGCCACCCATTAAGAGGATGGTGACCAAGAAGGTGTACTTACGACCAATCAAATCACCCAAGCGACCAAACACCAATGCGCCAAATGGACGCACGATGAAACCGGCAGCAAACGCTAGCAAAGCGAAAATGAAGGCAGAGCCAGCATCTAAGCCTGAGAAGAATTGCTTAGCAATAATTGCAGCAAGTGAACCGTAAAGATAAAAGTCGTACCACTCAAAAACCGTACCTAATGAGGAAGCAAAAATAACTTTGCGCTCTTCAGCGGTCATTGGGGCTGCTTTAGTTGATGTTGACATCAGTAGCTCCTAACTATTTTTTTTAATGAAGTAAAAACAACGGGTCGATTATGCTTTGAAAAAAATCAAAGAAATCCACTACTTAGGGTAATTCCTCATCAATTAAGGGTGGGGTTTTCCCGAGCTCTACAATGTAATAAATGCTAAACAACATTGAAAGCGGAGATTAAATAAATGCAAGCCAAATGGGGAATTCGAGGAATGGCTGTAGCGCCGCACTCACTCGCATCGGAGTCGGCGCTAGCGGTATTGAGAGAAGGCGGTAATGCCCTAGAAGCAATGGTTGCAGCGGCAGCCACTATCGCTGTGGTCTATCCCCACATGAACTCAATTGGCGGCGATTCTTTTTGGGTTGTCCACTCTCCAGGCAAGGCAATGGGCGGCATCGATGCCTGTGGCGCAGCTGCTGGCTTAGCCACCAAGCAATGGTATGCAGAGCGAGGCGTCACTAAGGCGATTCCATTTCGCGGCCCAGTCGCAGCCAATACAGTTGCTGGCACGATCTCTGGCTGGGGTGCAGCGCACAAATTATCTCAGCAGGGTCTAGGCGGCAAAATTCCCCTTTCACGTCTTTTGGCTGATGCCATCTATTACGCAGAAGCTGGTGTGCCAG
The DNA here is from genome assembly GCF_001870365.1 of Polynucleobacter sp. QLW-P1DATA-2. Lineage (NCBI taxonomy): Bacteria > Pseudomonadati > Pseudomonadota > Betaproteobacteria > Burkholderiales > Burkholderiaceae > Polynucleobacter > Polynucleobacter sp. QLW-P1DATA-2. Next base: position 215,376 of record NZ_LZMQ01000001.1, on the reverse strand, counting down.
TTACCTTTAGTCAATCGAGTCTAACCGCAAAAAAACGTGAGGAACTGAGTCCTATTCCTGGCTTTGCAAAAACGTTTCTCGTTAATGGCAAAGCGCCAGCGGTAGGTAGTATTTTTAAACAAGGACGTCTTGCTAAGACCTTGCGTCAAATTGCAGAAAAGGGAACTGATGATTTTTATCGCGGCGACCTTGCAACCATATTGGGCAAAGAGCTCGAGGCTATTGGTAGCCCACTGCGATTAAGTGACTTGCAGCGTCATCAGGCAAAACTAATTGATCCGCTTGAGCTCAAACACAGCCTTGGCAACGTTTACAACATGATTCCACCAACACAAGGCGTAGTCTCCTTGATGATTATTGGCATCCTTGATCAATTGAATTTAAAACGGTTCAAGGTAGATAGCGCTGAATATGTTCATCACTGCGTTGAAGCCACGAAGCAAGCATTTAAGATCCGCGACCAATTCGTTACTGATCCTGCTTATATGACAAAACATGCGCAATCTTTCTTGTCGCCTGCATTCTTGAAAAAACTGGCAAAAAATATTGCCCCAAATAAAGCTTTACCGTGGGGTCAAGGTAAAGGGCCTGCAGATACTATCTGGATGGGAGTGATTGATGGTGACGGTAACTGCGTGTCATTCATTCAAAGTATTTATCACGAGTTTGGTGCCGGAATTGTTTTACCAAAATCAGGCGTGAACTGGCAAAACCGTGGTTGCAGTTTTTCTCTAGATCCAAAAACACTCAATCATCTTGAGCCCTATCGCAAGCCATTCCACACCTTAAATCCAGCAATGGCCTTATTTAAAGATGGGCGTTCAATGGTTTACGGAACAATGGGCGGGGATGGTCAACCACAAACACAATGTGCAGTATTTACGCGTACAGCAACTTATGGGCTTGATCCACAAGATGCTATCAGTCGTCCACGCTGGTTACTAGGACGCACCTGGGGTCAAACCAGTGATAGTTTGAAGTTAGAGTCTCGCTTTAGTCCTTGGGTTGCAAAAGAGCTGCATGCAATGGGCCATGAAATTGAAATGCTCGATGCATTTGATGAGACTGTTGGTCATGCAGGCTGCATCATTAGGGAACCATCCGGCACATTACGTGGCGGCTGGGATCCTCGCAGTGATGGAGCTGTTAGCGCGTTTTAGTAATAAATAATTTTGGTACGCGCAGATCCCAATAAATTGCAGCTGCGCGTAATCCAAAGATTGCCAGCATGCACAACACTGAACCTTGAATCGCATATTGCGGAGCGAAGTTTAGGATCAATACATAGGCGCAACATCCTAACGTTACTGGAATCGCATACAGCTCATGCGACATGATGAGTGTTTTTCTGCCAGCCAAAATATCACGAATCAGGCCGCCACCAATCGCCGTAATCACACCGAGGATGACTGGGGCTATGGGCAAACCAAAATCCATACCCCATGCTTTATCTGCACCCTGAATTCCAAATAGCGCTGCCCCAAACCCATCGATGTACAGCATCCATCGATAAATTTGGGGTTGAGTAAAAAAGGATTCGGCAACAAAGGTCAATACACTCGCAGCCAATGCAAGCCAGACGTAAATTTGATTCTCTGACCAAAAAACAGGTACCTGCAAAATAATGTCACGAATGGTTCCCCCGCCAATTGCAGTAATGAGGCCAAGAACCAACACGCCAAAGAGATCGACTCCACGATCGGCAATCGCCAGAACGCCCGTAACAGCAAACGCCATTGTTGCGATCACACCAATCCAAAATTGAATCTGTTCCATAGCAAATAGTCTAAAGCACTTTGTCCAAACTCAACCTAAACTAGACATCATCAATATACTAATCAATACCAGCTCATTAAGAGATTGATATGAATGCAATTAAACCTAAGCTATATAGTTTTTGGCGCAGCTCTGCAGCCTTTAGAGTTCGTATTGCCCTCAATCTCAAAGGCATAGACTATGAAGTGATCCCCGTCCATTTAAATAAAAATGGCGGCGATCAACTTTCAGAGGCATACACCAGCAAGAATCCCAATCGTCTAGTACCGCTTTTCGATGATGGGAAAACTCATATTCATCAATCATTGGCGATCATTGAGTACTTAGAAGAAATGCAGCCCAATCCGTCGCTACTCCCTACCTCATCTATTGATCGTGCATGGGTACGCGCTCTTGCTTTAGATATCGCTAGTGATATTCACCCTATCGATAATTTAAGAGTCTTGCGCTACTTAATAAAACAACTGGGAATTAGTGTAGAAGCAAAAAACACTTGGTATCAACATTGGATAACCGTTGGCTTAGCTAGCTTAGAAAAGCGCCTCAGTAGCGACAGACGTGTGGGTCGCTTTGCCTATGGTGATCAACCGGGTCTCGTTGATATTTGCTTAGTACCGCAACTATTTAATGCCTTAGCCAGCAAAATAGATTTAAGTCCTTATCCAACACTCGTGCGTATCTTAAATGAATGCATGGGGCTTCCTGCTTTTATCAGTGCCTCATGGGAAAAACAAATAGATGCGGAAGGATTAAATCCCGCCATTCCACCACAGGCAAAATGACAGGGTAAGCAAGGAACCCACCGTGGTAATCAATACCACCCGAGAAATAATGCTGCCATCTGCTTTGTAATACTGGGCCAACATAAACGGTCCTGTACCCGTTGGTAAAGCACTCAAAATGACAATCGCATTTAACCAAAGTGTGGGTAATTTCAAAATCGGACCAGCAATTACCCATGCAATGATGGGTTGAATAATGAGTTTGGCAATACTAATACCCCATGCTTGACTAGGTACTGTTTTACTTTTTTGCAGCAAAAATAATCCGATCGACACTAAAGCGCAAGGAGTCGCAGCTGCAGCTAAAAATGAAATAATTTGTGCGATGGGGTCATACATCGGTGCATTGCAAGACGCCCACAGTAAGCCGGCAACTGGCGCAATCAAGAGTGGATTACTACAAAGTGATCTCAGCACACTCAAAATAACTTCATGGGACTTTTTATGAGACAAGATCCCAATCTCAATTAATACTGTAGCCAACGCAAACATCACAAAAACAATGAAAGTTGCAATGATGGCGGGCGCTAATCCATCTTGCCCCAAAGCTAGCGCACAAAGGGGGATGCCCATGTAACCCGTATTTGAATAGGAGGCGCTGAGGCCATTAAAGCTCGCTGCCGCTAAGTCCCCACTTCTCCAATAGCTCGCACCAAGTACCAAAACAAAAACAATCAGACAACTTAAAAAGAAAGCAGTGATGAATTCTGGTTGCCAAAGTGTTTGCCATCCACTATTGGCTGCAAAATTAAAAAGTTGGGCTGGTAAGGCCAACCAAACTACAAAGCGATTTAGCTCAATCGATGCACTCTCGCCTAATTTACCTGCGCGACCACAGACATACCCAATCAGTATGAGCGCAAATACAGGTAGGACTACATTAAATACGTAGAGCAATTGATTTAAATCTTAAGAGATCTTCTTCAAAGTTTTGATATAGCGCTGAGCATTTTTTACATAGCGCCCAGCAATCGCACCAATACTATTGATTTGCTCCGGACTTAACTCTTTAACTGCCTTAGCAGGCGAGCCAATAATCATTGAGCCATCAGGAAATTCTTTTCCTTCGGTGATGAGTGCACCAGCACCAACTAAGCAATGCTTACCAATCTTGGCACCATTCAAAATCACTGCGCCGATACCAACTAAGCTACCGTCGCCAATATGGCAACCATGCAACATGACTTGGTGACCGACAGTCACACCCTTACCAATGATGAGCTCATAACCAGGATCGGTATGAAGAACAGATGCATCTTGCACGTTACTGCCCTCACCAATTTGAATTAGGTCGTTATCGCCACGGATAATAACTTTGGGCCAAATATTGGCGTCCTTGTGAAGCTCTACTTTACCAATCACTTCTGCACTTTCAGCAACCCAAGCGCCCTCAGCAAGTTGAGGGACATTTCCATCTAGTTCAAATATGGCCATAAATTTATTATCAATTCTCTAGGGTCATCCCTAATCACATAGAGATATCATTATTGCAATGTCCTAGTTTATGATAGTTCCACATACATATAAGGGAGAACCCATGAAGAAAGTCCTCGTAGTTTTAGCCGCTCTTGCAGCATTTTCTGGCCTAGCGCAGGCACAAGAATCCGTCAAAGTTCTCAGTACACAAGAGCTCGTCAACGTTTGCAAGCTTCCAGCCAGCCCAGAATCACGTAGCTTCTGTATTGGTTATTCAACTGCAATTTATGACACGTATCTAGCTACACGTCATCCCCAGCGTGCAAAACCATTTATTTGTGTAAAACAGCCAGCTCCAGGTCGTGATGAAGTTATTGCTGATTTTGTAAAGTTTGGCCAAGCCAACCAACAAGTTGCTGATAAACCAGCCTCGGGTGTTTTCTTGGGCTTCTTGGCCGCACGCTTTCCTTGCGCCAGAAAATAATTCAGACAAGCAAATCAATTCAAAATTAATTTAAAGGATCCGTTGATATGAAAAAAATTATCGCGATTACCGCAGCAGTTCTTACAGTAGCTGGCTGCTCAAATATGAGCAATACTGAACAACGTACATTATCTGGCGCAGGTATTGGTGCAGCAGCTGGCGCTGTTGGTACCGCCATTTTCCATGGCAATCCAATTTGGGGTGCCGTTGGTGGCGCAGCGGTTGGTGCAGCATCTGGCTATGTATACGATGCTTACAAAAAAGAGCAGGCATCCGAATACAACGCTGGTTATAACGCTGGCAAGACTAACAAGCCTGCAAACGCACCAAACTAATTTAAAGCTTTAAAGTATTACAGCATCAGAATGCCCAGCTTGTATTAATTTACAAGCTGGGTTTTTATTTGGATGTCACCTGCCAAGGCCTTATGAATCGGGCACTTATTAGCAATTTCGATTAAACGTACTTTCTCTTCCGCACTTAAGCTGCCAATTAATTGGATATCACGGGTAAACGTCTCAACATCATCTAGACGCTCAATATCTACCGTCACAATCGCATTCTCCAAGCTCATCGACTTACGACCTGCATACATTTTTAATGTCATGCTTGTACATGCAGCCAATGCCGCACCCAGATACTCGTGCGGAGTAGGGCCAGTTTCTGTGCCGCCATTGCTGGTGTACGCATCTGATAAAAAATGTAAATCTCCTACCGTCAATTTTTGCTGTAAAGGTCCTTCACCGAACTGCGATACCACTTTTTTCATGATGTCTCCAATTATCTCAAGTCACTATTTTCTCATTACTCATTCAAGCCACAGTAGGCTTACTTACTTTTTCAGCTACTGGCAATCCAGCTTTTTTCCACGCGCTATAGCCACCCTCCAAATGAGAAACATTAGGAACCCCCATTCTCTGTAAGGTCTCAGTTGCTAAAGCTGATCGCCAGGCAGAAGCGCAATATAAAACTAAACGCCTACCTTCGCCAAAAATAGGTTTGTAATACGGGCTGTCTGGATCAACCCAAAATTCCAGCATGCCACGTGGTGCATGTAACGCGTTTGGAATCATGCCTTCACGCTCAAGCTCGCGAATATCCCGAATATCTACAAATACCGTATTGGGATCAGCCAATAATTTCTGCGCTTGATCTAAGGGCACCGTTTCAACCTGCGCCATTGCATCATTAATCAGCGCCTGATATCCAATCTTCAATTTCACCAAAATCTCCTAAAGTGAAAGCATCCCAAATCATTGGGCCACCTGCTAACATTCTGCTATGAACTTTACCCCTACAGAACTTGGCGCAAGCATTATTTTTGCAATTGCCGTCCTGCACACCTTTTGCACAGGTTATTTTGAGTCTTTAGCCAAAAATTCTCCAAGGCATGCCGGTCTTTGGCATCTCTTAGGTGAGGTAGAAATCGTCTTCGGTTTTTGGGCTGCTGTACTTGTGATCTATATGTCTCTTATAGACAGCCTGGGCTCTGCTAAAGCATATTTAGACCAACGAAACTTTACTGAACCCTTATTTGTTTTTGCCATCATGATTGTGGCGGGTAGCAAGCCTATCTTATTTGTTTCCACACAAATCCTACATAAGCTTGCACAAGGGCTACAGTTTTTATTACGTACCCGTAGCGCACCAACGCTTTATTTTTTAACGCTTGGCATGACCCCACTCCTTGGCTCACTCATTACAGAGCCCGCAGCAATGACACTGGCCGCATTTCTGTTGCGCGACTTAGTCTACCGTCACAAATGCTCGAAGACTTTACTCTTTGGAACTTTGGGTGTTCTTTTCGTCAATATCTCAATTGGCGGCACGCTTACTAATTTTGCCGCGCCCCCTGTGCTGATGGTTGCCTCTACTTGGCAATGGAGTTCAGCATTCATGTTTTCTAACTTTGGATTGGAATCATGCATTGCTATTTTTATCAATGCCCTAGCGGCAACTTTGCTGTTTCATCAGCAGTTGATTGAACCCAACACCGCTAATAAAGAAAATAGAATACCGTTCGCAGTAATTTTCATGCACCTCCTGTTTTTGTTTGGTGTGGTCATGTTTGCACACGATCCGATTATTTTTATGTGGTTATTGCTGTTTTTTATTGGTTACACCACCGCCTATCCAAAACATCAAAGCCCGCTAATTCTCAAAGAAGCTTTACTGGTGGGCTTCTTCTTGGCTGGATTAGTGGTCTTAGGAGGCCTTCAAGGGTGGTGGTTACAACCAATCCTTGAGATGATGAGTCCTACGGCGGTGTTTTATGGCAGCTTAACGCTCACAGCGATTACCGATAATGCTGCGCTGACCTATTTAGGTTCGCTTGTTACTGGAACCTCATTGGATTTCAAACTAGCCTTAGTGGGCGGAGCAGTGGCTGGTGGAGGCCTTACAGTCATTGCTAATGCACCAAATCCTGCTGGCATCGCCATACTCCGCAGCCATTTTCCTGGCGGCGCTGTGTCAGCTGTCTACCTGCTACTGGCCGCAATACCGCCCACACTGGTTGCAATTGCGGCTTACCGACTCTTATAAGAAGGTCAAACCCGTTCTCACAGTAAAATCTGAGCTTCGCCCCCAGCTATAAACCTGAGAACGGCATATGAAAAAGCTCTATATCAAAACCTTTGGCTGCCAAATGAACGAGTACGACTCGGGCAAGATGGCAGACCTCCTCCATGCTGATGAAGGCATGGTCATGACTGACACTCCCGAAGATGCGGATGTCGTACTCTTAAACACGTGCTCGATTCGAGAAAAAGCGGAAGATAAAGTGTTTTCTGATCTGGGTCGCTTACGTGAACTCAAAAAAACGAAGCCTGATTTATTAATTGGAGTTGGTGGTTGTGTTGCCAGTCAAGAAGGTCAACAAATCGTTAGTCGTGCGCCTTATGTAGATGTGGTGTTTGGTCCACAGACATTACATCGCTTAACAGACCTCATTGCTCAGCGTCGAAAAACTGGAGTTTCTCAAGTAGACATTTCTTTCCCAGAGATTGAAAAATTTGATCACCTCCCTGCCTCACGCCAGACCCGTGGCTCAGCTTATGTCTCGATCATGGAAGGCTGCTCAAAATATTGCAGTTACTGCGTCGTGCCTTATACCCGTGGTGAAGAAGTATCTAGACCGTTTGATGATGTCCTGACCGAGGTTGCTGGACTTGCCAGCAAGGGCGTCAAAGAAATTGTTCTTCTTGGGCAAAACGTCAATGCCTATCTTGGGAAAATGGGTGGCACCGAAGAGATTGCTGACTTTGCGCTTCTCATTGAGTACATTGCAGAAATTCCTGGGGTTGAACGCATACGCTTTACAACCAGTCACCCGAAAGAATTTACACAGCGCTTAATCGATGTTTATGCAAAGGTACCAAAGCTTGTAAGCCATCTTCACTTGCCCGTACAGCATGGGTCAGACACCATGCTATCGGCGATGAAACGTGGCTATACAGCGCTTGAGTACAAAAGTATTATTCGCAAGATGCGCGCTGTTCGTCCAGACCTCACCCTCTCTAGCGACTTCATTGTGGGTTTCCCAGGAGAAACTGATGCGGACTTTGAGAAACTCTTAAAGATGGTTAGAGAACTAGAGTTTGATAATAGCTTTTGCTTTATCTTTAGTCCGCGCCCTGGAACGCCAGCTGCAAACTTAAGCGATGACACGCCCTACGAAGTGAAGCTGAAACGCTTGCAAACATTACTTAGCGTGATTGAAGGACAAGCCAATCACATTAGTCAAAAAATGTTAGGTAATACCGAGAAGGTATTGATTGAAGGTTTGGCAAAAGATGGCGTAAACCTGCAAGGGCGCGCTGAAAATAATCGCGTGATTCACTTCAAAGCACCCGCTCAAAATATTGAGCCTTTCATTGGCAAAATGGCTGATATACAGATTACCGAAGTACTCAACTACACCCTGAGAGGGGAATTAGTAGGGGCCCATGCAAACTAATCCTAGGCCAAGTAACTCCAAGCTCGTTATCGACATTCAATTTGCAAGCCCTGCAATTGAGTCTACGATCGAAAAGACCGCCTCTAATGCGCTAATCAAGAAGTGGATTAAATCTACGACTAATAAAGAGGGTCTATTGACGCTGCGCTTTGTAAATGCAGTTGAGGGTAAAAAGCTGAACTTTGAATTTCGCAAAAAAGATTACGCTACCAATGTTTTAACCTTTCCTTATGAGCATTCGAAAGGTCATGTTGTAGCGGATATTATTTTTTGTCTGCCCGTGATTCAGAAAGAAGCGAAAGCACAAGGCAAGACGTTAAAGGCGCACTTAGCTCATTTAATTATTCATGGCTGCCTGCATGCCCATGGATTCGATCACGAAGTAGAAAAAGACGCCAAAAAGATGGAGGCTCTAGAAATTGCCCTCCTTAAAAAATTAGGCTTTGCTAACCCCTATCTGTCGCTGTAATTCTTAATCTGACACATTTCTACGCTATTCTTGCAAGATGTCTGACCCCAAATCCCTATTAGATCGCTTAGCTGATTTTTTATCTCCTCAACCGACTAGTCCTAGTGAACGTCGTCAAGAGCTGATTGATACACTCCGCGAGGCCCAAATAGAAGGCCTCATTGATGCCGATGCACTGTCAATGATTGAGGGTGTATTTCAAGTAGGCCAGCTATCTGCAAGAGATATCTTGGTGCCGCGCGCGCAAATCGATTGGATTGATATCAATCTACCCCTTTCTGAAATTGTAAAAAGCGTCATTGAAGCTGCACATTCTCGCTTTCCAGTATTTGAAGGAACTCGTGATAACGTCATCGGAATTCTGCTTGCCAAGGATCTACTGCGCCACTCCACTGAAAAAGATTTTCAGGTGCGCGACTGGTTACGTCCAGCAGTATTTATTCCTGAATCAAAACGTTTAAGTGTTTTATTGCGTGACTTTAAAGACAATCGCAATCACTTAGCTGTAGTCGTTGATGAATACAGCGGAATCGCAGGCATCATCACCATCGAAGATGTTCTAGAGCAAATTGTTGGTGACATTGAGGATGAACACGATATTGATGAAGAGGCGGATAACATCATTTCTTTGGATAACGGTGATATTCGCATCAAAGGAATTACTGAACTCGAGCAGTTAAATGCCAAGCTTGGCACTCACTTTGCAGTTGAAGACATTGAAACGGTTGCTGGTCTTGTAATTCAGCATCTAGGTCGCGTTCCTAAAATGGGCGAGCTCATTGAAATAGAAGGTATTGAATTTGAAGTGCAGCGCGCTGATCCACGGCAAATACATATCTTGCTGGCGCGACAAGCATCCAAAAAAGCTGACTAAGGACCCCCTTGCTTAAGCAGCAATCCTCTAAGAGTATTTATGCAGCACAAGTGCTGATCCTTTTTTCATTAGGCGCATTACTCGCTGGAGCTGCAGAACTGCCTTATGGCGGCTGGATTCAGATTCCAATTCTCAGTTTTATTTGGTGGCAACTAGATACTCAAAAATCTAAGTCCTTCAAAAACTTTTTTGCTCTTGGATTTGCTTTTGGGCTTGGCTACTTCGTAGTTGGCTTGTGGTGGCTCTATATCAGCTTGCACGATGTAGGTGGCATGAACTCGCTGCTTTCATGTGTGGCCGTATTTTTACTTTCAGCTTATGTAGCACTCTATTTTTTTGTCCGCAACAGCATCAATACGTCTTTTTAAAAACACCAGCATGCTTGGATTATTTCTAGCGTCTAGTTGGGTAGTAAGTGAGTATTTACGTGGCGAAATATTTACGGGTTTTCCATGGATGGGGCTTGCTGAGGCGCAAGTGAATGGGCCTTTCGCTGCTATTGCGCCTTATGTAGGCGGTCTAGGTTGCACATTTTTAACTGTCTATGTCTCTTGGCAAATCACCAGACTCAAAAATGCATTCTTAAATAGTGCTACATCAATAATCTTCATTAGCGCACTAACAATCATTTCAAGCCTATGGAGCTTTACCAAGCCAACTGGTGAACCCATTACCGTTGAATTAATTCAGGGAAATTTTGCTCAAAGCCTCATATTTAGACCTGAGGGTATATTGAAGCAAATTCAGTTCTATGATGCCTCAATATCGCAGTCACTGGCAGAGCTGGTAGTTGCTCCAGAGACTGCTTTTCCCTGGCCAGAACATGACTTACCTAGCGGTCTTATTGAGAACTTGCAAAGCCTATCGAATCGAACGGGCAATAACTTTCTCTTTGGAGTCATTGGTAGAGCTGCTGATGCAAGAAATGGTCGAGAGTATTCCAATCGTGCACTAGGCATCTCGCAGAATTCGCCAGCCTATCTCTATGATAAAAATCATTTGGTACCTTTTGGTGAATTTATTCCACCTGGTTTTCATTGGTTTATTAATGCTTTTAGCGTTCCCTTAAGCGACTTTGCAAGGGGCGGAAATGATCAAGCCAACTTCACTATTCGAAGAAAAAATCAACCCTCGCTTCATGCAGCCATCACTATTTGTTATGAAGATGTTTTTGGTGGTGAACTTGCCAGTCGAATTCGGCGCAATCCAGAACCTACCAATCTCTTGATTAACTTAACTAACTTGGCTTGGTTTGGTCAATCTCAAGCACCCGCTCAACAATTACGACTCTCGCAATTGCGCTCCCTAGAAACCGGTATGCCAGCTTTGCGTGCTACCAACACGGGCATTACCTCAGTACTGGGACCCAATGGGAAGATCTTGCAATCCCTGCCAGAATTCACCCAAGCAAGTTTAAGCGCCCAAGTGCAAGCCTATTCTGGTAAAACGCCTTATGTCCTCTGGGGAAATATCCCTATTTTGAGTATTTCCAGCCTCCTGCTGATCTGGGGCTTTATTCGTCATCGACGTTTTTAGTCATTTTTGACTCTGCAGCATCCTAGCCATGTAAAATCAATGGCTTAGCCAGGTTAATCATGCTTACTTTTCAGCAAATCATTCTCAAACTTCAAGATTATTGGGACCAACAAGGTTGTGCCCTATTGCAACCTATCGACCTCGAGGTTGGTGCTGGTACGTCTCATACCGCCACTTTCTTACGTGCCATCGGTCCAGAACCCTGGAAGGCCGCCTTTGTTCAGCCATCTCGCCGACCAAAAGATGGTCGCTACGGCGAGAACCCCAATCGCTTGCAACACTACTATCAATATCAGGTAGTTCTCAAACCTGCTCCAGAAAATATTCTTGAGCTCTACTTAGGCTCTCTTGCAGCACTTGGACTTGACCTCAAAGAGAATGACATTCGTTTTGTAGAAGACGATTGGGAAAACCCAACGCTAGGCGCCTGGGGATTGGGTTGGGAGGTTTGGCTCAACGGCATGGAAGTTACCCAATTTACTTACTTTCAGCAAGTAGGTGGCTTAGATTGCAAACCCGTATTGGGTGAAATCACTTACGGTATTGAGCGTTTGGCAATGTATATCCAAAACTGTTCAAACGTATATGACCTTGTTTGGGCTGAAGGAATTTCTTATGGTGACGTATATCACCAGAATGAAGTTGAGCAATCTTGCTACAACTTCGAACACTCCAACACTGACCTTCTGTTTGCCAACTTCAACAACTATGAAAGCGAAGCAAAGCGCTTAATGGAAGTGCCATTGGCATTGCCTGCATATGAGATGGTTCTCAAGGCTGCGCATACCTTTAATCTCTTGGATGCACGTGGCGCCATCTCAGTGACTGAGCGCGCTGCCTATATTGGTCGCATCCGAAACCTATCTCGCGCAGTTGCCCAAGCTTATTTCGAATCCCGAGAAAAACTCGGCTTCCCTATGTGTCAACGCCAAGCTAAAGTATGAGCACATCTAATTCCAACCCTCAATCAGCCAACTTATTGATTGAAGTATTCACTGAAGAGTTGCCGCCGAAGTCACTTCGTCGTTTGGGTGATGCCTTTAGTGAGGGTATTTTTAATGCCCTCAAAGCAGCTAATCTCACAACAGAATCATCTGTTGTTAATAGCTTTGCTACCCCCCGTCGTCTAGCAGTTCAGATTAGTCATGTACTCAGTCAAGCGCAAGACTATCCAGTGAGAGAAAAGTTACTGCCAACGACAATTGCTTATGACGCTGAGGGACAAGCTACGCCCCCCTTACTAAAAAAATTAGCAGCACTTGGCTATGGCGATATTGACCTTACTACTTTGGAAAAATCAGGCGAAGGTAAGAATGAGGCGCTTTTTCTAAACGTCATTGCAAAAGGTGCAGCGCTCGAGCAAACCGCACAAACTGCACTTGAGCAAACGCTGAGCAAACTACCAATCGCAAAAATGATGCACTACCAAGTGCTTCAAAAAGATGGCCAGTTAGCCGATGTTCAATTTGCACGTCCTGCGCATCGCATTATTGCCTTGCACGGCAATACGGTTCTCAAGATCAGCAGTCTTGGAATTCATGCTGATAAGCAAACCGAAGGGCATCGCTTCCTAGCGCCCGGGATACTTACTATTAGCGCAGCAGAGCAATACGAGCATGATCTGCAAAGTAAAGCAAAAATCATTCCTAGTTTTAGCAAGCGTCGCTCACAAATTGAAGCGGCTTTGTTGAAAGCGGCTGGGGACGATTTAGTCTTGATGCCAGGCAGCTTATTAGATGAAGTGACTGACTCTTGTTGAATGGCCAGCTATTTACGAGTGTCATTTTGTATCAAGAGTTCTTAGAGGTTCCGCAAGAGTGCTTGATTCTGACAATGCAAACAAATCAGAAGTACTTTGCTTTGACTGATCAGCATGGCAAATTACGCAATCGCTTCTTAATTGTTTCTAATATTGAAACTGCTACACCACAGGCCATCATCTCTGGTAATGAACGCGTTATACGCCCCCGTCTTTCTGATGCTCGGTTTTTCTTCCAACAAGACCAAAAGCGTCCATTAGCCTCACGGGTTGCTGATCTTGGAAAAGTGGTTTATCACAATCAACTAGGTAACCAACTTGATCGCACTAAACGCGTTCAGGCGATTGCTAGCAGCATTGCTCAAAAACTCCATGCAGATGAAAAATTAGCCAGTCGTGCAGCAGAGATTGCAAAGACTGATTTGTTGACTGATATGGTTGGAGAGTTCCCAGAGCTTCAGGGCATCATGGGAAGTTATTACGCCAAGCATGATGGTGAAAATGCTGAAGTTGCAGCAGCCTGCAGTGAGCATTACATGCCACGCTTTGCTGGCGATACTCTCCCACAAACTCAAACGGGCACAATCCTGGCTCTCGCTGACAAGCTAGAGACTCTCGTTGGTATTTGGGGCGTAGGTTTGGCCCCCACAGGCGATAAAGACCCCTACGCACTGCGTCGTCATGCACTTGGTATCTGTCGTCTACTTGCAGAAAAGAATCTTTCTTTAAGTTTGCCCGATTTAATCGAATTGGCGCGCGCACAATTTTCGCAAAATGAGGTTAAAGAGAAAGCCAAGGCAGCCGACATTTATGAATTCATCATTGATCGCCTTCGCGCTTATCTACGCGACCAGTCGGTGGCCGGCAAACCATTTACGAGTGCAGAAATTGAAGCTGTTCTCAGCCAATCACCAGCACAAATTAATGATTTAATTGAGCGTTTGACAGCTCTACGTGAATTTAATGCGCTACCTCAAGCGGCACAATTAGCTGCAGCTAATAAACGCATCAGTAATATTCTCAAGAAGACGGCTACTGCTATCCCTGCTGCATGCTCAAAAAATCTTTTACAAATCCCAGCAGAAGTTGCCGTATACCAAGCCTTGGAAACAGTCAGCCCAGCACTGAATGCTGCTTATGAAAAGCGTCAATTTGTAGAGCTCCTAAAAGCACTTGTGACTCTGAGCGCTCCAATTGATCAATTCTTTGCAGATGTGATGGTGATGGACCCCAATCCTGAGCTGCGCGATAACCGCTTGGCACTTCTGCAACAACTTCACCAGAAAATGAATCTCGTTGCCGATCTCGGCAAATTAGCATGAGCACTAGCTCTTCTAAGCTCATTATTCTCGATCGTGATGGCGTGATCAATGAAGATCGCGATGATTACGTTAAATCCGTAGATGAGTGGGTGCCGCTTCCTGGAAGCCTCGAAGCGATCGCACTACTGAATCAAGCTGGCTATCAGATTGCGATTGCCACCAACCAGTCTGGCTTAGGTAGAGGTTACTTTGCAATGAGTGATCTGCATGCTATGCATAGCAAGATGGAAAAGTTACTCCAGCCCCTAGGCGGCAATATCGACAGCATTTTCTTTTGTCCGCACACCGATGCTAGTGCATGCGCTTGCCGCAAACCAGCGCCTGGACTTATGAAAGAAATCGCCCTGCGTTACAAAAAGACGAACAGTACCCAACCGTTATTGGGTGTACCGATTGTTGGTGATTCATTACGAGATCTACAGGCTGGGATAGCTCTGGGTGCATCACCTCATTTAGTGCTGACCGGCAAAGGCACGAAAACTCTAGCTAAAGGTGGGCTACCAGAGGGCACGCAAATTCATGCAGATCTGATGGCTTTTGCAACTACACTGCTAGAAAACCAAGCTTAGGATATTCATGGTCTTGATTCGCTCCACCCTATTCGCACTTTTCTTACTGGTATTTACGCCAATTTGGTCAGTGCTATGCATACTGGTATTTCCTTTTTTGAGTCCAGAAAATCGCTATAGCTTTATCGGCTTGTGGAACAAGATTGTGATTTGGCTGCTATGGCATCTCTGCGATATACATTATGAAATTCGTGGCATGGAGCATATGCGCGCAGTTTTGAATGAGCCCGTCATTATTTTAAGCAAGCATCAATCCGCCTATGAAACGATTGCTTACATAGCGCTGTTGCCAAAGCAGCTCTGCTTTGTCTTCAAGCGTGAATTACTTTGGATTCCATTCTTTGGCTGGGCTTTGGCTTTACTCAAAATGATTCATATCAATCGTGCCGACAAACAAACAGCAGCTCTATCTGTAGCAAGCCAAGGGCGTAAGCGTTTAAGCGAGGGTAAATGGATCATGCTTTTTCCAGAGGGTACTCGCACTCCACGAGGTTCTACAAAGCCATATCGCAAAGGTGGAGCACGCTTAGCTAGTGCCACTGGAGCATTAGTCATTCCCATCGCCCATAATGCTGGTACTTGCTGGCCAAAAAATAGTTTTTTGAAGCAGCCTGGTACCGTGATTTTTTCAATCGGGCCAGCAATTACTTCAGAAGGTAAATCAGGGGAAGAGCTTCAACAAGAAGTAGAAGGTTGGATTGAAGCAGAAATGCGCGTAATTGACCCAAGCGCTTACAAGTAATTTTTTTAGTGGGCTAAAACCTTAGCCCACTCGATATACCGATCTACTGAGATATCTTGAGCTCTCGCCTTAAGCTCTATCTCCGAAAGCTTGAGTCTCTCAGAAAAGCTTTGCAGATTAGTACGTAGCATTTTCCTTCTCTGTGAAAAGGCTGCTGCAACTACCTGTTCTAATGCATTCCATTGCGACTGACTTAAATTGAAATCTTTTCTTGGAATCATTCGCACCACTGCAGAGTTGACCTTTGGGGCTGGATCAAATGCTTCTGGAGAGACCTCGAGAACAAGCTCCATATCATAGCGGGCCTGCAACATCACTGATAGCCTACTGAAATCGGAGCTCCCGGCCAAAGCGACCATTCGCTCTACAACTTCAGTCTGCAACATGAAGACCTGCTCATCAATATGAGCCGCAGCCGATACTAAATGAAAAAGTAAGGGAGATGAAATGTTGTAAGGCAAATTACCCACAACCTTACAAAGACCGGTTTTGCCTATACGATTCTGCGCCCACTCATCAAAATTAAATTTGAGAGCATCTCCCTCAATCACAGTTAATCCCTTAAGATTTTCCTGATTCCAATACGCCACTAAATCTCGATCAATCTCCAGAAGATCTAATTGATCAAGATTGCTCATTAGTGGTCTAGTTAAGGCGCCAAGTCCTGGACCGATCTCAATTACATGCATATCGGGACTAGGATTAATAAGGGCTACTATTGAATAAATAACGCCTTGGTCTTGAAGAAAATTTTGGCCAAATCGTTTGCGTGCGCGATGCATAGATTAGCGCTTCTCTTTTTGATTAAGTGCCAACTGATAAGCCAAACGGAGAGCCTCCAGCATACTGCCCGAGTCTGCAAGGCCTTTACCAGCAATATCAAGAGCAGTTCCATGATCTACAGAGGTGCGGATGATTGGCAACCCTAAAGTAACGTTGACCCCACCTCCAAAACTGACGAATTTAAAAGGTGCCAGCCCTTGATCGTGATACATCGCAATAAAAGCATCCACGTCCTCTAAGGCAGCCGGATCAAACATGGTGTCACCAGGATAGGGGCCAGACACATTGATGCCAAGATTTTTAGCGGCTTCAATTGCAGGGGTAATGATTTCAATCTCTTCATAACCTAAGTAGCCAGACTCGCCGGCATGAGGATTTAATCCTGCAACACGAATTGCTGGATTAATGATTCCAAACTTTGTATGCAAATCATGTTGCACTATTTGAATAGTTTCCAATACAAGCTCTTTGTTTAAAGCTGACGAAACTGTTTTCAGGGGCAAATGCGTTGTCACAAGTGCAACCCTCAAATCTCTTGACGTCTTAAGACCTAAAAAACCTTTGGCTAGCGTTGCGCAAAGCAGCATCACCACATGGTGAGTCTTGCAGCGCTGCGCCAAATATTCTGTATGTCCTGTAAATGGTGTGCCTGCTAAGTTAATGATACTTTTTTGAATTGGTGCCGTGACCATGGCATCAAACTGACCCTGCAAACACCCATCGATAGCTTGATTCAAGGTTTCAATGACGTATTGAGCATTTTGAGTATTTAATACCCCACGACTTACCGAGGCGCCTAAAGCAATGTCTCGAATGATTAAGCGCTCTATGGAGCTGAATTGATCCTGACCTGCCCCAGCTAGTAAATTGGCATTACCCAACAAAGTAATTTTTGCATTGGGGCACTCTCCCAAGAAAGATTGGGCAGCATCTACCGAAACCTCAGGTCCGATACCAGCAGGCTCACCGGTAGTAACTGCGATATTAACGAGGTGCGGAAGTTGCTGCATCATCTACATTCAAGATTTTTACGGTTGCCGTATCTCTTAACTCTCGCAGCCAATCTTGATAAGCTTGCTCAAATTTTCTTTCCCGAATAGCAGCTTTTGCAAATTGACGCTGCTTCTCTACTGTAAGTTGAGCATCACGACGCTCCAATACTTGAATCAAATGCCACCCGAATTCAGTTTTCACTGGATTACTCACTTCACCAATTTGCAAACGATTCATCGCCTGCTCAAATTCAGGGACTAAATCCCCGGGACCCATCCAGCCAAGGTTTCCACCATTAGATGCCGAACCATCCTCAGAATATTTTTTTGCAAGCTCACCAAAATCAGCAGTCTTAGCGCGCACCTGATCACGAAATCCTGCAAGGCGCCGCTCTGCATCTTGGTCAGTCAAGCCAGCACGATTTCTTAAAAGAATATGGCGCGCCATCGTTTGGGTAACCATAATATTTTGCGGTAAATTAGATGCGGCCTCTTGTGAAGTAGGCTGCTGCTGAGGATTGGCGCCAGCCATAACAGCACGACGATCCATAACCTTTAACACGTGGTATCCAGCTGGGCTCTTCACTACAGCATTGGCAACCTGACCGCCACCTGTATTCCGAATGGCCTCATAAAACAATTGAGGCAACCTATCTGGTGTGCGATAACCTAAATCTTGGAACTTAATTTTTGGATTGTCTTTCGCTGCCATAGCACCGAGTTGCAAAAAGTCAACATCCCCTTTTGCATCACGCAGCAATTGATCCGCTTGCTTTTTTGCCTCAGCCTGAGCGCCCACTCCAGCATCAGCAGGAATAAAAATTTGAGCCACATCAATTTCTTCTGGCTCCCCCTTGGCTGCCGGAGAAGGTCGTGAAGTGCTGCTACCACTCATGGCCCGCGTTCTCTCAGCTATAAAGTTATCGATCTCAGCGTCAGAGATCTTGATTTTACCCTCGACTTCCCGCTCGCGATATCGCGAAAGCATAACGTCGTCACGCAACAGTTGCTTGTAGCGATCAAACGTACTTCCAGAAGCAACTACTTTTTCCTTAAATTCTGCATAGCTAATTTTATTCTTTGCGGCAATATCACCAATAATCTTATCCAACTCTTTATTGGTAACAACAACCCCCTCTTGTTCAGCGTTTTGCAATTGAATTTTTTCAAGAATCAACCGCTCGAGAATAGCTTTACGCAAAGATCCATCATCAGGTAATTTTGTTCCTTGCTTTTTGAGGACTGCAATACGATCATCAATATCTTTACGAGTGATGTAGCCGGTATTTACAACAGCAGCTACTCCATCAATATTCCGAATCTTGCTGTCGTTAGAGGCGCTTGCTTTTGGTGCATCCTGAGCACTTGCAAAAGAACATAGCAGAAATGCTCCACAAATAAATAAGGATTTCACTGTTTTACTTAATCGTTTGCCACAAAGCATCATTGATAATTCTCATAAATAGAAGGTGGTATAGGCTTAGAAGTAGGCATATATCCGGGAACATTTAACTTCATGATATCAACTGGATTGCTTCCTGCGCTAGCAAAGCCTCTAAATTCCACCTGAAAGAGTACCTGGGTGGTGGTAATGAGCGAGGTATTGACTGCCTGCGAGTACGCCCCACGGAAAGTCCAGCAATCCCTTGTCCACTCCAGACCAACAAGTGTGTTTAATGTTTTAATCGTCAAAGCGTCGTAGCCCCAACGACCTAGAACAGAAACTTCACGCGTAATAGGCCATTGACCAGAGATATTGTATTGGTCAGTTGTAGTTGCTGAAGGCGTAAAAGTTTGATTATTTTGTGCCGAAGCTTGTATGGGAGGCGACCAAACATTACGGTAACCAAAATTAAGACTTCGACCGGTAGTGGGTCGCCAACTAGCGCCAACCGTAGTTTGCACAAAACGATTTAATTGCGTGTTGTATTGACCAAACATGTCAGCACTAAAGTTACCCAACAAGCGAACTGAGGCGGATCCCAATGTATCAGAGTAAGTAGAAGGATCAATTATGTTGCCATTAAGACCCACTTTTTGGGCTGCGAACTGTTGCTTCTGTGCAAGTGTTACGTTAGCTCGCTCAGCGCCAGTATTTGCCTCAATCATTCTGCTAGTCAATCCTACTGTCGCTGCATTGCTATCTGCAACACGGTCATTACCAATGAAATTGTTGGCAGTAAAAATCTGAGATACACCAAAACCGGCGTCAGCTGTATCAAACAAAGGGGTATTGGCCTGACTCTGATATGGCGTATATGCATAGAAAGCTCGAGGCTCCATTGTTAGCAGCATATCTCGACCAAAGAAACCATGAAGCTCAGCAGCATCTCTCTCGAACGACAATCCAGAATCTAAAGTGAATGTTGGAATAGTGAATCCTTGGGCATTTGGAGTTCCAAGGGTATAAGCAGTTGCGTTGTACGTGTTCGACTGAAAACTCACTGTTGGCGTAATGTAATAACCAGGCGTAATTTGTGGGAGGGATAAAGCGCCTTTGACGACAGTTCGATCAGCTTGCGTATAGCCCCCCGGAGGTGGCGCATTAAAGTTGCTGCCTAGGGCATAAGCGAAGCGAGTGTAATCAGTAGAAAAAGTGGTCTTTGGTCCGGCAGGTAATGCCAAATACCTACCGCTTGCATCAGACACCACTGGACTCAATTGACTGTTATAGGCAGCCGTAATGTTAGGCAACACGTTGTACGGGGCTTGAACCAAATTGTTTGGATCTGGCTGCAGTGTTTGAAAAGTAGATGCTCTAGCACCAACGGTCCAATTACTCAATTCACCCGTGAGCTGTTTAGTGGTTCCCACCTCTTGTCGAAACTGGCTAGTAACTTGTCCAGCAATACTTTGAGAAAAATCTGTTGGGTATAAGCTATCAGATACTCGGGACATATTGGCATAACCACTCCATGAACCAGGTAATGGTGCTCCACCAGGACCAACCCCACCTAAAAATACCTGTCTTTGCTGCCAATCGTATTTCCAGCGATTAGTACCTGTTTGTCTGTCATAAGGTAAATACTCACCAGTTGCTACACCCGAATATTCTCTATCCAAAAAGCGATAAGACGCGCCCAACATCACGCCGCGATGATTCATCTCTCGGGGCATGAGTAATAAATCCCGATTGGGCGCGATATTGACGTAATAAGGCTGCGTAATATCTAAGCCATTATTTGAGTTATACCCAACTACAGGAGCCAATAAACCCGTTCTTCGCTCTCCCGAAGTTGGGGCTGTGAAATAGGGAACATAAGCAATGGGTACATTAAAGAAACGCATCACGCCATTAGTGCCAACCATTTCTTTTTGCTCGTTATCGATCTCTAAATTACTTACTGTGAAATACCAATCCATATTTTCTGGAGTACAGGTAGTGTAAGTAGCTTTATCAAATACAAAGATGTCAGAGTTTTGAACCGTTAATTTATTTGCCGTGCCATTACCGCGCGTATCCCTAAGCTCATAGGTAGGCGTCTCCATAGAGCCCTCACGGGCGTCTACCTTAAACTGTCCTTTGGGGCCCTTAAAGGTAGTATTACCTTTAGACAACTCGGCATTGCCATTTAAATCTGCAATATCGGTATCTGGGTTGTAGGTAATTTCATCTGCTTTTAAAACAGCGCCATTACGTCGAATTTGTGCGCGACCTTTCAAATGCATATCGCGCTCAACAACCCCATCAATCACATCGCTGGATGTAAAAGTGAGCGCCTCACCATCGGCAATGGGTTTGCCCACACGCAGTTGATCATCTAACTTCAGGACAGTGACATTTCCGCGATCTGGCAAGAGGGTGAAATTCTGTGTAGCCTGTGAAACTGGGGGTAATGCAGCAGGTGCTTGAGCACTTGCTGAAAGCGCAAACGGGAGCAATACCACCCCGATCGTTATGCGCAGGGTTATGGCTAAAAAAAGAGGGGCGCGAAGGCCGGCGCGAAGGCGATAATGACTCATGGATCCAGACCCCGCTTATTATACGAATCGACCATGACTGACGCTCGCTTAAATACCCTTTGTGACTGGCTAAAAGGCCTCCAGCCTAGCTGGCAATTAGATCTTGATACTTTGGCGCCAGCCTCGGCTGATGCCAGCTTCCGGCGCTATTTCCGAATCGAGTCTAAAAACCCCGATTTTGGGACTCTGATCATCATGGATGCCCCTCCACAGCATGAACCTCTAGACGCCTTCATTCAGGTCGACTTTTTGCTCTCTGAAGCAGGCCTCAATGTACCTAAAATTTTGGAAAAAAATACTGCAAAGGGCTTTCTTTTATTAAATGATCTTGGCAATAAAACTTACCTTGCCGAACTGAATGATGAAACGGCAAACCACCTTTACCAAGATGCAACACATGCATTGATAAAAATGCAGTTAGCAAGTAAACCTAATGTGCTGCCAAATTATGATGAGGCGCTCTTGCAACGTGAATTGGATTTATTTCCAGAGTGGTATTTACGCAAACATCTTGAAATTGAATTGACTGATGTACAACAAGCGCAAATGACGCAATCATTCAAACTCATCATTGAAAATAATTTAGCGCAAGCAAAAGTCTATGTTCATCGTGATTACCATTCACGCAACCTCATGGTGACAGAGAAAAATAATCCTGGCGTATTAGACTTTCAAGACGCCGTCTATGGACCAATCACTTACGATGCCGCTTCTTTATGGCGTGATGCTTATATCGCATGGCCTGAAGAAAGAGTGATTGATTGGGTCATTAAATTTTGGGAACAAGGCCGCAAGACTGGACTTCCAATGCCGGATGATTTCGGCCAGTTCTATCGCGACTTCGAGTGGATGGGCCTGCAGCGCCACCTTAAGGTTCTGGGGATCTTTGCCAGACTCTTTCATCGCGATGGCAAGAATGGTTACCTCAAAGACATTCCTTTGGTTTTGAAATACGCTATTGCTACAGCCAATCGCTATATCGAACTTAAACCACTAGCACGACTATTAGAATCTACTCGCTTACACAAAGAATAATTAGAAAATAGAATGCATAAAAGCAATCTTCTTCCTTGCTTCTTGCTTGCTGCAGGTAGAGGTGAGCGTATGCGCCCACTTACTGATAATTTACCTAAACCTTTATTAAGCGTTCAGAACAAATCGCTTCTTGCGTGGCATCTAAAAGCGCTTGCGAATGCGGGCATTAAAAATGTAGTCATCAATCATGCTTGGCTTGGTCACAAGATTGAAGCTGCTTTAGGTGCAGGCGAGCAATTTGGTCTCGACATTCAATACTCACCAGAGGTAAGCGCTTTAGAAACTGCGGGCGGAATTGTGAAAGCATTACCCCTACTTAAGCCAGATGACTATTTCCTAGTCATTAATGGAGATGTCTTTAGCCCCAATCTACCAATAGAGACAATCTTGGATACAGCCTCTAATTTCAGCAAGGGTCCCAATAAACCCTTGGCGCATCTTTTTATGGTGCCAAATCCTAACCAACATCCCGAGGGAGACTTCTACTTAAAGGGTTCTCAAGTGAGCTCACATGACCTGGATGGCGCAGAAAGACTGACCTTTTCTGGAATTGGCCTTTATCACAAAGACCTCTTTCAGGGTCTAGAGTATGGCGCTCCTGCTAAATTGGCTCCAATACTCAGAGAAGCAATGGAGCAAAATAAAGTGACCGGTGAAAAATATCTCGGCCCATGGCACGATGTAGGTACGCCACAACGCTTACAAGAGCTTAACGCTGCATATGAATAAAACCGATATTTATCAGCTTCGTAGAAATGCCTTAGCAAAACAGATGTTTGCTAAAACTAGGGGTGGTATTGCCATTATTGCAACAGCACCTGAACTTGCACGTAACCGCGATAGTGAATTTCCCTATCGGCACGATAGTGATTTTTTCTACTTGACAGGTTTTGAGGAGCCAGGCGCAACCCTAGTGATGAAGGTTGAAGCAACTGGTAAAAGCTTTCAAGTTCAATCCCATTTATTTTGCAGACCCAAGGATCTTGAACGAGAAATTTGGGATGGTATTCGCTTGGGGCCTGAAGCTGCGCCAGCAGCCCTTGGCATTGAGTATGCGCACAGCAATCAAGATCTGGATCAAAAACTGGGCGAACTATTGGCCGATCAAGATTCAGTCTATATCCGTCTGGCTGAGAGCGCAGAGGCAGATAGACGTGTACGCCACTGGATGAAACAAGTGCGTGGACAAGCTCGCAGCGGAATAAATCCACCGTCAGAGTTTCATGATGTTGAAACACTCATTCATGAAATGCGATTATTCAAGGATGTTCATGAGATCGATATCATGCGTCGTGCTGCCGCTATTTCTGCACGTGCTCATGTACGTGCCATGAAAGCCTGTAAGCCCGGTATGCGTGAATACCAACTGGAAGCGGAATTACTTCATGAGTTCCGTCATAGTGGAGCTCAAAGTGTTGCCTACAACAGCATTGTTGCTGGGGGAGCTAACTCCTGCATTCTGCACTATCGCGCTGGCTCTACCGAATTACGTAGTGGCGAACTCTGTTTGATTGATGCAGGCTGTGAGCTAGATGGCTATGCCTCTGATATCACTCGCACCTTTCCAGTCAGTGGAAAATTTACTGGACCACAACGTGCGCTGTATGACATCACACTCGCCGCACAAGAAGCAGCAATTGCACAAACAAAATCGGGAAATACTTTTATGCAGCC
Organism: Polynucleobacter sp. QLW-P1DATA-2; assembly: GCF_001870365.1. Lineage (NCBI taxonomy): Bacteria > Pseudomonadati > Pseudomonadota > Betaproteobacteria > Burkholderiales > Burkholderiaceae > Polynucleobacter > Polynucleobacter sp. QLW-P1DATA-2. The sequence goes on along the minus strand of NZ_LZMQ01000001.1, from coordinate 191,242 downwards.
TCATGAGGCCGCACTCAAAGTACTTACTCAAGGATTACTAGATGAAAAACTCATCAAACTTTCAGAAGTAGGTTCACTCGAAAATGCCATTGAAACTGGAGCATATCGCCGCTTCTACATGCACCGTACCTCCCATTGGCTAGGCATGGATGTTCATGATGTGGGCTCGTACCGCGAATCTATTGCTACAGCACAAGAAGAAAAGCCTTGGCGTATTCTGAAAAGTGGCATGGTCATCACGATCGAACCAGGTCTTTATGTCAGACCTGCCGATGATATTAATCAAGCCTTCTGGAATATTGGTATCCGCATTGAAGATGATGCAGTCATTAATGACTCGGGCTGCGAATTGATTTCTCGGGGTGTTCCAGTCAATGTCGATGAAATTGAAGCCCTCATGAAAAATATCTAAATCATGGGCTCAAAGAATTGCGATATTTTGATTCATGGCGGTGGCCCCGTTGGCCTTGCCTGTGCTGCCTGGATATTACAAAAATTTCCTGATGCAAATCTCATACTGCTTGACCGTAATCCAGCCGATGATGCTGAGCTAGCGGCCGCTGACAGCCGTGGCATTGCCCTTTCACATGGCAGCAAATTGTTGCTCAATACGATCAATGCATGGCCAACTGATTGTGCTGACATTCATCGTGTTCATGTTTCTCAAGCGGGTCGCTTTGGTCGCGCTTTGATGACTCGCGAGGAACTCCAACAAGATGCTCTCGGTCATATCATTCGCTATCGCGATATTCACCTCACTCTTCGTCAAGCATTAAGAGAGACAAAGGTAAAGAGTTCAAATTTTGCTTGGCAACACCTTGATGGTAATCATGAGCATCCAGTCATCAATGCTAGGTGTATCGTGCATGCTGAGGGCGGTCTCTTTACAAAACAAGACTGGGTTGAATCCGGTAGAGACTATGGTCAATCAGCCCTAGTGGGTTTAGTTGAAGTAGAAAATGCAGCCCCCCATCAAGCTTGGGAGCGCTTTACTGCTGAGGGTCCATTGGCAGTTCTGCCGAGTCACTATGGTTCCAATATTTTGAACCTAGTATGGTGCGGCACTCCAGAATCATCACAGCAACGTTTACAGCTGAGCGATGCAGAATTTCTCATCTCTTTACAAAATGAATTTGGCTCCCGCATTGGGCGTTTTCTAAAAATTCAAGATCGTCGCCTATATCAACTTGGTCTAAACTATCGCAAACAAATTACAAAAGCGAATGAAGTTTGGATTGGTAATGCCGCACAAACTTTGCACCCGGTTGCAGGACAAGGTTTGAACTTAGGCTTACGTGATGCTTTTTTACTTGCAGAAAAATTGGCTGAGCTATTTTCCGGCGCAGCAAATACGCAATCCCGAGAGCAGATTCAAAATACATTGGAAAGCTATGCGCAAAGTCGCAAGGCTGATAGAACAACAACCATTGGCCTGACAGACTTTATGGCCAGAGTATTTACGTCAAACTTAGCTCCAATAGTGATGGCTCGTGGATTAGCTTTATCGGCCCTTCAGTGGCTTCCTCCAGTCAAAACAGCCTTAGCTCGCCAGATGATGTTTGGAAGGCGCTAAGAGGCTTAAATAACCCTCTAAACCCAAGCTTTTCTTGTTTCACCCCTATCAATCCATCTGCCTAAAAAATAGGCAGATTTGAGCTAGATTGTGCTAAAGTGTCATGCTTTCCGCAACACTTTGACTGCGTCACACAAGCAAAACCCTCATTCGATGAAGATTGGTCCCCACCTCCTTGCAAATAGACTTTTTGTAGCCCCTATGGCCGGGGTAACGGATCGTCCATTTAGGCAACTTTGCAAGAAATTAGGCGCTGGTTATGCCGTTTCAGAAATGGTGGCCTCTAACGCCCTGCTTTGGAAAAGTGAAAAGACACAACGTCGCGCTAATCATGTGGGCGAATTTAAACCGATCGCAGTCCAAATTGCAGGTGCAGATCCGGCAATGATGGCGGCCGCTGCAAAAATCAATGTAGATCATGGCGCACAAATTATTGATATCAATATGGGCTGTCCTGCGAAGAAAGTATGCAATGTTGCTGCAGGCTCTGCATTACTGCGTGACGAGCCACTGGTACAACAAATCCTAGAAGCGGTGGTCAATGCGGTTGGTGTAGGTCCAGATGCAGTCCCGGTTACTTTAAAAATCCGCACAGGCTGGGATCGCGAGCACAAAAATGCCATTGAGATTGCGCGTCTTGCAGAAAAGTCTGGTATCTCGATGCTTACGGTTCATGGACGCACACGAGCTGACCTCTATCACGGTGAGGCAGAATATGAAACGATTACTGCCGTTAAAAATAATGTTGGTATTCCAGTAGTTGCCAATGGCGACATCAATACTCCAGAAAAAGCAGAGCTGGTCTTAAAGATTACTGGTGCTGATGCCATCATGATTGGACGCGCCGCACAAGGGCGCCCTTGGATATTTCGTGAAATCAATCATTATCTAGAAACCGGTGGCAAGCTACCCACTCCCGAGATTAATGAAATTCAGGCCATCATGAATGCCCACCTCCTCGATCACTACGAGTTCTATGGCGAGCACATTGGTCTTCGCACTGCCCGTAAACATATTGGCTGGTACTGCAAAGGATTGCGTGATTCACATGCCTTCCGTCAACGCATGAACACCGCTGATGATTGCAGAACACAGCTACAAATGGTGAATGATTATTTTGATGAGATGAAATCGCATTCTGACCGCTTACTTTTTTTAGAAGCAGCCTAGCAATCAAGTTATTTTTATTTTTAGCTTTAAGGATTTATAGAATTTTATGAGTAATAAGCACCCCATTACTGAATGCATTGAAATGCAACTCCAGGGATACCTTAATGACCTTAAAGGTACGCCACCAACCGATATATATGACATGGTATTAGCAGTAGTTGAGAAGCCGATGTTAGAGCTTGTCATGCAGCATGCCAAACAGAATCAATCTTTGGCTGCCCAGTACCTTGGCATCAACCGTAATACCCTCCATAAGAAATTGGTCGAGCACCAAATTCTGAAGTAATCCTAAAGCCATTTAATTATTCAATCTTTCGAAAACTATGATCCGTACAGCCCTACTCTCCGTCTCCGATAAAAGTGGCATCGTGCCTTTTGCCAAAGCTCTTCATGAGCAAGGCGTCAAACTCATTTCTACTGGTGGCACAGCAAAACTTTTGGCTGAAAATAACTTACCCGTAGTCGAGGTTTCTTCTTTGACTAAATTCCCAGAAATGTTAGATGGTAGGGTAAAGACACTTCACCCAATGGTTCATGGCGGCCTTCTCGCCCGCAGAGACTTTCCGGAGCATATGGCGGCGCTCAAGCAGCACGGCATCGATACGATCGATATGTTGGTCATCAACCTATATCCATTCAATGAGACTGTTGCCAAAGAAAGTTGCTCATTTGAAGATGCGGTTGAGAATATTGATATCGGTGGCCCAGCCATGCTACGTGCAGCCGCTAAAAATCATCAAGATGTAACTGTGCTTATCTCACCTGAAGATTACGCTCCGGTATTGGCTGAAATGAAATCTAACCAAAATGCGGTTTCTTACAAAACGAACTTGGCTTTAGCTAAAAAGGTATTTGCACATACAGCACAATATGATGGCGCGATAGCTAACTATCTGTCTGCACTGGGTGATGATTTGGATCATAAGGCACGCTCTGCTTATCCAGAAACTCTGCATCTGGCCTTTGAAAAAGTCCAAGAGATGCGTTACGGTGAGAACCCACATCAATCTGCAGCCTTCTATAAAGACATCTATCCAGTAGAGGGCGCCCTTGCAAACTATAAGCAATTGCAGGGCAAAGAACTCTCATATAACAATATCGCCGATGCCGACTCTGCATGGGAGTGCGTGAAGAGCTTTACTGGCAACATTGGTGGGGCTGCAGCTTGCGTCATCATCAAACATGCAAATCCTTGTGGTGTAGCTGTAGGCGCAACAGCACTAGAAGCCTATCAAAAGGCTTTCAAAACAGACCCCAGCTCAGCTTTTGGTGGAATCATTGCCTTTAACGTTCCTTGTGATGGTGCCGCTGCCCAAGAGATATCCAAACAATTTGTAGAGGTGTTGATTGCTCCTAGCTTTAGCGATGAAGCAAGAGCCATCTTTGCTGCCAAACAAAATGTACGTCTTTTAGAAATCCCATTAGGGAATGCATTCAATACCTATGACTTCAAACGAGTTGGCGGTGGCTTGCTAGTTCAATCACCAGATGCGAAGAATGTTTTGCAAAGTGAGATGCGTGTAGTTAGCCAAAGACAGCCTACACCTAGCGAGTTAAATGACATGATGTTTGCATGGCGGGTTGCCAAGTTTGTTAAATCAAATGCGATCGTCTACTGTGCAAATGGCATGACTCTGGGTATTGGCGCGGGCCAAATGAGTCGCGTGGATTCTGCGCGGATGGCTAGTATCAAAGCTGAAAACGCAGGCCTCAGCCTTAAGGGCTCAGCTGTAGCAAGTGATGCTTTCTTCCCATTCCGTGATGGCCTAGATGTAGTAGTCAATGGTGGGGCAAGTTGCGCGATTCAACCAGGAGGTAGCATGCGTGATGATGAGATCATTGCTGCAGCCAATGAACATGGGATCGCCATGATCTTCACTGGTACCCGTCATTTCCGTCACTAATAAACAAGAGTTGGAATACATAGAAGACTTATGCGCTGGATAGGAATTGATCCTGGTTTGCGTACTACCGGTTTTGGTGTCATTGATGTTGATGGCCAAAAACTGACTTACGTAGCCTCAGGGACGATTGAGAGCGGCGACCCTGCCAAAGGTTTACCAGAGCGCTTAGGCGCCCTCTATGCTGGAGTTAAAGAAGTTCTTGAAACTTATCATCCAGAGTCAGCGGCAATCGAAGAAGTCTTCCTCAATGTGAACCCACGCTCTACTTTAATGCTAGGTCAAGCTAGAGGGGCAGTTATTGCTGCTCTCGTTTCAGAAAAGCTCCCCGTTGCTGAGTACAGCGCCTTAAGAGTGAAACAAGCCATCGTCGGCACGGGTCGCGCAGCTAAGCCTCAAGTGCAAGAAATGGTCAAACGCCTATTAAGATTAAATCGCGCACCAGGAACTGATGCATCAGATGCATTGGGAGTCGCCATCTGCGCAGCTCATCATGCACAGATTCCGAAAGCAATTACTGCAGCCTTGGCTCCAAAAAAACGTAGCAAGTAAAAATACACATCACAGGTTAAGATCTCTACATGATTGGTCGCATTCAAGGAATTCTCGTTTCAGTTCATCCACCTCGCCTCTTGGTAGATTGCCAAGGCATTGGGTATGAGGTTGATGTGCCCATGAGTACCTTGTATCAACTACCCCAAGCAGGTCAAAAAATTACCCTGCTGACACACTTCCAAGTTCGTGAAGATGCGCAGCAACTGTTTGGGTTTGCTAACGAGACTGAACGTGAGGCGTTTAGGCAGTTAATTAAGATCAGCGGTGTTGGCTCTAGAACCGCCTTAGCCGTTCTATCTGGCATGAGCGTAAATGAATTAGCGCAAGCCATTGCCCTACAAGAGGCTGGTCGACTGACCCAAGTTCCCGGTATCGGTAAAAAGACTGCCGAGCGTCTTTGCTTGGAGCTCAAAGGTAAATTAGCCCCAGACTTAGGCATTGCCACAGACAAACCCCAAGCATTGGATTCCAATAGCGAAGTACTACAAGCACTATTGGCTTTAGGCTATTCAGAAAAAGAGGCTCTCTTAGCTCTCAAGCAAATCCCTCCAGACACCTCAGTTTCTGATGGCATTCGTATGGGCTTAAAGTATCTATCTAAGCCATAAGTAAGCAAACACCACTACACTTGCAGTATGGCAATTCACACTGACGACCTAAGCTCGATTCCTGAAGACTTACCGGAAGGTAATGACCGTATTGTCAGCGGTGCAGCAGGCAATTCTGAGGCTGTCTTTGAAAGAGCACTGCGCCCAAAACAACTCGATGAGTATGTTGGTCAAACTAAGGCTCGCGCCCAATTAGAGATTTTTATTAGCGCTACTCGAGCACGACAAGAAGCGCTGGATCATGTTCTCTTATTTGGCCCCCCAGGCCTTGGAAAAACTACCCTTGCCCATATCATTGCACGCGAACTCGGCGTGAACTTGCGTCAAACGAGTGGACCAGTTCTAGATAGACCCGGTGATCTCGCTGCATTACTGACCAATCTAGAAGCCAATGATGTGCTCTTCATTGATGAGATCCATCGCCTATCTCCTGTGGTTGAAGAGATTCTGTACCCAGCGCTTGAGGACTATAGCCTCGATATCATGATTGGCGAAGGTCCTGCAGCACGCAGCGTCAAGATTGATCTCAAACCTTTCACCTTAATTGGCGCCACAACCCGCGCAGGTATGCTGACCAATCCATTGCGCGATAGATTCGGCATTGTTGCAAGACTCGAGTTCTACAATACCGAAGAGCTCACTAAGATCATCACCCGTTCTGCAAGTCTATTGAAGGCAAACATTGATCCAGAGGGTTCAGTTGAAATTGCTAAGCGTGCACGTGGCACACCTCGTATTGCAAATCGGTTACTACGTCGCGTACGTGACTATGCAGAAGTAAAAGGTACCGGCACCATCACCAAAGCGATGGCTGATGCTGCATTAAAAATGCTCGATGTCGATCCAAGCGGCTTTGATGTCATGGATAGAAAATTGCTAGAAGCCATCTTGCATAAGTTTGATGGCGGACCCGTCGGTATTGATAACCTGGCTGCAGCGATTGGTGAAGAGCGCGACACCATTGAAGATGTCCTAGAGCCCTACCTTATTCAACAAGGCTATCTACAAAGAACCTCGCGCGGACGTGTAGCAACCCGCCAGGCCTATGAGCACTTTGGCTTAACGCCGCCAAGCAGCAGCCTAGATATCTAGGCCGCGCCCTAAATTAATTCAGCGTAACCTTAGCAAACTTACGCTTACCCACCTGCACCACATAGGTTCCGGCTTCAATTTTGGTCTGTTTATCAGAAACAGTTTCGCCATCAAGCTTTACGCCGTTTTGCTCAATGTTACGCATCGCTTCTGATGTAGAGGGTGCCAACCCTGCAGCCTTGAGAAGATTAGCAATTCCCATTGGGGCGCCGGAGAGATTTACCTCCGGAATATCATCTGGTACACCACCTTTAGCGCGGTGATTAAAGTCTTCTAACGCTTTTTCTGCTGCTGCCTGTGAATGAAAACGTGCCACGATTTCTTGGGCGAGCAATACCTTGCAATCCTTTGGATTGCGTCCAGCGGCTACTTCTTGCTTCATTAAATCAATTTCTGACATTGGGCGGAATGACAGCAATGTGAAGTAATCCCACATCAAATCATCTGAGATGCTTAAGAGTTTGCCAAACATATCACCAGCAGGCTCGCTGATGCCTATGTAATTACCTTTGGACTTGCTCATCTTCTCAACACCATCAAGACCAACCAACAAAGGCATAGTCAAAATACATTGGGGCTCTTGACCATACTCTCGCTGGAGCTCACGACCCACTAGAAGATTAAATTTTTGATCAGTACCACCAAGCTCTAGATCGCTCTTCAGGGCAACCGAGTCATAACCTTGCATCAAGGGATATAAAAACTCATGAATAGAAATTGGTACGCCACTGCGATAACGCTTAGTAAAGTCATCGCGCTCTAGCATGCGCGCAACAGTATGTTTTGCTGCCAACTGAATCATGCCGCGTGCGCCCAAGGGATCACACCACTCACTGTTGTAACGCACTTCTGTTTTAGTAGGATCTAAGACCATGCTGGCTTGACGATAGTAAGTCTCAGCATTCACTGCGATCTCTTCCGCAGTTAATGGTGGGCGCGTAGCATTTCGGCCCGATGGATCGCCAATCATGCTGGTGAAATCACCGATCAAGAAAATGACGGTATGCCCTAAATCTTGTAACTGCCGCAATTTATTGAGAACAACGGTATGACCCAAGTGAATATCTGGCGCAGTTGGATCTAAGCCCAATTTAATTCGCAAAGGGGTCTTAGTGGCTTGGCTACGAGCTAGCTTCTGCACCCAATCAGCTTCAACTAACAACTCATCACAGCCACGTTTAGTGACTTCGAGTGCCCGCAAAGACTTCGGGGGTCAAAGGATATTTTTGTTCTGGTTTAGCCGTCATGCTGATTCAGTTAACTGTTTAGGTTAAATTAGTATTTAAATTGCTAAAGCATAATTGTCGCATCACTGAGAGCTCAACCCTGAACCCTATGAACCAGCCCCACTCCCTCTACATTGGTCTAATGTCCGGTACCAGCCTAGATGGAATTGATGCTGTTTTAGCAAAGATTGGGGTTAATGGTGAAACAAGCGCAGTTGAGGCCGTTAGTCTCCCCTTTTCACCTACATTGCGCAAAGCCCTTTTTGAACTCCAGAGCCCTGGCCCTGATGAGCTCCATCGAGAAAAGCAGGCTGGCAATGCCCTAGCACTAGCTTATGCGGAGGCGGTAAGTCAGCTGCTCAAAAAGGCCAATCTACCGATTTCTGATATTGCTGCCATTGGTGCTCATGGCCAGACTGTTCGCCATCAACCCCATCTTGGAGATCTGGCCTACACCCACCAAACACTAAATCCTGCTCTTTTAGCGGAGAAAACTGGTATTGATGTGATTGCAGACTTTAGAAGTCGAGATCTCGCTGCAGGTGGTCATGGTGCACCATTAGTGCCCGCCTTTCATGCGCAGCAATTTGTAGAAGATAAAAATTTAGCCATTCTCAATATTGGTGGTATTGCCAATCTCACTCTTCTCCCCGCGAGTGGTGAGGTGACTGGCTTTGACTGTGGTCCAGGAAATATGTTGATGGATGCCTGGATACATGAGCATCAAGGAAACGCATTTGATGAGAATGGTAATTGGGCAGCACAAGGGAAAGTAAATGAAGAACTTCTTGAACGAATGCTCTCCGATTCGTTCTTTGCAAAAGCCCCTCCAAAGAGTACTGGTCGTGATGACTTTCATCTCGACTGGCTGCATGAAAAATTAGGCAAAGACAATCACCATGCCGAGGATGTGCAGGCCACACTATTACATTTAACAGCGCATTCGGCCTTAGATTCTCTAGTTCGTCACGCCCCGCAAACCCAGAAACTGATTGTCTGCGGAGGTGGCGCCAGAAATATTGCCTTAATGGATTTATTTAAAGTGAAGTCGCAGGGTTTCTTCAAAAATCCATTAGAAATTACTACAAGTAATTCTTCTGGCATCGATCCACAACTAGTTGAAGGTCTTGCATTTGCATGGCTTGCCTGGGCCCACAAAGAAAAACGGCCAGCAAATTTGCCAGCCGTTACGGGAGCGAAGGGTCCTAGAATTCTAGGTGCTTGCTATCCCGCTTAAATGATTAAGTGCTTTTTTAGTTAAGCAGAGAAAGAAGAACCGCAACCACAAGTCGTTTGTGCATTTGGATTCTTGATCACAAACTGTGAACCATTGATATCTTCTTTGTAATCAATCTCCGCACCAACTAAATATTGGAAGCTCATTGAATCCACCAACAAAGTAACACCATTCTTTTCAAAGAGCGTGTCATCCTCATTCACAGCGTCATCAAATGTGAAGCCATACTGAAAACCTGAACAACCACCACCTTGCACGAATACGCGCAACTTGAGCTCTGGATTGCCTTCTTCGGCGATCAAGTCAGCTACTTTTGCAGCAGCAGCATCCGTAAACACCAAGGGAGTCGGTGGCTCGGCTAAATCTTGTGCGGGTTGCGTAGCTAATTCGGTCATGATTCACTCCTAATTCAAAAGGGTATGTCTTATTTTAGGCTTTTAATGCCCAGTTTGCTGAAGGGTCATTATGGAGAAACTGCAATCTGGGTAAGGCCCGTTGTTTCGGGCAAGCCAAACATCAAGTTCATACACTGCACGCCTTGACCTGAGGCTCCTTTGACCAAGTTATCCTCAACCACCAAAATGACCAGAGTATCGCCACCGCCAGGACGATGGATTGCAATCCGAATGCCATTACTTCCTCTTACGGAGCGCGTCTCTGGATGGCTGCCAGCAGGCATCACATCGACAAAAGGTTCATTCTTGTAAAAAGACTCATAAAGCTGTTGATAATCAACGTCTTGTCCGGCCTCAGTCAAACGCACATACAAAGTCGAATGAATACCTCTCACCATTGGAGTGAGATGCGGCACAAATGTCAGACCAATTTGATCATGACCAGCGATCGCCTTTAGGCCCTGCACGATTTCAGGAAGATGGCGATGGCCTTTAACTCCGTAGGCTTTAAAGTTATCGCTAGCCTCCGATAGCAAAGTACCAATCTCAGCCTTACGGCCAGCACCAGAGGTCCCCGACTTAGAGTCAGAAATAATATGGGTGCCATCGATCAAGTGCTTACCACCAGTCGATTTTGGCGAAAGCAATGGTGCGAGACCGAGCTGTACTGAGGTTGGATAACAACCAGCCAATCCAACAACGCGTGCCTTTTTAATGGCTTCACGATTGATTTCTGCTAAGCCATAAACTGCCTCAGCCAAAATTTCTGGGCAGGTGTGTTCCATGCCGTACCACTTGGCAAACTCTTTAACATCTTTCAAACGAAAGTCTGCAGCTAAATCCAAAATCTTCACATTGTTAGCCAGCAATTCTTTAGCCTGCGCCATTGCAACACCATGTGGAGTAGCAAAAAACACTGCGTCGCATTCCGTTAACTTCGCTTCATCTGGAGTCGTAAATTTGAGATCAACACGACCGCGTAAAGATGGGAACATCTCAGCTACTGGCATACCAGCTTCTGTACGAGAGGTAATCGCAACAATCTTTACTTCAGGATGCTGTGCCAGTAGGCGCAATAGTTCAACCCCGGTATATCCTGTGCCGCCAACGATGCCAACTTTAATCATGCCATTCTCCAAAATGCCGACTGATGAATTTTATTTCTTTAATACCTAGATTGTAGAAACAAAAAGGGCCGCTTGCGCGACCCTTTCGATAAAACTTGAGCGACTGAAAGAATTAGCGCTTGCTGAACTGCTTACGACGACGCGCGCCGTGCAGACCAACTTTTTTACGCTCAACTTCACGAGCATCGCGAGTTACCAAACCTGCTTTAGACAGAGTTGGCTTCAAAGCGTTGTCATAGTCGATCAATGCACGAGTAACACCGTGACGAACTGCACCAGCTTGGCCAGTTTCACCGCCACCAGAAACGTTTACTTTGATATCAAAGGTCGTTAAGTGGGCTGTGAGAGCCAAAGGCTGACGAGCAATCATGCGTGATGTTTCACGAGCAAAATAAGCATCGATAGGCTTACCATTAACAATGATTTCGCCTTTGCCAGATTTAATGAATACGCGCGCAACAGAACTCTTGCGGCGACCAGTACCGTAATTCCAATTTCCGTAATTAATAGCCATTTGGTTTCCTTAAATCTCTAACGCTTTTGGCTGTTGAGCCGCATGCGGATGATTGGCGTCGCCGTAGACTTTTAATTTCTTGATCATGGCATAGCCTAGTGGGCCTTTTGGCAACATACCTTTTACAGCCTTCTCCAAAGCGCGACCTGGGAAACGGTCTTGCATCTTGTCGAAGTTAGTCGAGCTAATACCACCTGGGTATCCGCTGTGACGGTAATAGATCTTGTTCAAGCCTTTTGTGCCAGTGACACGGAGCTTAGAAGAATTGATGACAACAATAAAGTCGCCAGTATCAACGTGTGGGGTGTATTCAGGCTTGTGCTTGCCGCGTAGACGGTGTGCCACTTCACTGGCGACACGACCGAGGACTTTGTCCGTAGCGTCAATCACGAACCATTCATGCACTACCTCATGGGATTTTGCAGAAAAAGTTTTCATGATTTCTCAAATTGTTATAGTCAAAAAAATTACTCCAACCAAACTACGTCCACCTTGGCCCTGCTTATGTTTGCAAGCTCGCAGATTCTGCAATTTACTTGGTACAACAATTACCGCTGACTGGTTCGGTAATTCAGTAAAGCCTTGAATTGTAACCCAAAAAAAACCCAGGAACGAGTCCTGGGTTGGAATCCACCTATGTTTGGGTGGAGGAGACACTGGGAGGTAAGTCGCAGTCTTTTATAAGACTGACTACCAATGTGGTTATTGTACCTATAAGTAATGATGCAATGCAAGAAAATTGACCAAAATCAAGATTTTTATGTTGCTGTGCAGCAACTTAGTCTCCTTGAAAATTGGTAAACTATTGATAATATTGATTAATTTAGTAAGTTAGGGGTCACTAATATGGAATGTCGAGTATCTTGGTTGGGCAATGGTGGGATGGCCTTTTCAGCAGAAACTGGCAGCGGTCACCTAGTAAATATGGATGGCGCACCTGAAGCGGGAGGCAGAAACCTAGCCCCAAGACCAATGGAGCTCCTTTTGGCTGGCGCTGGCGGCTGCTCGGCATTCGATGTCGTTTTAATCCTACAGAGGGCTCGTCAGGCTATTAGCGGCTGCGATGTCACCCTTCAGGCAGAAAGAGCAGCCGAGGATCCCAAAGTCTTTACTAAGATCAATTTGCACTTCACGGTCAAAGGCAAAGATCTGGATCAAGCCAAGGTAGATCGTGCAGTAAAACTTTCACATGAAAAATACTGCTCAGCGACTACGATGTTGGCAAAAACCGCAGAGCTAAGCTATAGCGTCGAAGTAATTGCGGAATAAGTGCAGAGTCAATCGATAAGCCGGATTCTGTCGCCTAGACTTTCATCTAGGGGCAATCATTCCTCTAGGCCGTTAGTTACCTAACGGCTCAAGCTCCCTACCCGCAGACTCAGCGGGACGCCTCATCGTCTGCATACTTGGGATTGCTCCAGGTGGAGGTTACCGCGTTTCACCGTAACTAAATACGCTCGTCTCTGTGGCCCTGTTCCTCACGTCACCGTGGATGGCCGTTAGCCATCACCCTACCCTATGGAGTCCGGACTTTCCTCCCCCTCAATAAAGAGGCGGCGATTGCCTAATTGACTCTGCGCCTGCAGTCTAACGCAGACAGAGCAAATTGGCTTGTAAAAATAGAGTGAGGATTTAAATGAGCGACCAGGCGATGGTCTCACCAGCACGCAAAGGGACAATGGTTGCGTCACCCAGCGGCAATTCAGCAGGAATACTTTGCGCCTGTTTTACGAGGGTAATTTTTTTACTATTGCGGGATAAGGAGTAAAAATCAGGCCCAAAGAAACTAGCGAAGCCTTCTAATTTATCCAACTTACCAGCATTCTCAAATGCTTCTGCATATAAACCTAATGCATTAAATGCGCTGTAACAACCAGCACAGCCGCAAGCAGCCTCTTTGGCACCCTTAGCATGTGGAGCACTATCTGTACCTAGGAAGAACCGAGTATTGCCACTGGTAGCAGCTTCTAGCAATGCAATGCGATGTTCCTCACGCTTTAGTACTGGCAAACAATAATTATGTGGACGTATACCGCCAGCAAAAATCGAATTGCGATTCATCAGCAAATGTTGCGGGGTGATCGTCGCAGCTATCGTAGCCTTTCCTCCAGTCGCTGCATCACGCACATAGTGTGCTGCTTGCTTGGTAGTAATGTGTTCGAACACAATCTTGAGCTCAGGGAAGTCTTTACGCAAAGGCTCAAGAACATGATCAATAAATACCGCTTCACGATCAAAAATATCAATATCAGCGTGAGTCACTTCACCATGCACCAAGAGTGGCATCCCCACTGCTTGCATTGCCTCTAATGCTTTATAACAACGCTTGATATCACTAACACCAGCATCGCTATTGGTCGTAGCGCCTGCAGGGTATAACTTAAATCCAACAATACCTGCTGCCTTGGCCTTATGTACCTCATCAGCAGATGTATTGTCAGTGAGATACAAAGTCATCAGTGGTGTAAAGCTATCAATGCTTAATGACTTCAAATTTGATTCGATACGGGCTTGATAAGCTTTTGCCAAATCTACGGTTGTCACAGGCGGCTTTAGATTAGGCATGATGATCGCACGCGCAAATTGACGAGCAGTATCAGCCAATACATCCTTCATGACTTCGCCATCACGAATATGCAAATGCCAGTCATCTGGCTGTACTAATTGAATTTGTGTAGGGCTATTAGTCATATTATTTATTAAGCAAGATGATACGGAAATCATTCACATTCGTCAGTGTAGGGCCAGTTTCCACCAAAGCTTCCAATTGCGCAAAGAAGCCGTAGCAATCATGCGCCGCTAAGAATTTTTCGGGGACAAGATCCTGAGTCTTTCCAGCCTGACGTATATCGGGATCAAACCATGCGCCAGCATTCTTTTCGCTACCATCAATACCATCAGTATCAGCAGCCAAAGCAGCAATCCCAGGCAAATCCGAGCTGGCAGCTAACAGTGAGAGTAGATATTCGCTGCAACGACCGCCACGGCCCTTTACCCCAGCAGGAATAGTGACAGTACATTCACCACCAGAAATCAGAGCCAATGGCTGATCGCTCTTAGCCAGATAATCTCGAGCCAGCTGAGCCTGGCTGATTCCCACCTCTTGGGCTTCTCCTGTAATGGTGTCACCCAAAATAACCGATTCATACCCTTGACTACGAACGTAGTCAGCAGCTGCCTCTAAACTTTTATACGCTGTTGCGATGACATGATTCGCAACGTGTGCATCAACGAGATCCGGTTCTTTTAATGTCTCCGGTTTTTTTCCAGCCACACCTTGCTTCAGGTGATTCAAAACAGACATCGGAATTTCATCTTCCCCCAAACGATATTTTTCCAAGATATTGACTGCATCTAAATACGTTGAATAGTCAGCCGCACAAGGGCCGCTTGCAATATCTGCTGGAGAATCACCAGTCACATCAGAAATTAATAAAGCTTCAACTCGAGCACCACGCGCAATTGCAACTCTCGCTAAATTGCCACCCAAGATTGCTGATAAGTGTTTGCGCACCACATTCATCTCTTCAATCGGAGCACCACTACGCAAAAGTGCCTCGGTAGTCTTACGCATATCTTCGATAGAGATGCCGTCAATAGGCAGGGTCAGGAGACTAGAGCCTCCGCCAGAGACCAAAGCGATCAAAACATCGCCAGCTTGAAGCTGCTTAGCCAAAGCCAGCACCTCTTTAGCGCCATCCATGCCTGCCTGGTCTGGTACTGGATGACCTGCTTCGACAATCTTTATATGAGTAGTTGGCGAGCTGTGGCCATAGCGAGTAAGTACAACGCCACTTACCTGAACTTGTGGCCAATGTACTTTGGCATAAGACTCTAGTGCACTCGCCATGGATGCGCTAGCCTTACCAGCACCCACCACCAAGCATTTACCTTGTGGCTCTTGACCAGCTGGAAATATCTTTGCCAAATATTGGGGAACAATAATTTGCGGATCAGCTACCGCAACTGCAGCAGCAAAGGCATTTTTCAGAATAGCCTCTTCTGTAGTGGCTGATCGGTTACTTTGTTGGATCATCAGGCTATTCTAATCAAGTGCAGCACGCTCCTGCATTTGCCACATTTCAGCATATCTACCTCTAGCAGCAAGCAGCTCAAGATGTGTACCTCGCTCCACAATCTGACCGTGATCCATCACCAAGATTTGATCAGCATGAATAATTGTAGAGAGTCGATGTGCAATGATGAGAGTGGTACGATTTTTTGCCAGACTTAATAACTCCTCCTGAAAAGCTCGCTCTGTTTTAGAGTCCAGAGCAGAAGTAGCTTCATCAAAAATCAACATGGCCGGTTTTTTGAGTAAAGTCCTTGCGATCGCAACCCGCTGCTTCTCACCACCTGACAGTTTTAAGCCTCGCTCACCAACCTGGGTGTCATAACCATCTGGCAGGCGCTTAATAAAACTATCGATTTGGGCAGCTCTTGCAGCCTCATGTACCTCATCAATAGAAGCGGATGGGTCACCATAGGCAATGTTGTAGCCAATAGTGTCATTAAATAAAACAGTATCTTGAGGAACGATACCGATTGCTTTACGCAAACTCGCCTGTGTCACGTCTTGAATATTCTGTCCATCAATCAAGATCTTTCCAGACTGCACATCGTAAAAACGAAAGAGCAATCTAGCCAGGGTACTCTTGCCTGCACCACTCTGACCAACTACCGCCGTAATAGTGCCGGCTGGAATAGTAAAACTAATATCGCGCAAAATCTCGCGCTTTGCATCGTAATGAAAAGATACATTCTCAAAACGCACATCAGGTCCATGACCTTGATTATCAATACGCAAGGGATGAGCATCAGGAGAATCGGCAATTTCCTTATCAGCATTCAGTAAAGAGAACATGCGATCCATGTCTGTCAATGATTGCTTGATTTCACGGTAGATTACGCCCAAGAAATTAAGCGGAATATATAACTGAATCATCAATGTGTTGACTAAAACAAGGTCACCTAAGGTCATCGTGCCATTGACTACACCCAGCGTAGCTCGCCACAAAATCAGCATCAAGCCAATTGCAATAATGATTTGTTGGCCTAAGTTTAAGAAGGCTAGGGTCTTCTGAGACTTCACGGCAGCCGATTGATAACGCAATAGATTTTCGTCATAACGACGAGCTTCAAATGCTTCGTTACCAAAATACTTTACTGTTTCAAAATTCAATAAAGAATCAATTGCCTTTTGATTCGCTTTTGAATCCATATCATTCATAGTCCGGCGATAGTGAGTGCGCCACTCGGTCACAACAATAGTAAATACGATGTAAAGAACTAAGGCAGCCAAAGTAATTACAGCAAACCAAATATCATAGGAGTAGGCAAAGTACCCCAGAACCAAGCAAAACTCGATCAGTGTTGGCAGGATGCTGTAGAGCGAATATGAAATCAGTGACTGGATGCCACGTGTCCCGCGCTCAATATCGCGACTTACGCCACCAGTCTGTCTAGCTAGATGAAAACTCAGTGCCAATGAATGCAAATGCTCAAAGACTTGAAGTGCAACCTTACGAACTGCGTTTTGAGTCACCCTCGCAAAAAGAGCCTCGCGTAGCTCAGCAAATAATGATGCAGAGATTCTTAATAAACCATAAGCAAAAATGATGCCAACTGGAACCACCAATAACGCTTGCGGAGAGTCTGCCTTGACATCCAAAGAGTCAATCAACTCTTTCATCAAAATCGGAATGCCTAAATTGGCGAATTTAGCTGCAATCAAGCAGCTCAGGGCCAGGATGACTCTAAAGCGATACTCTAATAGATAAGGGAGGAGATCGCGGATGACTCGCCAATCACCCCTTTGCGATATCTTTGAATCCGAAGTGTTGTGATGGCGTCCCGATGAATGTCTCATCGTTCTATCTTATTCGCTTCTAGTTCAGCTCGCTGAAAACAATTTCAGAATCGCATCACCGTTGCTAGGAGAAAAACATTTCTTAGCGGCCTCTTTAAATGGGAGCCACTCATAAGCAACATGCTCTCTAGGGGCGAGCGTGATTAAGATATTGTCAGGCACTTGTAATACAAACCAATGTTCAATATTCCTGGTTACGCCGGGAGCATAACGAAAGCGCCACTCAGGATAAATTTCGTATTCGATCTGGTGGTGAAGATTACGAAGTGCACCTACTGGTAGTTGATCTACCGCAATCCCAGTCTCTTCAAAAACCTCGCGAGTAGCAGCTAAAGCTAGATCCTCATCTGGCGCGTCTAGGCTGCCAGTAACCGATTGCCAAAAGCCCGCCCTATCAGCGCGCTCTATCAATAAAACATCCCCATTCGATTTATAGATAACAACTAAAACCGAAATAGGGATTTTCAAAGTAGTGCTTATTATTACTGGATGACTTAAGCAGCTGGAGGAGCAGCTTGGCGCAAACGAATATGCAACTCACGCAACTGACGCTCATCCACTGGGCTAGGAGCCTGAGTTAGCAGACATTGTGCACGTTGTGTTTTCGGGAAAGCAATCACATCACGAATAGACTCAGCACCAGTCATCATCGTCACAATTCGATCCAAGCCAAAAGCAATACCACCGTGTGGCGGCGCCCCATACTGTAGAGCATCTAACAAAAAGCCAAACTTTGCTTGCGCCTCTTCCGCACCAATCTTCAATGCGCGGAATACTTGGCTTTGAACAGCCTCTTGGTGAATACGTACAGAACCACCACCAATTTCACTACCGTTCAGAACCATGTCATACGCTTTAGCCAAACACTTACCTGGGTCAGACTCTAGATACTTCATGTGCTCATCTTTGGGGCTGGTAAACGGATGATGGCAAGCAACCCAACGTGCTTCACCTTCGTCGTAATCAAACATTGGGAAATCCACAACCCACAACGGCTTCCAACCTTCGGTAAATAGTCCATGTTCTTTACCCCAAGCAGAATGGCCAATACGCAATCGTAAGTTGCCAATAGCATCATTAACGACCTTTTCTTTATCGGCACCAAAGAAAATGATATCGCCGTCTTTTGCACCGGTGCGCTTCAAGATTCCTTCAATCGCCGCATCATGCAAGTTCTTCACAATCGGCGATTGCAAACCATTGCGACCTTCGGCGACAGAGTTGACTTTGATCCATGCCAAACCTTTAGCGCCATAGATGCTTACAAACTGGGTGTAGTCATCGATTTCGCTACGGCTAATCTCGGCACCGCCTGGTACACATAAACCAACGACACGGCCACCCTCTTGGTTAGCTGCACCAGAGAAAACCTTGAAGTCAACATCCTTCATCAAATCCGTTAATTCGGTGAACTCAAAGTTCACCCGCAAATCTGGTTTATCGGAACCAAAACGCGCCATACCCTCCGAGTAAGGCATGGTTGGGAATGGGTTAGGCAATTCGACACTCATGGTTTTCTTGAAAATATGACGAATCATGTTTTCAAATAGCTCACGAATTTCAATTTCGCTCAAGAAGGCAGTTTCACAGTCGATCTGGGTAAATTCAGGCTGACGATCTGCGCGCAAATCTTCATCACGGAAGCACTTAGTAATTTGGTAGTAACGATCAAAACCAGCCACCATCAACAACTGCTTAAATAACTGAGGCGATTGCGGTAAAGCAAAGAACTGACCATCATGTACACGGGAAGGCACCAAGTAATCGCGCGCACCTTCTGGCGTGCTCTTAGTCAGCATTGGTGTTTCAATATCGATAAAGCCGGCGTCATCTAGATAGCGACGACACTCCATTGCAACGTTATAACGCAAACGCAAGTTCTTCTGCATTTGCGGACGACGCAAGTCAAGTACACGGTGAGTTAAACGAGTTGTCTCAGATAAGTTCTCATCATCAATCTGAAATGGTGGAGTAATAGAGGCATTCACAATCACCAAGCTATGACAAAGAATCTCTACTTTGCCACTGACCAAGTCATTATTTTCAGTGCCAGCAGGACGTGCGCGCACGAGACCTTTGATTTGAATGCAAAACTCATTACGCACTTGCTCAGCAAGAGCAAACATCTCTGGGCGATCGGGATCGCATACAACTTGAACAAAACCTTCGCGGTCACGCAAGTCAATAAAAATCACGCCTCCATGGTCACGACGGCGATTAACCCATCCAGAGAGAGTAACTTCTTGACCAATCAGTGAATCGGTTACTTGGCCGCAAGTGTGGCTACGCATTGACATAACAATTTCCTATAAATCAAAAATGGTGTGGCGACTCAACTGAAGTCAGACCGCTAGAATTATTTGGTGGAACGGAGCCCATAGAAACAATGTGTTTCAAGGCCTCTTCAACACTCATCTCCAGTTCAATTGTTTGCGCACGTGGCACGATCATAAAAAAACCAGAGGTAGGGTTTGGAGTGGTCGGCAGAAATACATTCACATATCCCTCGCCCAACTTAGTAGTCACTTCTTTTGCAGGGGCGCCCGTTTGAAATGCGATCACCCATGAATCTGCATGAGGGTAACGAATTAATAAGGCTTTACTAAAAGCCTGACCACTGCCAGAAAATAGAGTAGATGAAACTTGTTGAACGCTGGAATAGATGGAACGAACAACTGGAATGCGATTAACAAATTTATCCCAGACCTTTAGCCACCATTGCCCAGCAAAATTGATCGCAAGTACGCCAGTGACAACCACCACTGCAACCACAATTAATATACCCACCCCCGGTAACTCACGGAAGTGTTGGAGATCAGCTGCAAACTGGTGAGGGAATACAGCGATGATGGCTTGCATGACCGAGCCAAATACACCGTCGAGCAAGCCCAAGCCCCAGGTAATCACCCAAATGGTGACCGCCATGGGAGCCCATACAAGAATGCCAGCGATAAAGTATTTTTTCATGTGTTCTGCCTAACCCGCTATTTTAGCGGTTTAGCAGCCAATCAGCGATAGACTAATAAATGCCAAGGCCGATGATCAAAATCCCAGCCAAAAACCCACCTGCAAAGAGCAAAGCCCCTGCTACTAGGCGATGGGTGCGTCTTTCTTGCAATAAAAGGGCCTTTAAGACCTCCAATTCGCCGTTTTGGTCTTTAATTTGATGGCGGCCTTGAGCCAAGCTCTCGGCAATCAAACGGGGCAAAGTAGGCAGGATTTTGGCCCAGGTAGGTGCTTCTTCCTTTAAGCCATCTAGCAATCCGCGCCAACCCAGCTGCTTATCAACCCATTTTTCCAAAATTGGCTTGGCTGTTTTCCATAAATCCAAGTCTGGATCAAGCTGACGCGCCAGACCCTCTACATTTAAGAGTGTCTTTTGCAACAGGGTCAGTTGAGGCTGAATTTCAACCTTGAATCGACGTGAAGTCTGGAATAAACGCATCAACACCAGGCCCAAAGAAATCTCTTTGAGTGGACGATCAAAATAAGGCTCGCATACAGAGCGCACAGCACCCTCTAATTCTTCTACGCGCGTATTAGCGGGAACCCAACCGGATTCAATATGAAGCTCAGCAACCCGACGGTAATCGCGATTGAAGAAAGCCAAAAAGTTCAGTGCTAAATAATTTTTATCAGACTGATTTAAAGCACCAACAATTCCAAAATCTAAGGAAATAAAGCGTCCAAAAGTTTCTGGCTCCAAGCTAATCATGATGTTTCCAGGATGCATGTCTGCGTGGAAAAATCCGTATTCAAAAACCTGGGTGAAAAATATTTCTACACCATCAGCTGCTAACTTTTTAAAATCCACACCGGCTGCTCGCAGCTCTGCTGTACGTCCAATCGAAATACCATGCATTCTCTCCATGACAATCACATTGGTACGACACAGATCCCAGTACATCTCCGGAATCATGAGTTTTTTAGAGTCCACAAAATATCGCCGCAGTTGACTTGCATTCGCTGCCTCACGCATAAGGTCAAGCTCATCATGCAAATAGGTGTCGAACTCGGCCACGTTCTCGCGAGGCTTTAAACGGCGGCCATCTTCAGAGCTCTTTTCAATAATCTTGGCAAGGTCGTACATTAAAGCTAGATCACCATCAATGACTGGCAAGATGCCTGGGCGCAAGACTTTAATGGCAATCTCTCGACCTTCCCATTCAGGATGCTTAGTAGTACCTCGTAAAACTCCAAAGTGCACCTGTGCTACGGATGCGCTAGCGACAGGAGTTGCATCAAAGCTGATAAACACTTCTTCAATTGATTGACCCAGATCTTCTTCAATCAAACGACGAGATTCTTCATTTGAAAATGGCGGAACTTGATCCTGTAGCTTTGCTAACTCGTTGGCAATATCTTCTGGCAACAAGTCACGGCGCGTAGAAAGTACCTGTCCAAATTTTACAAATATAGGACCAAGCGCTTCTAACGTTAAACGAATCCGTTCGCCTCTAGGTAATTTGGTGCCAGGTGAAGTCCAGCACACAACCGTCAAGCAACTACGACCGATGCCCGGCTTGAGAACATCGCGCAATAAGGGCAATAGACCATACCGCCATGCGGTGAAGAAAATAAAACAAAGACGAGCAATACGACGCACGATTATTTGACCTTTTGCTCTATGTGTTGAATGCGCTTTTCTAGACGATCTACTGAATCGCGCAAGTCGTTTAATTCGGATTTACGAACCATAAAGTCTCGTTTGTTTAAAAGCACTTTTCTCTCTTCGCTCACATACTCCACTAGATTGTCCAGCAAATCACTTGCTGCAGATTGTGTAGCAGAGACAATTTTTTTACCTTGCCTTACCGCAAAGTGGGCAGGTGCATCCCCTATTAAGTGCGCCAAATCCTCTTCATACTCCCAGCGCAACTGAGCAGCCAAGCGTCCAATTAACTGAGCCAGATCAGCATCGCCCGTAATTTTGACCGCCTTGAAAGCTTGTTCACGTAAATTGCCAGAACTGCCAGCCAAGTCGCTTAAAGCTTTTGTAGACACTTCCAGCGCCAAAGATGGGGACTCCAACTCTTTCAAGCTACCTAATAATCCAGACGCATGAATTTCAAAACAGAGACGTCCAAAAGGAAGTTGGATAAGGACCGTCTTGCCAACATGTTTTGCTAGCTCAGCACAAGCCCAGGGTTCACCACTCAATACATGGTTTATCCCACGGCAAGCAGCGCTCGCGGCAATAGTATGGGTTGAAGAAGATAGTGTATTCATAAGTGTAAAAAACCCGCACTAGTGCGGGTTTTCCAACGGAAAGTACCTCAAGCTTAAACCAACTGAGAAATACCCGCCAGTACCCAGCCTCCAGGACCCTCTACTGGCTTACTTAAATTCCAGATTTCTGAGAAATCACTGGCTGCCGCCCCTGGCTGCTCACGAATAATGCCGCTAAATTGAACGCTACAAACATAATGCGCCTCACTAGTCTCAATCCCCAAAAGTCGGGCGTTGATAGTAATCACATCTGTTTGATTGGCGCTATCACTTCGCCCCGCCAAATCTTGTTGAATTGTTGAAAACATTTCAGGGGTAGTAAATTCACTTAAAGAAGCCAAATCGCCCAAATCCCATGCTTTTTGCAAAGCCACAAAATACTGTTTTGCATTTTCTAAGAATGTACGCTCATCGAAACCAGGCGGCAAAGTTGAAACAAAAGCCTCAGGTTCAGCATTCACGCCAGCAAATGCATTTGCAGCAGGCGTAAAACCAGGTTCTTGTCTACTTAATGCATCTACAGAAGTTCGTTGCATGCCCGAGGTAGGCACATTGGAATTCTGGGTAGCTCCTGATAACGCTGGAAGTAGGCGACGGATGATGAACATGATGACAAAACCGGCAAGCATAGCAATTAGCAAACCAGTAATGAGTGAGGATGCAGCTTCACCCAAACCAAAATGAGATAAGAGATAGCCGATACCAAGGCCAGCGGCCAGCCCACCCAAGATGCCACCCATACCACCAAACCTACTTGGGGCTGGAGCTTGTGGGGCTGCGCTTGGGGCTGCAGGTTGTGCCTGAGCAGGTTGTGCTGGCTTTTGAATAGGAGTAGCTTGCCTCTGAATTGGGGCGCTTGGTGCCCGTCCAAAACTTCTGCCGCCGCCCAATCGTCCTGCTTCAGCAGAACTAATGGATGCAAATACCAGAATCATGCTCAAGAAAACTGCTTTAAAAAAATGTAGATTCATTTTTACATACCCCTTCGAATAACTTCTGCACTGCTTTAGTTTTTAAAGGCTTAAAAACTATACATCTATCAGTATTTAATACCAATATGTAAAGCCACGATACCCCCGGTCATTCTGTGGGTTTCAACTTCATCAAAACCAACGCCTAGCATCATTTCTTTAAGTGCCTCTGCATCAGGATGCATGCGAATCGATTCAGCTAAATAACGATAGCTTTCTGAATCTTGTGCAATTTTTTCACCCAACCAAGGCAATACCTTGAATGAATATGCGTCATAGACTGGCTGCAAAAAGTCATCTGGCTTAGAAAACTCTAAAACCATCACTCGACCGCCTGGCTTGATGACGCGACACATTTCCCCCAGGGCAATATCTTTGTGGGTCATGTTACGCAAACCAAAAGCAACGGTTACAACATCAAAATGATTATTTGGGAATGGGATTTTTTCTGCATCAAATTGCACACAAGGTAACGCCATACCTTTATCAAGCAAGCGATCCCTACCAACGCCCAACATGGACGCATTAATGTCACTCAACCAAACTTGAGCCTCAGGGTTATGACCCCAAGCTGTCGCTTTCGCAAACGCTGCAGCCAAATCTCCGGTGCCGCCGGCAATATCCAATACTTTTTGACCAGGACGTATATTTGCTCTAGCAATCGTTATTTTTTTCCACACACGATGTAACCCAAATGACATTAAGTCATTCATCACATCATATTTGCTGGCTACCGAATGAAATACCTCAGCAACTTTGCCAGCCTTCTCGCCCTCGTCAACGCTTTGATAACCGAAGTGAGTTTTACTCATTAGTGGCTTCCACAAGAATGCCCCTGCTTAATCATGGGCGCATCACGATCAAGACCTGCAGCGGCTAATTTATCTAAATACTCTTTCCATACTTGCTCGTGGTTCTCGCACAAGAAATATAAGTAATCCCAAGAATAGAGGCCTGAATCATGGCCATCAGAAAACGTAGGTTTTAGGGCGTAATGTCCCACGGGCTCAAGATTCGCAATCAATACATCCCGCTTACCGGTCTGCAGAGTCTCTTGACCAGGCCCATGTCCTTGCACCTCAGCAGATGGTGAAACTACTCTGAGCAACTCAAAAGGCAGGCGATAAATACTGCCATCTTCATAAGCAAGCTCCAAGACCTTAGTCTGTTGGTGCACAACGATATTCGTTGGAATCATTAAACCAAGATCCTTTCGATGCCACCTTGGTTTGCTTTAGCGACGTAATCTTGCATCCAGTTTTCACCAAGTAGCTTTTGAGCCATCTCAACCACAATGTAATCTGCAGTGGTATCGCTATCCGCATCAAAGCGAGTTAAGCCTTGCAAACAAGAAGGGCAGCTGGTGAGTACTTTTACATCACCATTAAAGTTGTCCTTACGTAAATCGTTGGCGCCTTTTTCCATCTCAATTTGTTTGCGAAAGCGTACTTGAGTAGAAATATCAGGACGTGTGACAGCTAATGTGCCAGATTCACCACAGCAGCGATCATTCTTCGCAATTGCATTGCCATCTTCTAACTGAATTAACTCATTGACCGTCTTCAAAGGATCTTGCAATTTCATTGGGGAGTGACACGGATCGTGATACATATACTTCACGCCCTTGACTCCAGAGAGCTTAACGCCCTTCTCTGCCAAGAATTCATGAATATCAATAATGCGGCAGCCTGGGAAGATTTGATCAAACTGATAACCAGCCAATTGGTCATAGCAAGTTCCACAAGAAACAACTACCGTTTTGATATCTAAATAATTCAGAGTATTGGCCACGCGATGGAATAACACACGGTTATCCGTAATCATCTTCTCGGCTTTGTCAAAGTCACCATTGCCACGTTGTGGATAACCGCAGCATAAGTAACCCGGTGGCAAGACCGTTTGTACGCCTACATTCCACAACATAGCTTGAGTAGCCAAACCCACTTGGGAGAACAAGCGTTCAGAACCACAACCTGGGAAGTAAAACACCGCTTCAGTATCAGCAGAGGTTGTTTTTGGATCCCGAATAATCGGGACATAGTTCGCATCTTCGATATCCAAGAGTGCGCGAGCAGTTTTCTTAGGTAAGTTACCTGGCATCTTCTTATTTACAAAGAAAATAACCTGCTCTTTAATACTTGGCTTGCCTACTGTTGCAGGAGGATGGGCAGTTTGTTGCTTTGCAAACTTACGCAGAACATCATTGCCCAAGCGCTGCAGCTTATAACCCCAACCAATCATGGTCTTACGAGCAAGATGAATACTCTCAGGGCTGGTTGCATTCAAGAAAAACATCGATGCTGCAGTACCAGGATTGAAGCGCTGCTGACCCATCTTGCGCAATAAGTTGCGCATATTCATAGTCACATCACCAAAGTCAATTTTGACTGGGCAAGGAGTTAAGCACTTATGGCAGACGGTGCAATGTGCAGCAACGTCATCAAACATTTCCCAATGTCGAATCGACACGCCACGGCGCGTTTGTTCTTCATATAGGAAGGCTTCGATTAATAGTGATGTTGCTAGGATCTTGTCGCGTGGACTGTAAAGAAGGTTTGCACGTGGCACATGCGTTGAGCAAACGGGTTTGCATTTGCCACAACGCAAACAATCTTTCACACTATCAGCAATCGCACCAATATCACTTTGTTGCATGATGATGGACTCATGACCCATCAAACCAAAGCTCGGCGTATAGGCCATGCTGAGATCAGCATGCGGCATTAACTTGCCTTTGTTAAAGCGACCCTCTGGATCAACGCGATTCTTATAGCTACGGAAGTCTTTGAGTTCAGCTTCAGTCAAATACTCAAGCTTAGTAATACCAATACCATGTTCACCTGAAATCACGCCATCTAAAGAGCGCGCCAACTTCATAATGCGATCTACGGCACGATGTGCATCTTGCAACATCTCGTAGTCATCAGAGTTGACTGGAATATTGGTGTGTACATTTCCGTCCCCTGCATGCATATGCAACGCTACAAATACACGCTTACGCAAAATGTTTTTGTGAATCGCTTCTAACTCGGCAAGAATAGGTTCGAATGCTAAGCCCCCAAAGATGATACGTAACTCAGAACGGACCTCTTCTTTCCATGAAGCACGCAAACTGTAATCTTGCAGTTGTGGAAAATAAGTATCCATTTGCAAGAGCCAATCAGCCCAGCGGGTGCGTACCTTTGCAATGAGCTCGAGAGCCTGTTGAACGCGATCTCCAAGGATCTCTGCAGTCGGAATTTCATACTCAGCATCGCTCTTACCTAATGGCAAAGCACTCTTTTTCAAAAAGGTTTCGAGGCCATCCAAAACTTGTAGTTTGTTCTTAAGAGATAGCTCAATATTGATACGATCAATACCGTCGGTGTACTCACCCATGCGTGGCAAGGGAATGACGACATCTTCGTTGATCTTAAAAGCATTGGTATGACGGGCAATAGCAGCTGTACGGGCACGGTCTAACCAGAATTTCTTGCGAGCTTCAGCGCTAACCGCCACAAAGCCTTCCCCAACCCGAAGGTTGGCCATGCGAACAACTTCGCTAGTGGCAGCAGCTACTGCTTCCTCGTTATCGCCCGCAATATCACCAATTAATACCATCTTCGGTAAGCTGTTGCGCTTTGATTTTGTTGAGTAGCCGACTGCGCGTAAATAACGATCGTCTAAATGCTCAAGACCAGCCAAAATTGGACCGCCCTGCTTGCTTAAACCATCTAGATAGGCTTTGATCTCAACAATACTCGGAATTGCTTCGCGTGCTTGACCAAAAAACTCTAAGCAAACAGTGCGCATAAATTTAGGCATGCGATGCAAGATCCAAGTTGCGCTAGTAATCAAACCATCGCAACCTTCTTTTTGCACGCCAGGTAAACCTGATAAAAATTTATCAGTAACGTCTTTACCCAAACCTTCTTTACGGAAACGCTTACCTTCGACTTCTAATAATTCCGTTTTTAGAATACGTTGACCAGGCTCACCATTACCATCAGACCAAGTGAGCTGAAAACGCACAGTTGCAACATCGTGAATCTTTCCGAGGTTGTGCTCAAGACGTTCAACGTCGAGCCAATTTCCCTGCGGATCCACCATACGCCAGCTAGCTAAGTTATCGAGAGCAGTACCCCAGAGGACTGCTTTTTTACCGCCCGCATTCATTGCAATGTTGCCGCCAATGCAGCTTGCATCAGCAGAAGTAGGGTCTACCGCAAACACTAAGCCAGCATGCTCTGCAGCATCTGCTACTCGGCGCGTTACTACGCCGGCACCTGTAAAGATGGTTGACACTTCATGATCAACCCCTGGTAGATGTTGAGACTTCACTGCACCAATATCTTGCAATTTCTCTGTATTAATCACCGCAGACATTGCATACAGCGGAATGGCGCCACCGGTATAACCAGTACCACCTCCGCGAGGAATAATCGTGAGGCCTAATTCCACGCACGCTTTTACTAAGCCTGGAATTTCTGATTCGTAATCTGGCTTCAAGACAACTAATGGAAATTCAACGCGCCAGTCCGTTGCATCAGTAACATGCGCTGCACGTGATACGCCATCAAAACAAATATTGTCGCTAGCAGTGTGACGCCCTAATTCTTTGCGAGCACGTTTCCGTATTTGCTCGACCTCTTTAAAACCATTTTCAAAATTTTCGATTGCGCGATAAGCAGCCGCCAACAAAACTTCTACTTGCTCAGCAGAGTCACCTTTGTTGCGCTTCTTCACTTCGCCCAAACGATGCCATAAGGCATCAACTAATTGCTGACGACGTTTGGGGCTATCCAATAAATCATCTTGCAAAAATGGGTTGCGCTGTACCACCCAAATGTCGCCCAGAATTTCAAACAACATGCGGGCTGAACGTCCAGTACGGCGAACGCCACGCAGCTCATTCAGAACACGCCAAGACTCCTCGCCCAATAAGCGAATGACAATTTCTCGATCAGAAAAGGAGGTGTAGTTGTAGGGGATTTCACGAAGGCGGGGAGAGCCCGCTTCAGCATCCAACAACTGGTTCAAAGCTAGAGGTGCGTTCATAGCGACATATTTGATAAATAAGCATTTTAATAGAGCGAACCTGATAGTGGCAGGAAACAGAGAAAGTTGCTCCCCGAGAAGATAAACCCTTGCAAATCTAAGGGCTTAGGAGCCATCCGTGGTACGCTCATTGAATGGCAACGAACTATTTAAAGAAAATTTTATCGGCTCGCGTCTATGACGTGGCCAGAGAAACAGAGCTACAGCTGGCCCCCGAACTAACCAAGCGTTTGGGCAACCAAGTGCTACTGAAAAGGGAGGATAACCAGCCGGTTTTCTCCTTCAAACTGCGTGGCGCCTACAACAAAATGGCCCATTTACCCCCGGAAGCCCTCAAACGCGGGGTTATCGCGGCTTCCGCAGGTAATCATGCCCAGGGCGTAGCCCTTTCAGCAGCCAAAATGAAGTGCAAAGCCGTCATCGTTATGCCCGTGACGACTCCCAGTCTCAAAATCGACGCAGTAAAGGCTAGAGGCGGCTCTTGGGTGGAGATCATTCTGCACGGAGAGTCCTATAGCGACGCCTTTAAACATTCAGAAGCGATTGCCAAAAAACGGGGTTTGACCTTTGTGCACCCATTTGACGATCCTGATGTTATCGCTGGGCAAGGCACTATTGCGCATGAAATTTTTACTCAATATGAAAAACCAATTGATGCTGTTTTTGTTGCAATTGGTGGAGGTGGCTTAATTTCTGGCATTGGTGAATACATCAAAGCCGTTAGCCCAAAGACCAAAGTCATTGGCGTGCAAGCCTCAGACTCCGATGCGATGAATCAATCACTCAAAGCAAACAAGCGTATTGAGATGAAAGATGTTGGTTTATTTTCGGATGGCACCGCCGTCAAATTGGTTGGCAAAGAAACTTTCCGTATCTGCAAAAAAGTGGTTGATGAAATCATCACAGTCGATACCGATGAGATCTGTGCAGCTATTAGCGATGTTTTCACGGATACCCGTAGCATCCTTGAGCCTGCTGGAGCCTTAGCTATTGCGGGCATGAAGAAGTATGTAGAAAAGAAACGTATCAAGAAGAAAACGCTTGTAGCCGTTGCCTGTGGTGCCAATATGAATTTCAGCCGTCTACGCTTTGTGGCAGAGCGTGCAGATGTTGGTGAGTTCCGTGAAGCAGTATTTGCCGTAACCATTCCGGAAGAACGCGGATCCTTTAAGCGTTTTTGTGAACTACTTGGAAAGCGGAATGTCACCGAATTCAACTATCGCATCGGCGATCAAAGTGAAGCGCATATTTTTGTAGGCATTAGCACGCAAAAAGCTGGTGACAACGAAGTCATTGCGAAACATTTTCGTAAGGCTAAGTTTGCAACCATTGATCTCACGCATGATGAGCTAGGAAAGTCCCACTTACGCCATATGGTGGGCGGCCATTCTGCCCTTGCCAAAGATGAATTGCTCTACCGTTTTGAATTCCCTGAGCGTCCAGGCGCTTTGATGAAGTTCTTGACTAGCATGGCACCCAACTGGAATATCAGCTTATTTCATTATCGGAACCATGGCGCTGATTACGGCCGCATCTTAATAGGCATCCAAGTTCCTCAGAATGAACAGAAGAAATTTCAAAGCTTCTTAGCAACTTTGGGCTATCCGCACTGGGACGAGAGCAATAACCCTGCTTATCGCCTGTTTCTCAAATAAGGTGTAATTCGTAAGATGTCCTATACGCTCACCGGAAAACTTGTCGTTGCGATTTCATCGCGCGCCTTGTTTGATTTTGAAGAAGAAAATCGCATCTTCGAATCTACTGATGACAGCGCCTATATGAAGTTACAGCTTGAGCGCCTCAGTGAAGCGGCTCAAAAAGGGGTTGCCTTTCCGCTAGTTAAAAAACTGCTCGCATTCAATGATGAAGGCGAACAGCGCGTAGAGGTAGTAATTCTCTCTCGCAATGATCCTGTTAGTGGCTTACGAGTCTTCCGATCTGCAGAGCATCATGGTCTGCATCTAGAACGTGGCGTATTTACTAGAGGGCGCCCTCCTTATCACTACCTACGCTCACTGCACGCCAATCTCTTCTTATCTGCCAATGAAGATGATGTGCGGGCGACAATTGACGCTGGCTTCCCCGCAGCACGGGTTTACCCAGAATCTAGCAAGACAGCTGAATCACATCCGAATGAAATTCGTATTGCATTTGACGGAGACGCAGTACTCTTTTCCGATGAAGCCGAACAGGTCTTCCAGAAAAAAGGGCTCGAAGCCTTTGTGGATCACGAGAGCAAGAAGGTCGATATACCCTTGCCTCCAGGCCCCTTTAAACCACTACTAGAGGCGCTTCACAGACTACAACGCTCTACAAGTGAAAACGGTATGCGCATTCGTACTGCATTAGTGACAGCACGTTCTGCACCAGCACATGAGCGTGCGATTCGAACTCTGATGGCATGGGGGATCGATGTCGATGAGGCGATGTTCTTAGGCGGCTTATCCAAAAGTGAATTCTTGAGAGAGTTCGAGCCAGATTTTTTCTTTGATGATCAAACTGGTCATTGCCAGTCAGCAGCTTCAGTTGCACCAACAGGTCACGTTGTATCTGGCGTCTCTAATAAACCCAAGAACCAAAACTAAATTAAAAAGTATTTCATGGCAACGCTACCTCTCGGTCAATCAACACAGTACCCAGATCAATATGATCCGAGCTTACTATTTCCGATTCCAAGGGCTGAGAACAGAAAAAAACTCGGCCTCAAAGAAGGTCAGACATTACCGTTCGTAGGTGTTGATATTTGGAATGCTTTTGAGCTCAGTTGGCTCAATAAAAAAGGTAAGCCGCAAATTGCATTGGCAGAGTTTCAGATTCCTGCAGACTCGCCAAATATGATTGAGTCCAAGTCTTTCAAGCTTTACCTCAATAGCCTGAACGGCGCACGCTTTGAAGATGAGCATGAAGTTCAGGAAAGACTCATCACTGATTTATCCGCAGTTGCTGGCAGCAAGATCACTACTCGCATAAACCCCACAGAAAGCATTGCTAAAAAAAGGTATGCAGGAGATGGGTGGCATTTTGATGGATCGTCTTGATATTGAGGTTGACCCCAACCTGCCTGCCGACCCAAGTCTCTTGGGGGTGAATGAGTCCTTTGGTCCAATTGAGCAATGCTTAGTCTCTCACCTTCTCAAATCAAACTGCCCTGTCACAGGTCAACCCGATTGGGCTAGCGTACAAATACGCTATCAAGGCAGACCCATTTTGGAAGAGGGTTTATTGCGCTACCTTATTGGCTTTAGACAATTGGGCGAGTTTCACGAACATTGCGTAGAAACGATCTTTACTGATATCAAACGCCAGTGCAAACCTGAAAAATTGTCAGTCTATGCCCGCTACACAAGACGGGGTGGCTTAGATATCAACCCGTTCCGCACGGATCACAATTCACCTTGGCCAGAGAATATTCGGCACGCAAGACAGTAAATAAAAACCCCTTGTAGGAAATCCTAGAAGGGGTTTTTGCTATCCAACTCACCAGTCCGTGACCGATGCGTTGTTTAGTAATTCTTAAAACGGAATATCGTCATCCATGGCACCGAGTGATGCAGCATTAGATGAGGCTGGAGCAGACTGCTCAACCGGCTTTGAGCGCGCATAGCTCTCGCCGCCATCACCGCTTCCACCTACTGGCTTGCCGCCAAGCATTTGCATTGTTTCTGCAACGATTTCCGTGGAATACTTTTCTTGCCCACTAGCGTCAGTCCATTTACGTGTGCGCAAACGTCCTTCAACATAAACTTGTGAGCCTTTTTTGAGGTACTGACCAGCGATTTCTGCAAGCTTCCCAAAGAATGCAACGCGATGCCATTCTGTGGTTTCTTTCATTTCGCCAGTTTGTTTGTCTTTGTAGCGATCAGATGTTGCTACTGAAATGTTTGTAACGGCGTCGCCACTTGGCATATAACGCGTTTCTGGATCACGTCCTACGTTACCTACGATGATGACCTTATTTACCGAAGCCATGTTGTCTCCCGAAGAAAAATACTGCTGTTATTACTACTAAAAATAAACTGCTTGGCTTAATTGAATCAATGAAGCTGCGGCTATGTCTTTGTGGCTGCATCCTTGGAGTCTGTTGATCTCGTTGGCATTTCACCCATCGACCAAGCAATTATAAGCCAGCAAACCAAGAGGGATGCACCCATAGCAAAGACCGATAAATCACCATGGCTATCCATCAAATAACCACCAATAACAGCCCCTAAGAAGAGGCCAATCGATTGAGTAGTGTTGTAGATGCCCAAGGCAGTACCCTTAGATTCTTTAGCAAAACGTGACACCAGTGAGGGCTGTAATGCTTCGAGTAAATTGAAGCCCACAAAATAAACCAGCAATGCAGCTGCAATCGTCATTACTGAATTTGCTTGTGTAAAGATCAATTCTGCAATCAGCAATAAAACAATTGCGACTAACAATATCGTTCTTAACTGTTGCTTCTTCTCACCGTAAATAATAGCTGGGGCCATAAAGAAAAAAGAGAGCAACACAACGGGTAAATAAATTTCCCAATGGGATGAGAGAGGTAAACCCGCCTGCACCAATAAACGCGGCACAACCAAGAACATGGCTACTTGCGTAGCGTGTAAAACAAATACCCCAATATTCAAGCGTACTAACTCGGGCCTAAAAAATACTTCTTTAAGAGGGGCTTGCTGAATTTTGACTTCGGGCTTAGTGGTCGGCAAAACGTAATAAGTCACAAACATCGCCGTTACACCAAGTACTGCTAGGACGATAAAAATTCCGCTCAAACTAATCACGCGGTAGATCGGCGCAGCGATCACCAATGACAAAGCAAATGAGAGAGCAATACTGCCGCCGACCAGTGCCATTGCGCGAGTGCGTACTTGCTCACGCGTTAAATCAGCTACCCAGGCAGAAATTGCTGCTGAGACCGCTCCAGCGCCCATCACCCCACGCCCAATGGCAATCCAGAGTAAATCGTCCTTGGCTGCGCAGATCAGGGCGCCAGCCACAAATAGGGACAGACCCCATAAAACAACGGGTTTACGGCCAATTCGATCTGATAAACGACCTAAAGGGATATAAAAACAGGCCTGAACAATATTGAAGATCCCCAGAGTAAGGCCGACCCAAAGGGCATGCTCACCGCCTGGCAAGCCCCGCGCATGGATGCTAAAGACAGGCAAAAGCAAGAATAGGCCCAGCATTCGGAGGCCAAAGATGCCTGCTAAGGCCAGAGTGGATCGGAGTTCAGAAGGATTCATGGGAAAGAGCTATATTAACAAGTTACGCTAAAAAATCATGAATAACGAAATTAAGATCCGCGGTGCCCGCACCCACAACCTCAAAAACATCAATCTAGACATCCCTAGAGAGAAGCTCGTCGTCCTTACTGGCTTATCCGGCTCAGGCAAAAGCTCATTGGCTTTCGATACGCTGTATGCGGAGGGGCAACGTCGCTACGTTGAATCCCTCTCCGCTTATGCCCGTCAGTTTTTGCAGCTCATGGAAAAACCTGATGTCGATACGATCGAAGGTTTATCACCAGCCATCTCGATTGAGCAGAAGGCAACGAGCCACAATCCACGTTCAACTGTAGGCACTGTTACAGAAATTCATGATTACTTGCGGCTATTATTTGCACGCGCTGGTACACCACATTGCCCAGACCATGATCTTCCATTAGAAGCACAGAGCGTTTCACAAATGGTCGACACTGTATTGTCAATGCCTGAAGATACGAAGCTCATGATTCTTGCGCCAGTGGTAAGTGAGCGCAAAGGCGAATTTGTCGATCTCTTCCAAGACCTACAGGCACAGGGCTTTGTCCGTTTCCGCGTTCGCTCTGGTGGTGGCACAACGAATACCGCTAAAGCAGAAATATTTGAAGTGGATCAACTGCCCACGCTCAAGAAAAACGACAAGCATTCAATCGAAGTGGTAGTGGATCGCATCAAAGTACGCCCCGATATTCAGCAGCGTCTTGCAGAATCTTTTGAGACAGCCTTACGTCTTGCTGACGGTAAAGCCATGATTGTTGATATGGATACTGGCAAAGAAATGATTTTCTCAAGCAAGTTTGCTTGCCCAGTTTGTTCATACTCCTTGCAGGAACTAGAGCCACGTCTATTCTCTTTTAACAATCCGATGGGCGCTTGTCCTTCATGCGACGGACTTGGCCACCAATCCTTCTTCGACCCTAAGCGTATCGTTGCGCACCCTGACCTGTCTCTTGCCTCTGGTGCCATTAAAGGCTGGGATCGTCGCAATCAGTTTTATTTCAAACTCTTACAGACCCTTGCCAAGCATGGTGGCTTTGATGTGGAGAAGCCATTTGAAACGCTCAATAAGAAACAACAAGATTTGATTCTATTGGGCTCTGGCGATGTCACCATTCCTTTTGAGTACATCAATGAGCGTGGCAAGAACAGCATTCGTGAGCATGCATTTGAAGGTATCGTTGCAAACTTTGAAAGACGCTATCGCGAAACCGATTCCATGACGGTGCGCGAAGAGTTATCTCGCTATCAAAATGTTCAAACCTGCCCATCATGCAATGGCAGTCGTTTGCGCAAAGAAGCCCGCTTCGTTAAAGTAGGCGAGAAGAAACAGTCTCGCGCAATCTATGAGATTAGCGCTTTACCACTCAAAGAGGCTAAAGAATATTTTGAAGCACTTGAACTCAAAGGTGCCAAAAGAGAAATTGCCGATAAGATCGTTAAAGAAATTAGTGCGCGCCTACGTTTCCTAAATGACGTGGGTCTTGATTACCTCTCGCTTGAGCGCAGCGCCGACACACTTTCTGGCGGCGAAGCCCAACGTATTCGTCTTGCGAGCCAGATAGGCTCTGGCTTAACAGGCGTGATGTATGTACTCGATGAGCCCTCGATTGGCTTGCATCAACGTGATAATGATCGACTCATTGGCACACTCAAGCACCTGCGTGATTTAGGGAATAGTGTTTTAGTGGTTGAGCATGATGAAGACATGATCCGTGCATCTGACTGGGTTATTGATATTGGACCTGGTGCAGGAGTTCATGGCGGTGAAGTCGTTGCAGAAGGTACGCCCGCAGAAGTAGAAGCGAATCCGAAATCATTGACAGGCGCCTATCTTGCTGGACGCGAAGCAATCGCCGTTCCAGAAAAGCGTATCCCCGTAAATGATCGATTTTTAGAAATCATTGGAGCGCGTGGAAACAATTTGCAATCAGTACATGCAAAGATTCCTGTTGGACTTCTGACATGCGTTACTGGTGTATCTGGCTCAGGCAAGTCAACCCTCATTAACGACACCTTGCATCATGCGGTTGCGCAACATCTGTATGGCTCCAATGCAGAACCTGCCACGCATGATGCCATCAAGGGCTTAGAGAACTTTGACAAAGTCATTAGCGTTGACCAATCGCCGATTGGCAGAACACCACGCTCTAACCCTGCTACCTATACAGGCCTGTTTACACCGATTCGCGAACTCTTTGCGGGCGTGCC
Organism: Polynucleobacter sp. QLW-P1DATA-2; assembly: GCF_001870365.1. Taxonomy (NCBI): domain Bacteria; kingdom Pseudomonadati; phylum Pseudomonadota; class Betaproteobacteria; order Burkholderiales; family Burkholderiaceae; genus Polynucleobacter; species Polynucleobacter sp. QLW-P1DATA-2. The sequence continues at coordinate 155,278 of NZ_LZMQ01000001.1, read as the reverse complement.
TGCATCACGTGAACGTGGCTATGAAGCTGGCCGCTTCTCCTTCAACGTCAAAGGTGGTCGCTGTGATTCTTGCGAAGGTGATGGCGTCCTCAAAGTAGAAATGCATTTCTTGCCAGACGTGTACGTACCGTGTGATGTCTGCCATGGCAAACGCTATAACCGCGAAACCTTGGACATTCGATATAAAGGTAAGAACATTCACGAAGTGCTCTCGATGACAATCGAACAAGCACATGAATTCTTTGAAGCAGTGCCAGTGGTTAAACGTAAACTCAAAACGCTCTTAGATGTCGGCCTGGGTTATGTAAAACTGGGACAAAGTGCGACGACCTTATCTGGCGGTGAAGCGCAGCGTGTAAAGCTTTCTTTAGAGCTCTCTAAGCGTGATACTGGCAGAACACTGTACATCCTAGATGAGCCAACTACTGGCCTGCACTTCCATGATATTCAGCTGTTGTTGACGGTGATTCAAACCCTCAAGAAGCAAGGCAATACGATTGTCATCATTGAGCACAATTTAGATGTCATCAAGACTGCAGATTGGATTATTGACTTAGGCCCCAAAGGTGGCGCTGGTGGTGGCCAAATCATTGCTACCGGAACACCTGAAGATGTTGCCAAGAATGAGGTCAGCTTTACTGGTCACTATTTAGCGCCATTGCTAACTCGTAAACCAGTAGCAGCCAAGAAAAAGAAATAGTCGCCTTAGGCGCAGATCTCAGAGTAATTTAGCTTCGGCCAAATCAGTTGCTTCTGAATTACCTGAGATCACCAAAATATCGTTAGCCTCCAGAAGCAATTCTGGGGCTAATGCCAACTTCACATAATCGGCGTTGCGACCTTTGCGACGGACCGCTTGTATGCTTACTCCTTCATTTTCTAAATGAAGCTCGCCCAGGGTTTTGCCGACCGCTTGAGAATTTGGCAACAAGGTAATGGAATGCAAACGCCAAGATTCGTTTGAACCAAAGTCATCATCACCTGCGCCTCGAAAATAGCCTCTTAACAAGCTATAGCGCTCCTCACGTGCAGTCGTAATACGCCGCACCACTTTACGCATCGGCACGCCCATGATGAGCAAAACGTGGGAAGCAATCATCAAACTGCCTTCGATTAATTCAGGAACAACCTCGGTAGCACCAGCTGCCTGCAACTTAGCAATATCAGCGTCATCTCGAGTGCGCACCAATACAGTCATCCCTGGACGCAAATGTTCAACTTGACGCAATACCCGCATACTGGCGGCAGTATCAGCATAGGTAATCACCACCGTCTTTGCCCTCGAAAGCCCAGCAGCAACTAGATAATTTTCCCGGCTCGCATCGCCATAGACCACATTATCGCCAGCAGCAGCCGCCTCTTTCACGCGATCAGGATCTAGATCTAATGCAATGTATGGAATCTTTTCTTGATCAAGCATACGAGCCAAGCTTTGACCTGAACGACCAAAACCACAAATGATGACGTGATTTTCATTGCGTACGCTTTTCGCAGCCACGCGCGTTAATGCAAGTGATTGCAGCAACCACTCATTACTAGAGAAGCGCATCGCAATACGATCGCTGTATTCAACCAAAAACGGTGCGCAAAACATCGAGAGCAACATTGCAGCAAGTACAGCCTGACTTAGCGTAGGGTCAATTAAATCTAAGCCATCAATTTGGGTCAGCAACACGAAGCCGAATTCGCCTGCCTGAGCTAGGCATAAGCCCGTTCTAATGGATATGCCGGGACTTGAGCCGAATAGTCTTGAAAGTATGGCAATCAAGCCAAACTTGAATATCAATGGGCCAAGCAAAAGTGCCAAGACCAGCATCCATTGCTCAAGAATGACATTAAAGTCGAGCAGCATGCCAATTGTTACAAAGAAGAGTCCCAAGAGAACGTCGCGGAACGGCTTGATATCCTCCTCCACTTGATGGCGATAAGGCGTTTCAGAAATCAACATTCCCGCCAGGAATGCACCTAGAGCAAGAGATAAACCAAAGTGTTCAGTCAAGGCTGCCATGCCAAGAACAATTAACAAGAGGTTCAACATAAACAACTCTTGAGAGCGTAACTTGGCAACCAATCTAAACCAGCGACTCATGAGTGACTGGCCGATAAAGAAAATCAGCCCTAATGCAATCGTGATTTTGATAGAGGCAGCCGTCAGAGCCACAAACAGATCCTTAGGATTTTTTCCCAAAGAAGGCAGCAAGATTAATAAGAAAACGACCGCCAAATCTTGGAACAGCAAAATACCGACTACATTACGACCGTGCTCTGTTTCCAGCTCGGATCGATCAGAAATGAGTTTTGTGACAATTGCTGTCGAGGACATAGCTAAAGCGCCGCCCAAGGCAATCGCTGCCTGCCAAGAAATGGGGTAAATCCAATTCATCAACAAGCTGGCAGGCACCGCCAAAAGCATTGTCAATAGAACTTGGCTGCCGCCCAGGCCAAATACGATATTTCGCATTGACCGGAGCTTATGAAGATTAAATTCCAAGCCGATCGAGAACATCAAGAAAACAACCCCAAATTCCGCTAAATACTTCACGGTTGCAGAGTCATTTGCTAAACCCAGGGCATTAGGCCCAATTAATACGCCAATGGCCAAATAGCCCAAAATAGGGGGTAAGCCAAAATAGCGGAAAATAACCACTCCAGCCACACCAGAGGCTAGGAGAATGAGGGTTAATTGAAGGACTGACGGCATATACTTACTCGATGATAGCTAAGACTCGTGAACGTACCCTAAAGCTTGCACGCGACACCCTCACCATTGAGGCTGCTGCACTGCAAACCATGCGTGATCGCCTAGAGGGCGTTAACGCAGACGCACTCGTGCATGCAGTGGAAATGCTCCATGGCTGTAAAGGCAGAATTGTGGTCTCCGGCATTGGCAAATCAGGTCATATTGCCCGTAAGATCGCTGCTACCTTCGCCTCCACCGGCTCCCCTGCATTCTTTGTTCATCCAGCGGAAGCCAGCCATGGTGATTTAGGAATGGTTACTCGTGATGATGTTTTTGTTGCGCTCTCCAATTCTGGTGAAACCGATGAGCTATTAACCATTGTTCCGATTGTTAAACGTACGGGCGCAAAACTGATCGCCTTAACTGGCGCACCGAATTCCTCTCTCGCTCAATTAGCAGACGCGCACTTAGATACCAGCGTAGAAAAAGAAGCGTGCCCATTAAATCTAGCTCCAACAACCAGCACTACGGCAGCATTAGCCATGGGTGATGCTTTAGCTGTTGCTTTATTGGACGCTCGTGGTTTTCAAGCTGAAGACTTTCAGCGCTCTCATCCGGGCGGTCGATTAGGACGAAAACAATTAATGCATGTCAGCGGAGTCATGCGTAGTCTTGATGACACGCCAAAAATTTCTATTCAGGCATCACTACAAGATGCCCTATTAGAAATGACATCAAAGCGTATGGGTATGGTCGTCACTTTAGATGAAAAACAAAAAGTATTTGGCATTCTGACTGATGGTGATTTACGTCGCCTCTTGGAAAAAAATACTAACTTGAGCGATATCACTCTTCAGAATGCAACTACCGCCAGACCTCGTACCATTCCACCAGAGCTATTGGCTGAAGAGGCGATCGAGATGATGGAAAAACATCGCATCAATCATTTAGTAGTAACAGATAAAGATGGCCACCTTTTGGGCGCCCTAAATCTACATGACCTCTTTGCAGCCAAAGTTATTTAACGTAGCGGACTATTTAATACAGCCATGCCTAGCGCTTTTAATCCCCACAACACCAATCCGCTGTCCCAATATCCACAAGCCTGGGAGCGCGCAGGCCAAGTCAAGCTACTTGTTTTAGATGTTGATGGCGTGCTCACCAATGGCCAAGTGTGGATTGGTAGTGATGGCAAAGAGTCTTTAAAAGCTTTTGACATTCAAGACGGTCTTGGAATCAAACTCTTAGAACAATGCGGCATTCCAACCGCAATTATTACTGGCAGAAACTCCAAAATGGTTTTGGCACGCTGTGATGAGCTTAGCATTAAACATGTGCACATGGGTGTTGAAAATAAAGCATTTGCTTTAGAGGGGGTGATTAAATCGCTCGGACTCACATCTGGTGATTGTGCTGTCATGGGTGATGACTGGCCTGATTTAGCTATGATGAAAAATGCAGGTCTCCGAATTGCCCCTGCTCAAGCGCATGAGGCCGTTAAAGAATTTGTGCATTTTGTAACCACTCGTACAGGTGGAAATAGCGCAGTACGAGAAGTGTGTGACCTTATTCTGAAAGCACAAAGTCGCTACGAGGAATTGCTAATTAAGGCTCGCAATTAAGCAATGCAACTGAATTCTCAGCATATCAAATTGAGTATTGGTCGTACGCTATTGCGTCTCATGCCATTAATAGTGATGGGTACTTTGACTCTAGCTACTTTTTGGTTGGTACAAAAAAATACTCCTCCAGAGAAAGCTGCGCTTGAACGCGTTCGTCTGCATGAACCCGACTATGTCATTAAAGATGGCACACTTTCAGCACTCAACGAATTAGGTAACACCAAGTATCGTGTTTTAGGCAATAAAGTGACCCACTATGATGATGACGCAACGATCGATATTGATATGCCTCGCATGCGCCTCTTTCAGGCCGACAAAGCGCCGGTCACAGTGAAATCAAATACCGGACACCTAGACGGGGATCTGACAATCCTAGAATTATTCGACAACGCCTCTATCTTTAGGCCAGCTCAGCCTGCTACCGCTACAGAGCCTGCAACTCTACGCATGCTCGCTTCATCAAGCTATTACAAGGTTTTAATTAACGATGACATTATCGAAACTGATCGGCCTATTACGCTTGAGCAGGGTATGTCCATCATGCACTCAACTGATGGCGGAACTTTCAACAATGTTCAGCAGAGCATGACCCTTTCTGGTCAGGTTAGAGGACGTATTGAACGTGCCCCGCGGAGTCCTCAATAGAATGTTGTTCATGAGTCGCCTACCCCTTCTCTTGCTTGCGTTGAGCATTCTGCTCATGAATAGTGCCGTCCAAGCTGAAAAAGCAGATCAAGACAAGCCTATCGTTCTTGAGGCCGAAAAAGTGTCAGTAAACGATGTGCAACAGATTTATGACTTACAAGGTCAGATCCTGCTAATCAAAGGCAGTATTGTTGTCACTGGTGAAGATGGGCATATTCAAGTTGATCCTGAGGGTTACGAGTTTGTAGATGTCAGAGGTTCGGCGGATAGCACTGCTAGCTTTAGACAGCGTAAAGAGGGCATTCCTGATGAATACATGCAAGGTCGCGGCACCCAACTAAGCTATAACGCCAAGACTGAAATGCTCACCATTACTGGTGATGCCAGTTTGCGTCGTTCTCTGAACATGCAAATGCTTGATCAGCTGCAAGGCTGGAAAATTGAGTACGATGATATTACCGAGCGCTATCGAGTAACGCCTCCTGCGGATGCAAAACCAGAGGACTTACCTTTAGCTAGAGCAATCCTTTCACCAAGACGAAAAGCCACACTAGAGAAATGACAACGGATTTAGCTCAAACCAATAACACTCCAACGCTGAGTGCCCACAACCTTCAAAAACGTTATGGCTCTAGAACGGTCGTGCGAGATGTTTCAGTCGAAGTAAAGTGTGGTGAGGTTGTTGGATTACTTGGGCCCAATGGTGCGGGTAAAACTACCTCGTTTTATATGATTGTTGGCCTGGTTCCGCTTGATGGCGGTCGCATTGTGCTCGATGGAACTGACATTACCCACTTGCCTATTCATGAGCGGGCTCGTATGGGTCTGTCCTACCTTCCACAAGAAGCATCCGTTTTTAGAAAACTTAATGTTGCTGAAAATATCCAAGCAGTCTTAGAGCTTCAAGTACAAGGTGGGAAGCCATTAACCAAGGCGGAAATATCCAACCGTCTTGATGAACTCTTAGGTGAGCTCCAAATTAGCCATTTACGAAATAACCCAGCTCTCTCACTTTCTGGCGGCGAGCGTCGACGTGTAGAGATCGCCAGGGCTCTTGCTTCGCAACCAAAATTTATCCTGTTGGATGAGCCATTTGCCGGTGTTGACCCTATTGCTGTTGGGGAGATTCAACGGATTGTTCGCTTCTTAAGAGATCGCCAAATTGGCGTATTGATTACTGACCATAACGTTCGAGAGACCCTTGGTATTTGCGATCACGCTTACATTATTAGCGAAGGAAGCGTTCTTGCAGAAGGTAAGCCAGACGAAATTATTAAAAATGATGCCGTCCGCCGCGTTTACCTGGGCGAAAACTTCCGGATGTAAGCCAGACAAGGCTTCTGCGCATATCTGCAATAAAAAGTACTTTCCCCTCTTGGTTTTCAGCAAATTCGCTGATACGCTGGAGGCTCATGGTTCATTTTCCAAAAAAAACTGCTCAACAAATTAATAGGGGCTTGCTGCGCACCCCAGCATGAGCTTGCGCACGCATTGATAAAAGGAGTTGCGAATGAATTTAAAAATTAATAGCCGCCATGTTGAGGTAACGCCAGCGATGCGTACGCACCTTGAGGCTGGTATGGCCAAAATTCGCAAACACTTCGACCACGTCATTGATGCCTCTGCTTTTTTGGTCGTTGATAACGCCAAAGAAAAAGATTTACGTCAAAGCGCCGAGATCACAATTCATCTCAAGGGCAAGGAACTGTTCGCTGAAGCACATAATGCGGACCTCTACCATGCGATGGATGCAGTGGTTGATAAATTAGAGCGCCAAGTCGTAAAACACAAAGAAAAGATTCAGGATCATCATCACGATAAGCATTTTGAGTGATCTAAACCGTCGGGACACCTATAATCATTTGTAATGAATGCCCTGACCAATCTTTTTAACCCCGACTGCATTGCATTAGACAACCCTGCAAAAAATAGGGCTGATGCATTTGCAGCTGCTGGGGAGCTTTTTGCCAAGCAAGTCGGCATTGATGCAAGTGCCGTAGTAGAGTTTCTGAACGCTCGTGAAGATCTAGGTTCAACCGCCCTAGGAGCAGGCGTAGCCATCCCCCATGGCCGCGTCAAAGGACTCAAGCAACCTGCTGCAGCTTTTATGAAACTTCGAGAGCCCATTGAGTTTGCTGCGCCTGATAATGAGCCCGTTTCTACCTTAATTTTTTTATTGGTTCCAGAAAAGGCTACTCAGCAACATTTAGAAATCTTGTCATCAATTGCCCAATTACTTTCAGATTCAGATGCAAGAAATACCTTGGGATCAGCCACGGACCCTTTAAAGGTATGCGCACTATTGCAACAATGGAGCGCGACAAAATGACTCAGCCCTTACTCCTAGAGGGAGTATCTGCTCAGCAGATTTTCGATGACAACGTTTCGGATTTAAAACTGTCTTGGATTGGCGGCCTTGAAGGGGCTGACCGTACGTTCCCGCCAGAGGCAGTTAAAGCTGCCGCAGCCAGCTCTGACTTGGTAGGTCATTTAAATCTGATTCACCCAAGTCGTATACAGATTTTTGGCGAGCAAGAAGTGGATTACCATGCAGCGCTCGATCCAAAACAAAAACAAGAGCAAATTGCTAGCCTGATTTCTAAAACACCGCCCTGTGTGATTGTTGCTGACGGCAAAGCTGCAGATCCCGACCTTCAACTCTTCTGCCAGCGCTCCTCTACCCCACTCTTTACTACTCATATTTCTGCAGCGGAAGTCATTGACCATCTGCGCATTTATCTCACCAAAATTGGTGCCCCGCAAATCACAATGCATGGGGTGTTTATGGATATCCTAGGTTTGGGCGTTTTGCTAACTGGCGAATCTGGACTAGGGAAAAGTGAATTAGGTCTTGAGCTCATTTCCCGCGGCCATGGTTTGGTTGCTGACGATGCGGTGGATTTCGCGCGCCTTGGTCCTGATTACATCGAGGGCCGTTGCCCGGTGATATTGCGCAATCTACTTGAAGTGCGTGGTCTTGGCTTACTCGACATTCGCACTATTTTTGGTGAAACCGCAGTACGCCGTAAATTGAAGCTACGCCTCATTGTTCAACTAGTCCGCAGAACTGATGGTGAGTTCGAAAGACTGCCGCTTGAAGCTCAACATATTGATGTCTTGGGCGTCCCCATTCGGACCGTCAAGATCCAGGTGGCGGCAGGACGCAACTTAGCCGTACTGGTTGAAGCTGCTGTTCGTAATACGATTTTGCAATTACGCGGTATTGATACCTTGAAAGAATTCATTGAGCGCCAGCGCGTTCAAATGAATGCAGAAGCAGATTCGATTAAATCCCAAGGGCGTCTGCTTTAATCCATGCAAATTAATCTGATTACCGGAATCTCAGGCTCAGGTAAATCAGTTGCCTTACGAGCTTTTGAGGATGCAGGTTATGACTGTGTAGATAACCTACCAGTATCGCTTTTAGAAAATCTCATTAGCACTCTTGTAAAAGAAAATAGCGAACGTGTAGCGGTTGCTATTGATGCAAGACGAGGTCAATCACTTGCTGAGTTGCCTTCCATTCTAGAAAATCTGCGCGTAGATCATCAAGTTCGCGTGGTGTTCTTAAACGCAAATACCAACACATTGGTACAGCGCTTCTCGGAGACCCGTCGTCGTCATCCTTTATCAACCGATGCTCAAAAAACACAACCCGCAACTCTCATTGAAGCAATTGATAAAGAACGTAGCTTGCTCGAACCCCTGCGAGCCCAAGCACATAGTATTGACACTAGCAATCTTCCCGCTCATGCCCTGCGTTCCTGGATTCGGGACCTTATCAAAGATAAGCCGGTTGGCTTGACGGTGATTTTTGAATCCTTTGGCTTTAAAAAAGGGGTTCCGAGTGAGGCAGATCTGGTGTTTGATGTACGCTGCCTCCCTAATCCCCACTATGACAATGTATTAAGGCCACTAACTGGCAATGACAAACCTGTAAAAGAATTTTTAGAAAAAATTTCTGAGGTCATCAGCATGGAAGGTGACATCACACAATTTATTGAAAAGTGGCTACCCCATTACATTGCTGATGGACGCAGCTATCTGACCGTAGCCATTGGCTGTACAGGCGGACAACATCGCTCCGTGTACCTCGTCAACCGAATTGGTGAGCACTTCCGTGCACAAAAAGATTTAAGCGCCCTGCAGCTTAATTTTTTAGATCGTCACCGCGAGCTAGACTCAATCCCTGCAGCAAAATCTTAATCGGCTGAGGCAAGCCGTATCGCCCCAACTGACTTAGGGGCACCCACCTAAGATTTGGATTTTCAAGCTCCAGGCTTCTGGAGGCACTTACTTCCCAAATTTGCATCCATAAACGTCGATGCGTAAATACGTGCTTAATTTGAGGGCCTTGATTGACTACTTTACAAACCTTCCCCCAGGCGGAAGGACGCTCATCGGGCAGGGCAGCCTGAATCAAGTCTTTTAAGTTTGGCAGGTTTTTTCTGGTGGCAGACTTTGCCACCCAAGGGGTTTCTGGCAAAGACCATAAGCCACCCCAAATAGCTTTGCTAGGCCGCTTTTGTAAAAGGATTGAATTACCCGATCGAATTAAAAGCATGTCGCAATCAAATTCAGGGGACTTTGCTTTGATGGTCTTTTGCGGAAGATCAAGAACCTGATTGCTGCGGCTTGCCTGGCACTCTTTTTCAAAAGGGCATTTTTTCTCATCGCTTAGGCACACTGGCTTACGAGACGTGCACCAGGTGGCACCAAAATCCATTAAAGCCTGGGTATACACAGGCATATCTTTAGCCTTAGTGGGCAACAGATCATTTGCCAAGCTCCACAACCGATCATTGACTGCCTTCTCTTGAATTCCACCCTCTACTGCAAATAAACGCGCCAATATTCTTTTGACATTCGCATCAAGAATAGGCGCCCTCTCATGAAAAGCAAATGCGGCGATAGCTCCAGCCGTTGAGCGGCCAATACCTTTAAGCTGCTCAAGCAATATCGGATCACTGGGAAATTGACCGGCGAACTCAGTCATTACTTGCTGTGCACAAGCATGTAGGTTTCGGGCCCGGGAGTAATAACCCAAACCAGCCCACTCCGCTAATACCTCATCAATATCTGCACTAGCTAATTTTTTAACTGTTGGAAAACGCTTCATGAAGCGGGGGTAGCGCTCTAGAACTGTAGCCACTTGAGTCTGTTGTAACATAATTTCAGAAACCCAAACTGCGTAAGGATCCCGATTGCCTTGCCATGGAAGGCCTGAGCGTCCACTACGCGCATGCCAAGCGATTAACTTTTCAGAGAAATTAGCGGTTAGCGCTTTTGACATGATGGGCAGAAATAGGTTGAGCGCTGCCCCTGAACGATTTGCTTAATCGGAGTTTTACAAACTTTACACGGCTGATCTTTGCGGTCATAGACTTTGGTTTGAACCATAAAGTGTCCTGGGTCACCATCGCTATTCACGAAATCTTTCAAGCTGCTACCGCCTGCAGCAATTGCTTTTTTCAAAATCAATCGCACTGCTTCTGCCAAGCGAGAACATTGTGGGCGAGTTAACTTTCCAGCGGCTTTGCTTGGATGAATTTTGGCTTCAAATAGACTTTCAGAACAATAAATATTTCCAACACCAACAACTGATTGTCCTGCCAAAAGAAATTGTTTCACCGCAACACTTCTCTTACGTGATGTTTGATACAAAATCTCGGCGCCCAGCTCACCAGCAAATTCTGGAGAAAAAAGGTTCCACTCCCAGCTTCTGTAAAAGCAAATTTTTCTCAATGGGCCCTTTCGATTTTGGATGCCACAACACAGCACCAAATTTTCTAGGGTCATGTAGGCGCAAACTCAATTTGCCAAACTCAAATGTCACGCGATCATGTAATTTCAAGGGGTCAGAGCATGGCAACACACGCAAGGTACCGGTCATTCCCAAATGGACCAATAAATATCCCGCATCTAATTCAATTAATAGATACTTTCCGCGCCTCTCAATGGTATGTACTTTTTGACCAGGCAGAGCTGTAGGCAGGCTCTTAGGAACAGGCCAGCGCAAGCGCCCATCAATAACGTTGACGGCACTAATGCTTTGCCCCAGAAGGTGGGGGGCAATTCCGAGTTTTGTGACCTCTACTTCTGGAAGTTCTGGCATAAATGGATTGTAGATTCGCGGATTAGAATGTGCTTATGAGCAAATTGATACTTAGATCCTTTTTGAAGGATTTATTCCTTGGTGCCCTGGCTAGTGGGGTCATACTATCGAGCCAAGCCTATGCGCAAGCAGAAGAGGCGCATACGGGGCAAGCCATTTTTGAAGTACTTGCCTCAGAAATTGCCCTCCAAAGAGGCGAAGCTGGGCTTGCCTACAGCACTTATATGGAAATGGCTCGCCAATATAAAGATCCTCGTTTGGCACAACGGGCCATGGAAATTGGCATTGCTGGAGGCTCCCCTGAATTGGCGCTCCAAGCTGCGCAAGCTTGGGATAGCCTAGCCCCTCCCTCCCAAACTAAGCCCAAGGAAGTACTCATTACCTTGCTGGTTTTGAGTAATCGCTGGTCTGACGCAGTCAAGCCCGCAATCGCCCTACTCAAGCAACAAAACCCTGCAGAACAAGAAAACACTCTCTTGCAATTACAAGCCTTATTAGGAAAAGCGAAAGATGAGTCTGAAGCCTTACGCGCTTTTTATGAAATAGCATCGACTGCAAAACCTGCTCCAAAAGATCCAGGCTTGCTATATACCTATGCCATGTCAGCGGAAAAAGTGGGGCGTATTGATGTGATGGAAAAAACCTTGCGTGAAATTTTGCGCAAGAACCCTAATGATGCAAACTCTTTAAATGCTTTGGGTTTCTCACTCGCCGACCGAAACATCAAATTACCAGAAGCATATGCGCTGATCAATAAAGCACATCAGCTATCTCCTAAAGATGCATTTATTTTAGATAGCCTAGGTTGGGTTAATTTTCGTCTGGGTAAAAATGCACTTGCCTTAGAACAATTGCAGCAAGCCTTTAATATGAAACCTGAGGCAGATATTGCCGCACATACTGGTGAAGTATTGTGGTTCATGAATCGTCGCACTGAAGCAGAGGCAATGTGGCAAGAGGGCCAAAAATTGGATGTCAATAATGCCACTCTTCAAGAAACTCTCAAACGCTTAAAACCAGATTGGACCAATTCAGATCAAGCCTCTAATGGCTCATGGGACGGGCGCTTTGCAGTAAAAATTACCGGCCTTTCTGACAGCCAGAATCAAGGTGGCTCAGGTGGCTTTACCTTGACACAAGAAGCCCTCAAAGATGTTTTAGAAATTCGCAATCCTGTTGGTGGTTCTATTGCAAAAATTACCATCACACCAGGAGAGGCAACTCTTGAACGTGATGGACAAGTGGTGACTGCAATTGATGCAGATACTCTTGTACAAAACACCTTGGGGCTTCCGCTGCCAGCACGGGGTTTATCAAACTGGCTTAGAGGCGAAGTAAGACCGGGCGGCGAAGCAAGCATCGAAAGAAATGCTAAAGGGCAAGTGAGCAAAATTAGTCAGGATGGTTGGAATCTGGTCTATAGCTGGAGCAATAAAAATCGTCTTGAAAAACTCATGATGACTCGTAGCTCTAACATCGGATCAATTGATATTCGTCTTGTTTTTGATCAAGCTAATGAGTGAAGTTCAGCACGCATCTCTGACGCTACGCTCACCAGCAAAGCTCAATTTATTTCTACATATAGTTGGGCGTCGTCCTGATGGCTATCACCTGCTGCAATCTGTTTTTCAATTAGTGGATTGGTGTGACACCATCACACTAAAAAACATCTCACAAAATGAAGTTCGTCGCATTAATCCGATTCCCGGAGTAGCGCCCGAACAAGATTTAGTTGTCATGGCAGCAAAACTGTTAAAAGATTTTTGCAAGATTGACTCTGGGATTGAGATTGATCTTCAAAAAGAAATTCCGATGGGCGCCGGATTGGGCGGAGGATCCTCGGATGCGGCCACTACCTTGATTGGCTTAAACGCACTCTGGAATCTCAAACTAGACCAAGCAACTCTATCTTCGCTCGGACTACAACTAGGTGCTGATGTGCCATTTTTCATTTTTGGCAAAAATGCATTTGTTGAGGGTATTGGCGAGCAAATTGAAGGGCTCACCCTTGAGAATCATGCCTTTTTAGTCATTTTTCCCAACCAAGGCATCTCAACCCTAAGTATTTTTCAAGACCCTGAATTGACCCGAAATCACGCTCGGATTACAATAGATGGCTTTCTTGCATCGCCATGGTCAAGTCTTTCCAATGATTGCCAGGCTGTAGCGATGCGGATTTGTCCTGAAGTGAAGCAAGCTTTGGATTGGATTAGTCAGGCTGTACCGGGCTCAGAGCCCCGTATGTCAGGCTCTGGAAGTAGCGTTTTTGCAGTCTTAGACCCTAAGACTGACATCGCAAATCTGGAAAATCTTCTGCAAAATCTTCCTCAGGGGTGGATAGGTCGGGTTGTTCGGGGGCTAAATAAAAATCCCGCTTACAATTTGGTTTCTTCAGATTGATCCGTAGGGGAATCGCCAAGCTGGTTAAGGCACTGGATTTTGATTCCAGCATGCGAAGGTTCGAATCCTTCTTCCCCTGCCAAATACTGTAGAAACGACAAAGATAACCTTTTGACCCTACAAAACCCTTAAGACCATGTCCTCCACAAACTCCGATTTATTGACTTTATTTACAGGCAACGCAAATCCGGTTTTGGCTGAGGCAGTAGCCAAAGAGCTCAAGCTACCTATGGGCAAAGCTTTTGTAGGCCGTTTCTCAGATGGTGAAATCCAAGTAGAAATTCAAGAAAACGTACGCGGCAAAAACGTCGTAGTTATTCAGTCAACCTGTGCCCCAACAAACGATAGCTTGATGGAGCTCATGATCATGATTGACGCACTGAAGCGCGCATCTGCAAGTCGCATCACTGCAGTGATTCCTTACTTTGGGTATGCCCGTCAAGACCGTCGTCCACGCTCTGCACGCGTTGCAATCTCTGCTCGTATTGTTGCCAACATGCTCCAATCTGTTGCCGGTATTGAACGTGTTCTGACCATGGACCTTCATGCCGACCAAATCCAGGGCTTCTTTGATATCCCGGTAGACAATATTTATGCCTCGCCAGTTCTCTTGGCCGACCTAGAGGCCCAAAAAACCAAAAAAGACCTGATCATTGTTTCCCCCGACATCGGCGGCGTAGTTCGCGCCCGCGCAATGGCTAAACAACTGGGCACTGACTTAGCAATTATTGATAAACGTCGTCCTAAAGCGAACGTATCTGAAGTAATGCACCTGATTGGCGAAGTAGAAGGACGTCATTGCGTCATCATGGATGACATCATCGATACCGGTGGAACGCTCTGTAAAGCCGCTGAAGCGCTTAAAGAGCGCGGTGCCAAGGGCGTTACTGCCTACTGTACTCACGCCGTCCTATCAGGCGGTGCTGTGGCTCGTATTGCTGCCTCTGAGTTGGACGAATTGGTTGTTACTGACACCATCCCCTTGACTGCAGAAGCATTAAAAGTGGGCAAAATCCGCCAACTGACTGTAGCCCCACTGCTAGCCGAGACCCTTTCTCGGATTAGTAAGGGCGATTCCGTCATGTCTATGTTTGCTGAATAAGCCAAAAAACATAGTTTTACCCCGTTTTTTGCTAGTTTTAGGTGGTTTGTAGGCATAAATATCCATTCCCAAGATATAATCGAAGGCTTTTCTGTTTGGTCGCGAACGGAAATTAACCTTAAAGGGAATTAATCATGAAAGTTGTAGCCTTTGAAAGAAGCGTACAGGGAACGGGTGCGAGCCGCCGTCTGCGCAATTCCGGAAAAACTCCGGGAATCGTTTACGGTAGTAAAGATCCAGCCTTGGTCATCGAGTTAGACCATAACGCGTTGTTCCATGCTCTCCGCAAGGAAGCATTTCACTCATCTATTTTGGATTTGGAAATTGACGGCAAAACACAAAAAGTGTTGTTGCGCGATTACCAGATGCATCCATTCAGACCAATCGTTTTGCATATTGACTTCCAGCGCGTATCTGCGACTGAGAAAGTACACATGCGTGTTCCATTGCACTTCACCAATGCCGAAACTTCTTCTGCAGTGAAATTGCAAGGCGCCGTTATCAGCCACATCCTCAATGACATCGAAGTTTCTTGCTTACCAGCAGACTTGCCAGAATTCATTGAAGTGGACTTGAGCAAAATTGAAGTGGGTCACGCTATTCATGCCAAAGATCTTGCATTGCCAAAAGGCGTTACTTTGGTATTGCATGTTGAGCAAGAGAACCCAGTGCTTGTAAATGCACGTATTCCAGCTGTTAAAGCTGCTGAGACTGAAGATGCTGCTCCTGCAGCCGCAGCTCCAGCCGCTGCTCCTGCTGCCGATGCAAAGGACAAAGCTTAATTCATTAAGCTGCGCTACTTGCTTGAGAAGGCCCGCGCAAGCGGGCTTTCTTTTTACCCCCTTCTTCTTTTTGAAGAAATAGTGTTAAGTCTTTAAACTCACGGTATGACTAAATTAATTGTTGGCCTAGGCAATCCAGGTGATGAGCACGAAGCAGATCGGCATAATGCTGGCTTCTGGTTTGTCGATGCCATGGCAAAACAGTTGAATGCCCGCTTTGAATCTGAAAAGCGCTTTCACGGGAAAGTAGCTAAAGCCAAATGGGAAGGTGAAGATCTCTTTCTACTGAAGCCAACCACTTACATGAACTTGAGTGGTCAAGCAGTAGGCGCACTTTGTCGCTTTCATAAAATCGCGCCTGCAGATATTTTGGTGGTGCAAGATGAGCTCGACCTCAAGCCTGGAATAGCACGACTCAAGCTGGGTGGTGGCACTGGTGGGCACAATGGCTTAAAAGATATTCAAGCGCACCTGGGTACCCCAGACTACTGGCGCCTGCGCCTTGGCATTGGACACCCAAGAGATATAGCAGGCGATGGTCGCCCCATGGATGTGGCAGATTATGTTTTGCGCAGGCCTCCATTAGCCGAGCAAAAACTGATTGAGGACAGTCTTGAGAATGGCTTGCAAATTGTGCCGCTATTTTTGAAGGGTGATACTCAAACCGCCATGATGGAACTGCACTCTAAAGGCTAGGTTGCAATTGCCTTTTTGTTTGCAGTCAAAATCTTAAACTTCACCATTAACTGCTCTTGGGTTTCAGTATGTGCTGGGTTAAACGGAATACAGTCAACCGGACAGACCTGTCGGCATTGAGGTGCATCATAGTGCCCTACGCATTCGGTACATTTATCGGGGTCTATTTCATAAATCTCTAGCCCCATATAAATAGCATCATTGGGGCATTCAGGCTCGCACACATCGCAATTGATGCATTCATCGGTAATCATGAGAGCCATGTTTTTACTTTACAACCTTACTTACTATTTTGATTGGCAGTAGCAATTTTTTTGACAAGCCATTTTTCCACTGATGGGAAAACAAACTTGCTCACATCACCGCCCATAGAGGCAATCTCACGCACAAAAGTACCAGAGATAAATTGGTACTGATCGGACGGCGTCAGAAACAAAGTTTCGACATCCGGCAAGAGATAGCGATTCATACCTGCCATTTGGAATTCATATTCAAAGTCGGATACTGCGCGTAAGCCACGCACAATAACGCGTGCATTGTGCTCACGTGCAAAATCTTTTAATAAGCCGTCAAAGCCGACGACCTTCACATTGGAATAGTGTCCAAGAACTTCTTTAGCAATTGCAATCCGCTCATCTAGCGCAAAGGAAGGGTGCTTGCTACGACTGGAGGCAACACCCACAATCAGCTCATCAAAAATGCTCGATGCGCGACGAACCAAATCCTCGTGTCCACGAGTGAAGGGATCAAATGTTCCTGGATATACAGCGACAGTCATAACTCTCCTAAGGCTTTATCAGCTACAGGCAAGAGTTTAGCCCCTTCCGCTCCGAAATAGACAGGCTTTTACCTGTCCAGCCTCTAAGTATTTTCCACAATGCCAGTCTGGCAGCAGGGATTCTATATCTTCACTGGGGCGATTTGACGGGAATTCGACATAAATTCCTCCTCCCCCAGAGTCATCACAGATTCTGCCGGCTTCACGAACAGCTCGATCAAGTAAGGCAGCCTCCTGAAAAGGAGGATCAATAAAAATGAGATTGCTTGATTGATCTGCTTGCTGTCTTAAAAATTCCAAACTGTCACGCTGCAAAATTTCTACAGATCCAGATACGGGGGAGGATTGAAGTAATGAAAAATTCGCCTTTAAGTTTGCATGGGCTTTTTTATCTTTTTCGAGCAGGACAACCAAACTCGCACCGCGAGAGGCAGCCTCAAATCCTAGTGCGCCTGTTCCAGCAAACAGATCCAGGCAACGTAAACCACTTAAGTCTTGACCAAGCCAGTTGAACAAAGTTTCCCGAATACGATCAGTCGTAGGTCGAAGACCGTGTAAATCGATCACTGTTAATAAGCGACTTCTCCACGTGCCGCCAATAATGCGAACCTTCTTAGGCGGCTCTGTCTTCAGAGTCTTCGGTTTATTTATTTTGAGCCCCTAAAACTACGATCTTCATGCGGTCCATCGCAAGATATTTTTCGAAGGCAGATTTCACTTGATCTAAAGTCACTGCCTCCACTTGCTTAGTCCAAACTTCCATCGTGTCGAGTGGTAAATCATTCCAGGCGATTGAAGAAACGTTATCCAATAATTTACGATTGTTATCGATTCGCAGGGGGTAGCCATTCACCAGATTTGCTTTAGCCGCAACAAGCTCAGAAGTAGTCGGGCCATCTGTAATGAACTTCGCAATCGTATCGCTCATCACCTGCAGCGCTACAGAAGATTGATCATTCTTAGTTTGTAGGCCCGCCTGAAAGATTCCCGTATCTTTGCCTGGGGCAAAATAACTAGACACACTATAGGCGAGGCCACGCTTCTCTCGAACCTCATTCATCAGACGCGAGACGAACCCGCCGCCGCCTAAAACATAGTTGCCTACCAACAAAGGAAAATAATCAGGGTTATTACGTGCCACAGCCGTCATACCCATAGCGATATGGGCCTGCTGAGAGTCAAAGGGGATCTGAACTTCACGTTGCGCCAATGGCTCTACTGGAGAGCGTTCAAATTCTGGCAAAGGTGCAATAACAGGGCCCGATTGGGGAATTCTTTTTAATAAGGCGCGAATAATTTCATTTGCTTCAGTTTGATCTACATCCCCAACAATACTGACAATCATACGATCGCTACGATAAAACTGTTTATGGAATTGAACTAAGTCTGTAGGAGTAATTGCGCCTACAGACTTAACAGATGGAGAATCTGCCAAAGGATAGGTGCCATAAACCATTTTTTTAAAACGGCGATCTAATACATATTCGGGTTTTGTTTCTGCCTCAAGCAAGCTAGTGATTGTTCTTTGCTTTTCGCGACCAACAATATTTGGGACATAAGTGGGCGCAGCTAACATTGCTGATGCCAATTGCACTGCTCGATCACGCAAATCTTTTCTACTAAGGCTACGAATACGCAAAATAGCGCGCTCACCACCAACTGAGAGACCAATACTGGCGCCTAAATCAGCGATCTCATCAGCGATTTGGGCCTCACTGAGCATCCTCTTATCATCCTGCACACCATAATTCATTAGGGTTGCGGTCATGTCTGCCAAACCACTCTTACCCACTGGATCATAACGATCACCAGCATCAATGCTCACCTCAATATCCACCATCGGCAACACTTTGGTTTGGACTAAATATGCTTTAGCCCCTTTGTAATTTTCGAGTTTTTCAATGGGAAGAATTGCTTGTGCACTAGTAATTACACCGAAAGCTAAAAGACAGCCTAAGATCATTTGATTGAAGGCTTTCATCGCTTGCCCTCCTTCACTACAGATTGACGTGCTTGTGGATCTAACACCGCCATCGTTAAACCTTCATCCACTAAATACTTTTGAGCTACCGCTTGAACTTGCTCTGGAGTAATCGTTTGCATTTTCTCTAACATGTAGTCGATATCTCGCCAGGAAAAACCTGCCATCTCAGTACTGCCAATTTCCATAGCCTGACCGAAGATGGAATCACGTTTATAAATTTGCTCTGACAGAATCCGCACCTTAATGCGCTTCAACTCAGAATCGAGGATTCCTTTTTGCTTTAGCTCATCTAACGCTTTTCGAATACTGACCTGCGCCTGCGCAACTGTTTTCCCTTTAGCCATAGTCGCAGCAATTTCAAATAATTCTGGACCACGAGAAATCATGTCGTAACCAACGCCAACATCATTCACTACCTTCTCTTGTTTGACCAAAACTCGGTTCAAGCGCGCATTGTCATAACCATCCAATACAGAGGTGAGGAGCTCCAAGGCATAGGGCTCTGGGTCATCCAACTTACCAACCTCTAGGCGTGGAACTTTCCAAGCCATAGTCAATTGCGCACTATCTGCAGGCGCTTTGACTTGAACCTGTTTTATTCCTTTTTGAGGTGGCTCAATCTGCGGTTTACGAACTGGCAATTCCTGAGCGGGAATGAATCCATAATACTTTTCGACTGCAGCCAAGACCTGCTTAGCATCAACGTCGCCTGTAATAACTACCGTTGCATTATTTGGTTTATACCAACTGCGATACCAATCCCTCGCATCGTTTGCTTTCATATTCTGCAAATCATTCATCCAGCCCACTACTGGATAGCGATAGGGAGAGCTCATGTAGGCGGTGGCCATAAGGGATTCATTCAGGAGGCTGCTCGGGTTATCTTCCGTACGAAGACGACGCTCTTCCATCACTACCTGGATTTCTTTTAAAAACTCTGAATCATCAAAATTCAGATTGGACATGCGATCTGCTTCTAGCTTAATCACTTCGTCTAATTTGGATTTCTCAACTTGCTGAAAATAAGCCGTGTAGTCACGATTCGTAAATGCATTTTCGCGCCCACCTAAGGCGGCAACCAAGCGAGAAAACTCTCCAGCCTTCACCTTGTCGGTGCCCTTAAACATCATGTGCTCCAAAACGTGTGCCAAGCCAGTACGGCCATTGACCTCATCCATTGAGCCAGCTCGGTACCACACCATATGCGCCACGGTTGGTGCGCGATGATCTTCTCTCACAATCAGCTTAAGGCCGTTGCTCAGCTGGTATTCATGGGTATCCTCATGGTCTTTAGCCATAGCGCAAGACAATTGAGTAAATATCAAAAATATGAAGGTAATTCGGAGTAAATTGAAGCGCATCTGCTAAATCACCATATCCCAAGAATTTAATTGATAAGATGCAAGGATTAAATTGTATCGATTATGTTCGGCCTACGTAAAACCCTTGGATCTCTATTTAAATCAAGCAAGACTGATGACGCTTGGTTTGATGCCTTAGAAGAGTCGCTCATTCAGAGTGATGTGGGATTGCCTACGACTGAGGATTTGATTAGCAAACTACGTAAAGCAGCGAAATCCGAAAAGGCTTCAAGCCCTGATGAACTACAAGCCCTTCTGATTCAAGAGGTTGCTACCTTATTAACAGTGCTTGAGCCATCCCCTAACCCACTATTTACAGGGTCTAAAGAGAATATCCCTGAAGTGTGGCTGGTTGTTGGCGTCAACGGTGCAGGGAAAACCACCACCATTGGTAAGCTTTGTAGAATTTTTCAATCCCAAGGTAAGTCCGTTCTCTTAGCCGCAGGGGATACCTTTAGGGCCGCTGCGCGCAATCAGCTACAAGAATGGGGCGGTCGCAATCAAGTGGACGTCATCACCCAAGAAGGTGGCGATGCTGCAGCCGTAGCTCATGATGCAATTCACTCCGCCATCTCCCGCAAAAGCGATATTTTGATCATTGATACTGCAGGTCGTCTTGCTACTCAAGACCACCTCATGGAAGAGCTCAAGAAGGTCAAGCGTGTAATTGGCAAAGCACTTCCTGGAGCGCCTCATCACACACTATTGGTTTTAGATGGCAACACAGGACAAAATGGTTTAAGCCAAGTGAAGGCCTTTCACATGGCTCTGGGCCTGACCGGAATTATCGTTACCAAGCTAGATGGGACTGCTAAGGGTGGTGTTATCTGCGCCTTAGCCCATACCCTTAAAGATGGCCCTAAACCAGCTGTTCTAGCACTAGGCAAGGGCGAGGGAATTGACGATTTAGCCCCCTTTACAGCCGGGCAATATTCCTCTGAATTATTCAATTAATTCAATAACTTACAATCCAAATAAACCATTAGCACTCTCTTGACAAGAGTGCTAAAATAGAACTCTATTAACACCTCATATTTATTTAAAAAATGGTTCAAAAGAAATCTGACAAACCGAATATGCAAAGGCTGCCTGTAGCGCAGGCTGCAGCGGCGTCCGCATTTCCAATGCTGCCATCCCTTGGGGTTGGCACTCTTGATTCGTATATTGCGTACGTGAATCGCGTACCCATGCTTAGTGCTGCAGAAGAGTTACATCTTGCGCAGGAATTTCGTCGCACTGAAAATGTTGAAGCCGCTAAAACCTTAGTGCTTTCCCATTTACGCCTCGTTGTTTCCGTTGCGCGCCAATATCTTGGTTATGGTATTCCACACGCTGACCTCATTCAAGAAGGTAATATTGGCTTGATGAAGGCCGTGAAACGCTATGACCCCAATAATGGTGCACGCTTAGTGTCTTATGCCATTCACTGGATCAAAGCAGAAATTCATGAGTACATTCTGAAAAATTGGCGCTTAGTGAAGGTAGCAACCACCAAAGCACAACGCAAATTATTCTTTAACTTGCGCAGTAACAAACCTACTTTAAGTGCACTTACTCCAGGTGAAGTGGATGCCTTAGCTAAAGCACTTGATGTCAAAGGTTCCGATGTTAAAGAAATGGAAATGCGCCTCGCTGGTGGCGATATTGCGCTTGAAGGCGATGATAGCGATGAAGAAACTGCGTATGCCCCAATTCAATGGCTCGCTGACAGTAGTCAAGAGCCTACAGAGCGCATCGCTAGTGCACAAGCAGACACACTACAAGGCCCGAAGCTAGATCAAGCCTTGATGGCTCTAGATGAGCGTAGTCGCAATATTGTTCAGTCACGCTGGCTAGCAATGGATGCTGATGGTAATGGCACCAAGACTTTGCATGATCTGGCCGCTGAATATGGCATCTCTGCAGAGCGCGTACGTCAAATTGAGACAGCAGCTCTCAAAAAAAATGCGCGGTATGTTGCAAGCTGAAGCGGCTTAATCAAGCCGCGCCTCTCTAGCTCTTACTTTAAAAGTTCTTTCAAGTCATGCGCCAAGGTCTCAGGACCTTGAGCATGTTTGATATAAAGACGCAAATGTCCCTCGGGATCAAATGCGTAGCTACCAGCTGTATGGTCGATGGTGTAGGAACCCGGGCTACTACCGGGTACTTTCTTGTAATAAATCTTGAAGTCTTTGGTCACTTTTTCTAGTGCCGCATCGTCTGCTGGACGCAAGCCTAGGAAACGCGCATCAAATGACGGAACGTATTGCTTGAGAATAGCTGCGGTATCACGCTCAGGATCAACGGTCACAAATAACACTTGTACCTTATCTGATTGAGGACCCAATAGTGCCATGACCTGCTGCATCTCAGTCAAAGTCGTCGGGCAAATATCAGGGCACTGGGTGTAACCAAAGAACATCACTACCACTTTGCCCTTAAAGTCGGCGAGCGTCCTTACCTTGCCATCAGGATCTAACAAGCTGAAATCCTTGCCAAATGAAGTGCTACCTGTAATGTCGATATTTTTAAAATCTGGCTTTGGGCTACAGGCCGACATCGCCATTAGAAAGGCGACGATACAGATATTACGTAAGAAGGTCATTTTCATCTCAAAGAAAGTAATGATCTATGAGCAACGCTGCAAACAGCAATGACAAATAGGTAATAGAAAAGCGGAATGTCTTCTTGGCTAATTCATCACTATAGTTAACAAATAGTGCAATTACATATGCCAAGAATATCAAGCCCAGAATAATCGCTGATACTAAATAAACCAGACCACTCATGCCATAGATATAAGGCAACAATGTTGCTGCAATCAAAATGAGCGTGTACAACAAAATATTAAGCAGAGTAAAGCGTTCACCATGGGTTACTGGCAGCATCGGCAAACCGGATTGCACATAATCATCGCGACGGTATAAGGCTAAAGCCCAAAAATGGGGTGGTGTCCAAACAAAAATAATCAAAACCAAAAGCCAGGCTTCAGCAGAAAGCGTATTGGTCACAGCAGCCCAACCCAGTGCTGGCGGCATCGCTCCTGACAGACCGCCAATAACGATGTTCTGGGGGGTGGCAGGCTTGAGTAGCCATGTGTAGATCACCGCATAACCAACGAAAGTAGCGAGCGTGAGCCACATTGTCAGTGGGTTACAAAAATTCCATAAAACAATCATCCCCAAAGAACCAAGAATGATAGAGAAAACAATAATATGAACTGGGGTCACTTCGCCTGTTGCAGAGGGGCGCCAAGAAGTGCGTTTCATCTTGGCATCAACAGCTTGCTCAATTAAACAGTTCACAGCAAAGGCTGCACCTGCCAATAACCAAATCCCAACAATTCCCCCAATGAGAATGGAATAAGGAACCATCCCTGGCGTGGCCAAGAACATGCCAATTACCGCACAGAAAACGGCGAGCTGCGTCACTCTTGGTTTAGTAAGGACCCAGTACTGACGCCAACGTGGCATCGCTGCAGGAGTAGATGTTTTTGATGTGCTCATAATGACTTCCAAGAAGTCCAGTAACTTAATCTGACCAAACAGAATACTAAAGCGGCTGACCCTGCGGTATGTAATAGAGCCGCAAGTAAAGGCCACTGAAAGACTACATTCGATATGCCAGTAACAAGCTGCAAGGCAAGCAAACTTAATAATAGTCTGGCAAAGCGTTTAAGGCCGGGTATTGCAGGAGTTGCCACCTCAAATGCTTTCCAGCCTAGAGTTCCTAGAACCAGAATGAGCAACACCGCAAAGAGGCGATGCGCCCAATGAATGGTTTGTAGCGCCACAGGAGAAATAAACTCTCCCTGGGCATTAAGACCCAATTGACGCCATAAGGTAAAGCCTTCAGCCCAATTGGTTTCTGGCCAAGCTGCGCCAAGACACGTCGGGAAATCAGGACACGCTAACACTGCATAATTTGTACTAACCCAAGCACCTAAAAAGACTTGAATGAACAGCGTCATGAAGGCCATTAATACTAAGCTTGCTGGCAAAGGACGAATGCGCATTACTCTGACTGTAGAAGATGGATCTTCCCAAGTCTGTTGAGCATAAGCGGTTAAACAAGCCAATAAAACCAAAGCCAAGATCAAATGGGTGGTGACAATAATCGGCTGCAATTTTAAGGTTACTGTCCAAGCACCAAATGCACCCTGTAAACAAACTAGGAAGAAGAGTCCGAGACTTCCAAACAATACGGACTTACCCAACACTTTTATCTTGCTAAATGCCAACGCTACTTGAACCACAATGAGCGTACCAACTGTCATTGCGAGATAGCGATGAATCATTTCAATCCATGCCTTCATGACAGTTACAGGCCCCGTAGGTAAGGCACTCTCGGCCTGGCGAATATCTCCAAGCGCATGAAACGGATTAGAAACACCATAACAACCAGGCCAATCGGGACAACCCAGGCCAGAGTCAGTCAAGCGAGTAAAGGCACCAAATACAATCAGGTCGAATGTCATAAAGACTAAAACCCAATTGAGCTTCTGGAAAAAACTATAAGCGGGTCTTGTCCACAAATATGCCAATGGCAAGCCTGCAAAAACGATCGCAATTGCTGCCAATTCTAGGAATAAAACAAAACTAGACATTAAAGACTTTCGCCTTTGTGGTTAAGGCGCAAGAGCTTTTCTAAATCTTTTTTAATGGCAGCAAACTCTTTTGGAGAATTGGTCGCTGGAATAAGCATCATTTTTGCGGGGCTTGGATCCACTAATTGAATTTGCTCTCCGGCACTCTCTTGATTGAGCCAAGATAAAAACTCTGCGCGCAACTTTGGATTCGTAGGCAGTGTAACTACCTTAATACCAGCAACCTGTTCGTCGTAGGCCTTAGCAACTTCTGGATCTACTGGCTTTCCATCCATATTGACCCACAACAATTGCACTCGACCACTCTCTCTACCAACGGCAACTTTCACTTGACGCATTAAAAATAGCGCTTCAATACATTTCTGATCTTTAACCTGGCACTCGCCTGCAGGACGAGCAAGCAAGAGGGTCCATTTGCCTTGTAGCGGAACATCAAACCAAGCATTGTTTGCTGCTTGAGCAGGATGAACTAAAGTGCCGAAATTGGTTTTCCCACCCTCTGGCTTAATCACGTAATAAGCAAAGTAGGAAGCGAGTACTGGGGCAGCACAGGCCAGTAGCAAGAGCAGCATTTGTATACGGCCACGACGAGTTCGCGCATTGATTGCAGATGAATCCATCTGCGATGCTGGTATTAATAACTCTTTATTACTCACCTTGACCCCTCGCTACATTACTTCGCCAATATTGGCGCAAACCACTGATTAACCAAAATAAGAAACCAGCAAACGCTAAAGCAAACCACTGGAATGCATAAGCATAATGGCGATCGACTCCCGTTGTCAGGGGCGCCCACTCTCGCAGTAGGCCATCAGCAACCCCCATCTCCTCTAAACGCAAAATAAAGGGGGCTTGTGGCCAACCATGTAGCTGTCCCTCCCGCTCTAAATCAAAGTTTTGGGCAATCCGAGGTTTATTCGGATCTATATCGCTCTCCTCTGAACCCAATGCATAAACTTTGCCAGGATGAGCGAACACTAAACCCTCAATATTGATCAAGCCTGTCGGCGTCTCAATGGGAGGCAAAGATTCGCGACTCTCATTATTTCGTGGAGCCCACCCTCGGTTTACCCAAAGCACCTCATTCACACCCTCCAGTCTGAAGGGCATCATCACAAAAAAGCCTGCTTGTGCGGCATTGCCAGTCCCACCAGCAGGAATCGGTCTAGGACGGTTATCCAACCAGATTGCCGCCTCGGGGATATAACGTCCACGTGCTGTCATACGACGCTCGCCAGCCTCTTCTAAGGTCCATGGGCCAGCATTGGCACTCAAAATGGGCATTTGTTGTCTAGCAGCTAAATTAGCCGCTAGAGCAATTTTGGTTTCAGCTCTTCTTAACTGCCAAACACCAGCTCCACAGCCAATCGCAATCACAAGCAAGGCTGATAAAGTAGCAACTGCGCGCTTTGCTATGAGAGT
Organism: Polynucleobacter sp. QLW-P1DATA-2; assembly: GCF_001870365.1. Classification (NCBI taxonomy): domain Bacteria; kingdom Pseudomonadati; phylum Pseudomonadota; class Betaproteobacteria; order Burkholderiales; family Burkholderiaceae; genus Polynucleobacter; species Polynucleobacter sp. QLW-P1DATA-2. Next base: position 129,106 of record NZ_LZMQ01000001.1, on the reverse strand, counting down.
GCTAAAGAGATGATGTGAAGATTTCAAGATAAGGATATGAAATGAAGTGGATTATTCCGGTTGTTCTGCTGATGATTGTTGCCAGCCTAGGTTCGGCCCTCTACTTCATGATGAAGGATCGGGGCAATAGCTCCAGAATGGTCCGCTCTTTAATGCTACGCATTGGTCTGTCTCTAGTGCTCTTTATGGGCATCCTAGTCGCCTATCACTTTGGTCTGATTGAAGCTACCGGCATCAAGGTTGGAACTAACTAAAAGTTCATCCAAAGAACAGACAACTAAAAACGAATCGGGGCTTTAAAGCCCCGATTTTTTATCTTGCTTACATCCAGTAAACAGCGATGTACAAACCGAGCCAGACAACGTCAACGAAGTGCCAGTACCAGGCCGCACCCTCAAAGGCGAAGTGATGCTCAGCAGTAAAGTCACCGCGAATCATACGACGCAAAACAATCGCCAACATCGTGCCGCCCAGGAAAACGTGGAAGCCGTGGAAACCCGTCAACATGAAGAAGGTTGAGCCATAGATACCCGAGGTGAGTTTGAGGTTCAGCTCATGGTAAGCATGGTAGTACTCAAACATCTGGAAGCACAAGAAGATAAAGCCTAAGGTAACAGTGGCAGCCAATCCGTAGATGGCTTTCTTCATATGATTCTCAACCAATGCATGGTGAGCATAAGTAATCGTCACACCAGAACTGAGCAATAAGAAGGTATTGAGTGTTGGGATTGGCCAAGGACCCATGGTGGTGAATTTCTCAACCAAACCAGCAGGACCATCATTAGGCCAAACTGCTTGGAAATCAGGCCAAAGCAATTTGCTCTCAACGTCGCCCATCCAAGGCATTGCAATATTGCGCGCATAGAAAAGAGCTGCAAAAAATGCACCAAAGAACATGATCTCAGAGAAGATGAACCATGCCATCGACCAACGATAAGAAATGTCAACGTTTAGACCATTCTTGCCAGAGTTAGATTCAGCAATCGTATCGCCAAACCAGTTGTAAAGAACAAACAGGATCCATGCCACGCCAACTAGCGCTAGAGATCCACCCCAAGAAGTATGGTTGACCCAGCCGGTCATGCCGTAGCCAAAGGCGATTAAGCCAGCGGCCGCCATGGCAGGATGTCTAGATAGTCCAGGGACGAAATAGTAAGGGGTTGAATTGGATGACATCTTATTCTCTCTATTCAATCAAAAAATAATCAATGGGATACAACTGCTTTCACTATCACGAGCAAGATACCCATAAAAATCAAGGCACCAACAACACCCGCAATGATAATGTGAACGAAACTTAATGTAGCAACATCTTCCTGCAAACCAGACTTCTTACGCACTCCTAAAAAACCCCACATCACGGCTTTCATAGACTGCATAAAAGAACTTCTCTTTTTCTCCATCACACCCCTTTGGATTTAGGAGTCGTTGATCCAGCTGGTGGAACGCCAACACCTAACTCAAAGAAGGTATATGACAAAGTGATTGTTTTCACATCTTGCGGCAAACCTGCATCAATGACAAAAACAACCGGCATCTTTTTCATTTCATGAGCAGCCAGAGTCTGCTGTTGAAAACAAAAACACTCTAACTTCGTAAAAAACTCAGTCGCACTCTTCGGGGCATAACTCGGAATCGCCTGAGCATCTACTGAGCGATCCAAATTATTGGTCACTTCATACACAATCTCAGTCATCTCACCAGGATGCACTTCCAAGAAGTTTTTTACTGGCTTAAAAGTAAACGGGCCACGGCTATTGGAATCAAATTCAATGGTTACTTTACGAGAGTAATCAACCTGAGTATTACCAACTCTATTAGCACTAAAAGCCCGCACGCCGTAATCATTCTTACTGGTCACAACATTAATGCCTGTTGCCTTACATAAGGCTTGGTACATCGGCACCAATGCATAACCAAAACCAAACATCATTACTGAAGCAATCAAAAGCTTCAATAAAATTTGGCGGTTAGCAGAATGAGTAACTGTCATGTTGGCAAGGCGGGATTAACCCAAAACGCTCCACTTCATCACAATGCCAATAAAGAACACTACGGCAATGCTCAAAAGAATCAGCCCTAAGCGGCGATTATTCGCAGCTAGGGCATCTTTAGAGGGCGTATTAAATTCCTGCTTCACGCAACTGCTCCGCATTTGGAGGAGTTTCAAAAGTATGGTGTGGGGCTGGTGAAGGCAAAGTCCACTCTAAACCTTTGGCGCCATCCCATGGCTTGGCCGGAGCTTTCTCACCATGGCCACGGTATGCAGGCAATGCTACGCAGAACAAGAAGAACACCTGGGATAAACCAAAACCAAGTGCGCCAATAGAAGCAATCATGTTGAAGTCAGCAAACTGAGTTGGGTAGTCAGCATAGCGACGTGGCATACCTGCAAGACCCAAGAAGTGCATTGGGAAGAAGGTGATGTTAAAGAAAATCATGGAAGTCCAGAAGTGAATCTTGCCGCGAGTTTCATTTGCCATACGGCCCGTCCACTTAGGACACCAGTAGTAGAAGCCTGCAAACATTGCAAACAATGAACCTGCTACTAACACGTAGTGGAAGTGAGCAACAACGTAATAGGTATCTTGTAAGCCAATATCAATTGGCGCCATCGCCAAGATCAAGCCAGTAAAGCCACCCATCGTAAATACGAAAATAAAGCCGACCGCCCACAACATTGGTGTTTCAAAGGTCATAGACCCTTTCCACATTGTTGCAACCCAGTTGAAAATTTTCACACCCGTTGGAACCGCGATCAACATGGTTGCGTACATAAAGAACAACTGGCCTGTTACCGGCATACCAGTTGCAAACATGTGGTGAGCCCAAACGATGAATGACAAGATCGCGATAGACGATGTTGCATAAACCATGGAGCTATAACCAAACAAGGTTTTTCTGGAGAAGGCAGGAACAATTTCACTCACGATTCCAAATGCTGGAAGAATCATGATGTAAACCTCTGGGTGACCAAAGAACCAGAAAATGTGCTGGAACATCACTGGGTCACCACCGCCCACTGCAGAAAAGAATGATGTGCCGAAATGGCGATCAGTCAACACCATAGTGATTGCACCGGCTAATACAGGCATCACCGCAATCAACAAGTAAGCAGTGATCAACCAAGTCCAGCAGAACATTGGCATCTTCATCAGCGTCATGCCAGGAGCACGCATATTCAAGATGGTGACGATGATATTGATCGAACCCATGATGGATGAAGCACCCAATAAATGAAGAGCGAAAATAGCCATGTCTAAGCCAGGGCCCATTTGCGAAGTGAGTGGGGCATAAATAGTCCAACCACCTGCTGGTGCACCACCAGGAGCTAAGAATGAGCTCAAGAGCAAAGTTGCAGCGACTGGCAGAATCCAAAAGCTAAAGTTATTCATACGAGCAAATGCCATATCGGATGCGCCGATTTGCACTGGAATCATCCAGTTAGCAAAACCAACGAAAGCCGGCATGATCGCGCCGAACACCATCACTAAACCGTGCATGGTAGTGAGCTGATTAAAAAACTCAGGACGGAAGAATTGCAAACCAGGCTGGAACAATTCCAAGCGAATTCCTAGCGCCATCGTCCCACCAGCTAACAAGCTGATAAACGAGAACATCAAATACATCGTACCGATGTCTTTATGGTTGGTAGCGAACAACCAACGACGCCAACCATGTGGCGTGTGATCATCATGCGCATGGTCGTGTGCGTGATCGTGGGTAGTAGAGACTGTGCTCATGGATTACTCCGGTTTCGTTTTATCTAAATTAATTAATGGATTACTGGCCGCCGTGTGCGGTAATAATTTCTTGGGTTTGAATCACTTCGCCCGTTTTATTACCCCATGAATTACGGGTATAGGTAATAACTGCAGCGATATCGCCATCAGAAAGCACCCCACCCCATTTCGGCATTACGTTTTTACCGTTGAGCAAAATATTGAACTGGCCTGCTTTAGGACCATTCACAACTTTGCTGCCATCCAACGCTGGGAAAGCACCCGCACCTTTACCATTAGGTTGGTGGCAAGCCGCACAGTTCGCCGCATAGACTTTTGCACCGCGCTCTTTTTGCTCATCCAAGGTATAAATCTTGGAAGGATCATCAGAGGATGCAGACATTTCTTTCTTCTTCTCTGCAACCCAGGCGCTGTAATCCTCCTGTGAAACGACTTTGACAACAATCGGCATGAAGGCGTGCTCAGCACCGCACAACTCAGAACACTGACCGCGGAATGTACCAATCTTTTCAGCCTTAAACCAAGTATCACGAACAAAGCCCGGAATCGCATCTTGCTTTACGCCAAACGCTGGAATGGTCCAAGAGTGGATTACGTCATTTGCCGTAGTAATCAAACGGATCTTTTTACCAACTGGCACAACGAGTTCGTTATCAACTTCCATGAGGTAAGTCGGGGACTTAGGCTCTAAATTATTTACTTGTGTGCGTGGTGTAGAGAGTGTAGATAAGAAGCTAATACCTTCGCCCTCACCTTTAATGTAGTCATAGCCCCACTTCCACTGATAACCAGTAGTCTTAATAGTGATGTCAGAGTTAGTGGTGTCTTTCATTGCTACAACAGTTTTAGTTGCTGGCAATGCCATACCGATCACGATGAGCAATGGAACTACGGTCCAAACAATTTCAACCAAAGTGCTCTCATGGAATGAGGCTGATTTATGGCCAAGTGATTTACGGTGCTTCAAAATTGAGTAGAACATTACGCCAAAAACGCCTACAAAAATCAATGCGCAAATGCCCAACATCATCCAATGCAACCAGTGGATTTCTTGCATGATTTTGGTTGCAGGAGCAGCAAAATTCAGCTGATTTACAGCTGGGCCGCCAGGCATATTCTCGGCTGCGTGTGCAAAAGCAGTGCCGAAGGCTGCTACTAAATAGAGCGAAGCCCTAGTGACTTTTCCAAATAAATTCATCTTATTCTCTGTTTATTGTCGTGAGCAAAGCAGCAAAAAGCGCCACAAAATGCCCAAAATGCGGTCTCAAGCCAATACATCCAGCGGTGATTATAGGGTTAATTAGGCACAACAACAAACTGGGATAACGCAGTCTCATCCAATCTTTGCCGTGGTTTAAATGATAGTAAGTACTTACACTTAAGCAGGATCTGACCTAGTCTTGCGTCCAATTTGATTTGGATCGATATACGCAACATGGTCCTTGGTCTTCGCAAGGTGCTTTCCAATTGCCCAAGCATGGCCATAAACCACCTCTAAGGTGAGTTTTTGGGGCAAATTAGTAATTTCATTGTTGCTTGTAGTCGCGATATTTGCCAATTGCAGCGCCTGAATATCCGCCATTAAAAGCGCTGGCTTCTCATAATCCAGAGTCAAATATTCCATATCCATCACGGGATCTGAAAAACGCTCTGTTACCAGGGCATCACCCATATCGTGCATATCCCAAGGGCTTAATAAATTTTTCAGCTGAATTGGTGAAATTTGAAGGTCACGTAGCTCTTTACCCGTATCAGGCCCCAAGTAGCTAAATGCAATCAGACCGTCTTCACGAAGGACGCGCCGACACTCCTGCAAGAAATGCTTTGGATCTGCCAAATCTTGCAATAAGAGAACACTGAATACCAAATCAACTGAATTGTCAGGAAGATTAAATCTACCGGTCTGCAAATAGTCCTGCAAAGTATTCGTTTTAACCGAGCGAAATATGGAACGCCAATTAGCGATTGCTTTTCTACGCCATATCTGAAAACAGGATGCACCCTCCTCGGTAACGCTATGAATGCAGGCATTAGGAAAACGCTTTGCAAGAATTGCGAGATGCTCCCCAGGAAAATCGGGAACTACCAAAACATCCTTAGCTATTAATTTGACGATATCGAGTTTTTGCAACATACGAGTTGCAATTTCATCCTGTAACCATCTGATCGGCTGGGTCATTGGCTCAGTATACTCAGCGCCCCATGCGATTTCTAGAGAAAATTGTTCAGTCTATTAGCGAGCAAATCTTACCCACTGCTTGCATTTCTTGCCAGCAGTTTCAAACAGAAACGATTTGCCATGCTTGCCTGGAAAACCTACATTGGAATAGCCTCATTAACTATGAATGCTGTTTCCAATGCGGAATTCCACTTCACAGTTCAGAGCTACCCAGCAAACGCTGCGATCATTGCACCAAGAGCGAGCCATTTTTTGATAAGACATATTGTCTTGATCGATACGATGGCATTTTGCAAGACGCATTGCATCAACTGAAATACCAAAAGCGCATTGCATGTGCGCATGGGCTTGCAAGAGCCTGGAATAAAGTTATCGCCGATCCATTAGATTTCAATGAAGTAGGCTACCTGATCCCCGTACCACTCAGTCAAGAAAAGTTACATACCCGCGGCTTTAATCAAAGCTGGGAATTAGCGAGAAGGATTGATTGTGCCCCCATTCAAAAACTCCCGCGGCTTTTAAAGCGCCATCATCATGCCGAACATCAGGTTGGTAGCACCCTCACCGCACGACAAGATGCCGTCAGAGAAATGTTTTATATTGATGACCGATACATAGGCCTTATGAAGAATAAAACAGTTATTGTGTTCGACGATGTGATGACGACTGGTGCGACACTCAATGAAATTGCGCGTATTCTTAAAGAATCAGGTGTATCGCTCGTCATTAACTGGGTCTTACTTAGAACAACCAGGCCACCTCAATAAGTTGGAAATGCAGCATGTTTAATATTGTTTTATTTGAGCCAGAAATTCCCCCAAATACAGGCAACATCATTCGCTTGTGTGCAAACACGGGAGCAAAACTACACCTCATTGAACCTCTTGGCTTTCCAATGGAGGATGCTAAATTACGTCGCGCCGGATTGGACTATCACGAATTTGCAAGCATCCAAGTCCACGCTAATTGGTCAGAGTTTCTAAAAAATAAGCGGCCTGATGCACAACATCTTTTTGCCTTAACTACAAAGGGTAGTGGTAAGTTTCATGAAGGCACATATACGCCAAATGATTATTTTATTTTTGGCTCAGAAACGAAAGGCATCACAGAGGAAGTGCGCAGCTCGATTCCAAAGGAAAATCAAATGCGCTTAGCCATGCAAGACAACAGTCGAAGTCTGAACTTATCAAATACCGTGGCTATTGTGGTCTATGAAGCTTGGCGCCAGAATGGATTGCTTGGCGGCAAGTAAAAGCTAAAGTCTTGCTCTTAAGCTTCGATCTTTGGATCGCGCCCCATCAGCTTCTTTAAGCCCTCTTTGGGGGTTAGCTTGCCTGCAAGTACCTCACCCATCATTGCAGTGATTGGCATTTCTACATTCAAACGCTTAGCGAGGTCACCCACAGCGGCGGCGCATAAGACACCCTCTGCTACATGGCCGAGGCTAGCTAAGATTTGATCTAGAGACTTTCCTGCAGCCAATTCGAGACCAACACGTCGATTGCGAGAAAGATCTCCGGTCGCCGTCAGAATCAAATCACCGGCACCAGTCAGACCCATACACGTTTCAGATTTACCACCTGCCGCTTTAACTAGGCGCATCATTTCAGCAAGGCCGCGTGTTAACACTGCAGCGCGAGCATTTAAACCTAAATTTAATCCATCACCAATACCTGCAGCAATCGCTAAAACGTTCTTAACTGCACCACCTAATTCAACACCAATCAAATCATCATTTGAATAAACGCGCATATTGCCATGATGAAACGCAGCCTGAACAATTTCGCAAAGGTGCGGTGAGGCGCTAGCAATAGTCAATGCACACGGCATTCCTGCGCCAACCTCATGCGCAAAACTAGGGCCTGATAAAGCGCCATAAGCATGTTTTAAACCATGACTATGTAACTTATCCTCGCGCTCAACTACTTGATGAGGTAATAGAGCGGTTGTTGGCTCAAGGCCTTTGCATAACCAGATAATATTGAGAGGTTGATCAGCAACCTTCAGTACATTAGCAATCGTTTCTGAGAGCCCAGACATTGGGGTTGCAATCACGAGAAGATCATCTGCCTGTAATTTCTTAATTGCAGCAGTAAAGTCAGCCTCTAACTGCAATCCTTTAGGCAAAGAGATGCCTGGCAGATAAGCTTGATTCTCACCGCTACTACCAATAACTTGCAGTTGCTCCGGACTGCGAGACCACAAACAAACATCTTCTTCACGCAGTTGACGTGCTGCTTGAGAGGCCATTGCTGTCCCCCAGGCACCAGCACCAAGCAGGGTCACTTTCATAATATGTGACCTTGCTGATGGCGCTTAATTTGGAAGAATAATTTTGCTTTCATCTGCGGCATCATCGGCATTATTTCCGGCCGTATTATGGGCTTGCAATAATCTGTGCTCATACATTCCATGAAAATTAATTTCATTTAAATGGATGGGCTGAAAGCCAGCACGGCTAATGACATCAGCCATATTTGAGCGCAAGTATGGATACAAAATAGTTGGGCATGTAATACCTAACATTGGATCAACTTGTTCAGCAGGAATATTGTTAAATTCAAAAATACCAGCTTGATTAGCCTCAACCAAGAAAAGTACTTTTCCTTCTACACGCGCAGTCATGGTTGAGCTTAAGGCAACCTCAAAGAGTTCGTCGCTAATACGCTTAACTGCAACGTCAACCTCAATCTGGACTTGTGGCTCAGCTATTACCAAAAAAATCTCAGGGGAATTAGGCTGCTCTAAGGACAAGTCCTTTAAGTAAATACGCTGAATGCGAAATGAAGGGTCTTTGGACTCAGTATTTGCTGCGCTAGGTGCAGAAGATTGTTCAGTCATTGCAAACTTTCTTTTATGTTTTTAATCTATCAAACTAGTAGAGGATCCAGCTTGCCAGCTCGGTCCAAGGCAACCAAATCATCGTAGCCACCAACGTGGGTTTCACCAATATAAATTTGCGGAACGGTGCGACGACCGGTTCTTGTCATCATGATTTCGCGCTGGGCTGGATCACGATCAATCAAAATCTTTTCTAAGTGATTGACGCCTTTTTTCTGGAGCAACTTCTCTGCCATTACGCAGTATGGACAAACTTGAGTGCTGTACATTGTTACTTGAGGCATTTCACTTCTCCTACTTCACCAATGGAAGAGCGGCGACTCTCCAAGCCTGAACTCCGCCCTCTAAAACGCCAACTTCTTCAAAGCCCAGTTTTTTGACATCAGCCAAGGCCTTGCGCGAAAGGGATCCGGTATCGCATACCAACACTAGTGGGCGCTTACGATCCAACTTTAGAGCCTCAATTGCCGCGACCACCCCAGCTGCGCTAGCCAACTTTGATCCTGGCAAATGGCCTGCCTTGTAGGCATCTTCTGCGCGAAGGTCCAATACATGGGCTTTACGGCGGTTAATCCAGATAGTTGCCTCGGTAGGAGACAGCCCCTTCCCGCTAATAAGCGTAGATAATGTGGGGAGGAAGAGCGCTACGCCTGAAACAACCAAAAGGGCGATAAGCGCTAAATTATCAATTTGCGTGAGAAAGTTCATCACCGGATTATAGAATGGCTCTATGAAACAACTTGTCCTTATTCGTCATGGCGAATCCGCCTGGAACCTTGAAAACCGCTTTACTGGCTGGGCGGATGTCGACTTAACCCCTAAAGGTGCAGAACAAGCGCTCGCAGCTGGTGAAAGCCTTCGAAAAGCAGGCTATGAATTTGATGTGGCCTATACCTCCGTTCTACGAAGGGCTATTAAGACCCTTTGGCACGTTCAAGACGCCATGGATCTCATGTGGATTCCGGTTGTTCATAGCTGGAGATTAAATGAACGTCATTACGGTGCGCTCACCGGCCTAAATAAAGCGGAAACCGCTACCAAATATGGCGATGAACAAGTTCACATTTGGCGTCGCTCATATGATGTGCGCCCACCCCTGTTGGAAACCCATGATGAGCGCAATCCTCAAAATGACAAACGCTATGCAAAATTAAGCGCGGCTGACATTCCCCTTGGTGAATGCCTTAAGGACAATGTTGAACGAGTTCTTCCTCTTTGGAATGAATCTATCGCTCCTGCACTCAAAGCAAACAAACGCGTATTGCTAGTAGCACATGGAAATAGCATTCGCTCCTTAATTAAGTATTTGGATCAAATGTCCGACGAAGCCATTATGGAAGTCAATGTTCCTAATGGCGTCCCCCTTGTATACGAGCTAGACGATAACCTGAAACCAATTCAACATTTCTATTTGGACTAAAACAAAAACATGCGTCAATTTTTGAAGAACTTTGCTCTGATTGCAATTGGCCTCATTGCTGGTGTAGCCGCCACTATTCAGCTTTCAGCGACCGCCCAACAAGGCACGCAACTTCCCCTGGATGAACTGCGCACTCTCTCAAACGTCTTCGCTCAAATCAAGCGTGAATATGTAGAGCCGATTGAAGACAAGCAACTCTTAACCGATGCTGTCAAAGGCATGGTGAGCAGCCTTGATCCACACTCTACTTTCTTGGATAAGAAAGATTTTGCAGAGATGCAAGAGCAAACTTCTGGAAAGTTTGCCGGCCTTGGAATTGAAATCACCTCAGAAGACGGTGTCGTCAAAGTGCTGAATCCGATTGAAGATAGTCCAGCTGCACGCGCCGGTCTTCAGGCTGGTGACTTAATTACACGTCTTGACGATAAGCCTGTGCGGGGCATGTCTCTTGATAAAGCAGTGCGCACAATGCGTGGCACCCCTGGCACCTAAAATTACTTTGACTATTTACCGTAAGAGCGAAGAACGCAGCTTCCCGGTCACAATCACTCGCGCCGAAATCAAAGTGCAATCTGTTAAGGCCAAAGTTTTGGATAACGATATTGCCTGGGTACGAATTACTAGCTTTCAGGAGCGCACCGTTCCTGACTTAGCTAAAAAATTAACTGATTTAGCCAACCAAGATCCAAAACTCAAAGGCATCATTCTTGACCTGCGAAATAATGGTGGTGGATTGCTTCAAGGTGCAGTTGGCGTTGCAGCCGCTTTCTTGCCGGCAGATGCTGTCATTGTGTCGACTAAGGGTCAAGCTCCTGACTCACAACAAGTATTTAATGCCTCACCAGAGATGTATCGTCTTAGTGAGCCCGGCGATCCTCTAGCGGGTGTTCCAGAAATCTTCAAGAAATTACCAATGGTAGTTTTAGTTAATGCCTACTCAGCATCTGCCTCAGAAATCGTTGCAGGCGCCCTGCAAGATTACAAACGCGCAACCATTATTGGTAAAACTACTTTTGGCAAAGGTTCTGTACAAACAGTACGCCCATTAACCAATGACTCTGCGCTCAAGATCACCACAGCCTATTACTACACACCTAGTGGTAAATCGATTCAGGCATTCGGGATCAAGCCAGATATTCCTGTAGATCAAAATAAAGATGGCGATCCAGATGATGTGCTGATCACTCGTGAAATTGATAGTGAAAAACACTTACGCAATAAACAATCAGCAGAAGATAAGCTGATTAAGGATCGTGAACAGCGCCGCCTTGAAGAGATGCAGCGTATTGAAGAAAAGAATGCCAAGAAAACTCCTGAGGAAAAAGAGAAGGAGAAAAACAAAAAACCTACTGAACTCGGTAGTGCTGATGACTTCATGCTCTCTCAAGCCGTTGCCTTTATTAACGGTCAGCCAGTGAAGCGCTCTTCATCCAAGCTTGAGTAATTTCTTTCTCTTGACCTGCAAATGAATGATGCGCAGCTCCTTCGCTACTCAAGGCATTTACTGCTTGAGGATATTGATGTTGAAGGTCAAGAGAAGCTCTTAAACGCACATGTCTTAGTTGTTGGCGCTGGCGGCCTTGGCAGTGCTGCTGCCCCCTACATAGCAGCTGCTGGGGTTGGGCACATCACCCTGCTTGATCATGATGAGGTAGATCTGACAAACTTGCAGCGCCAAATCATGCATACCGAGGGGACTGTTGGAAAAAGTAAGGTTGCCTCTGGTAAACAATTTTTGCAGCAACTCAATCCCACGATCCAAGTTGAAACAATTCAAGCAAAGGCGACTTCATCATTGCTGGATGATCTATTGCCCAGCGTCGATGTTGTTTTGGACTGTACCGATAACTTTCAAACTCGCCAACTCATTAACGCAAGTTGCGTCAAACATCAAAAGCCTCTTGTTTCTGGATCGGCTCTACGCTTCGATGGGCAAGCATCTGTCTTTGATTCACGCGATACGAGCTCTCCCTGCTATGCCTGTATTTTCTCTCCCGATGCAACATTTGAGGAGATAAGCTGCGCCAGTATGGGCATCTTCTCGCCATTAGTGGGCATCATTGGCAGCATCCAGGCAGCACAAGCGCTGCAGGTGGTGATTGGATTTGGGAAGTCTTTGGTGGGGCGTATGCTGCTATGGGATGCGCGGAATACGCAGGTGGATCAGATTCGCATCAGTCGCAACCCTGATTGCCCGGTCTGCGGCAAACCCCATTAGGCTTTTAGGCCAGCAAACGCTCTAAGGCTTTAGCTTGAGCCTCCGGCTCATAGGCTTTTAATACCCTTGGGAATCGGGCTTTTAGCATTCCCACATTAGCCTGAAGAATCTCACGTTTTACCAACAAGAGTTGACTGAAATGCATGGAGAAATCGGTTAATCCCATCGCTAGTAACAACTTGGTTAAAGCAGGGTCACCGGCCATCTCACCACAGACTGCTACCGGAACATTGGCACGTTTAGCTTGATCAATAATATTGGCGATGAGATTCAGAATAGCGGGATGTAAAGGGTCGTACAAATGAGCTACAGCATGGTCTGCTCGATCAATTGCCAAGGTATATTGAATTAAATCATTCGTACCAATCGATAAATAATCAAAGCGATTGATAAACAAAGGTAGTACTAAAGCTGCCGCTGGAATCTCAATCATCGCACCCACTTGAATATTGGGATTAAAAGATTGTCCACGCTGGAGTAATTGCTGCTTTGCCTTTTCAATTAAGCGAAAAGTTTCATCAATTTCCTTAGCATGTGCCAGCATCGGGATCATAATCCGCGCTTGGCCATGAGCTGAAGCCCGCAAGATGGCTCTTAGTTGCGTTAAGAAAATTTCTGGCTCTGTTAAAGACCAACGGATGGCCCGCAAACCCAATGGAGATGTACCGGTTTGAGAAACATCGCTGCCGCCAGCACCCAATGCCTTATCAGCCCCAACGTCGATAGTTCTAATGTTGACTGGCAAGCCATGCATCAATTCGATGACGCGACGGTATTCCTGATATTGCTGCTCTTCATCTGGCAAGGCATGCTTGCGGTCCATAAACAAAAACTCGGAACGAAATAGACCGACACCTACCGCACCCAACTTAACGGCCTGGATCGCATCTTCTGGTAGCTCAATGTTGGCAAAAAGTTCAATATCAACTCGATCCAGTGTTTCCGTTTTGGCATGCTTTAGCTGCTGTAGCTTACGAGCCTCTTTTAAGGCTTGGCTTTGAAGTTTTCGGTACTCTGCTAATAACTGCTCATCAGGTGCAACTACGACTACGCCTTGTTCGCCATCGAGAACTAACCAATCACCATGGCGAATCATTTCGCTAGCATGGCGCACACCCACAACAGCTGGAATTTCCATGCTACGGGCTACGATAGCTGTATGAGATGTTTTGCCTCCAAGGTCGGTAACGAAACCGGTGAAAGCATGCTCTTTAAAACGCAACATGTCATGAGGCGCAATATCGTGGGCCACAATGATTGATTCCACGCCAATCTCACTGGATGGCAAAAACTCAGATTCATGTAGCGCATCTTTTTGAGCATTTAGCGCCTTGATAACGCGCTCAGCTACCTGACGAATATCATTGGCACGCTCTTTTAAATAAGGATCTTCAATCTCAGCAAATTGCTCTAAGAGATCATTCAGTTCGGTAGTTAAAGCCCAGGCAGCATTTAGACGCTGTGTACGAATTAACTTGATTGGCTTTTCAGCTAGGGCTGGATCGGCCAAGATCATGCCGTGCACATCCAAGAATGCTGCCATCTCTTGAGGCGCATCCTTGGGCAACCCCAAACGCAACTGTTCGAGCTCTAAGCGAACTTGATTGAAGGCATCTAATAATTTTTGGGCTTCCGCCTCTTCTTTACCGGGCTCAACTAAGTAATGGCTGACCTCTAATGCTGCGCGCGAAATCAGTACTGCCTTGCCGATAGCAATTCCTTTTGATACTGGAATTCCGTGCAAGGCAAAAGTCATACTTACTCACCCTCTCCGAAGCGATCGTTAATTAAAGCAGTGAGCGCAGTCATTGCTTCATCCGCTTTTTCACCAACGGTTTCCAAGGTGACTGTACTACCAATACCTGCGGCCAACATCATGACACCCATAATGCTCTTGGCATTAATTTGACGCCCATTGCGTGACAACAATATTTCACAAGGAAACTGGGCAGCTAATTGCGACAACTTAGCCGATGCCCTAGCATGAAGACCCAACTTATTAATGATCTCGATTTCAGCGACTGGCATTACGCAAAAACTCCTTTTATTCTTGATCTACCTTTGCGCCGAGACGCAAAATTCCCTGCTGTCCACCTGCTAAAGCCTTTTTGGCTAACTCTTCTAGGCTTTCGCCACGATGAGAAATACATCGCATGAGCATCGGCAGATTTAATCCCGCTAAAACAATTACCGGCGCATTCAGTCCTGATAAGGGGCCCAAGCTTTCTAACTTCGATGCCACATTGGCAGGTGTAGCGCCCATGACATCGGTCAAAATAAGTACCCCATGGCCAGTATTAACACCATAAGCCGCTTTTAAAACGCGATCAAAGCTTGCCTTTGTGTCTTCATGTGGCGGAATATCTACCGCCCTTACACGCTCAGGCAACTCACCAAAAGTATGCTCAACAAAACCCAGCATTGCGCTTGCAACAGGGGTATGTGCAACGATTACGATTCCAGGCATATCAGGACAATACCCTTTCAAGCGCTTTTAACCAAAACTGTGGAACATCAAATTGACTTTGGTCGGTGATTTCAACAAAACAAGTTGGGCTAGTGACATTAATTTCTGTGAGATAGCCACCTATCAAATCTAGGCCAACTAAAAATAAACCGCGCTGGAAAAGGATAGGCGCCAGTTTTTCAGCAATGCTCTTTTCAGCATCACTTAAAGGCATTGCAACACCTTTTCCGCCAGCAGCCAAATTACCGCGAATTTCTTTACCCTGAGGAATACGCGCCAAGGCAAATGGCACAACCTCACCACCTATCAACAGAACCCGCTTGTCACCATCAGCGATCTCAGGCAGAAAACGTTGAACCATCAGAGTACGAGCGCCATTCTCACCCAAGGTTTCCACAATGCTAGCAAGGTTCAGGCCATCAGGACCAACTCGAAATACGCCCATGCCCCCCATACCATCAAGGGGTTTAATCACAATATCGTTATGCTTGCGATGAAATTCCTCAACCGCACTCAACTCACGAGTCACCAGCGTAGGTGGAATCAAATCTGGAAATTCGGTAATGGACAGTTTTTCTGAATGATCACGGACTGCTGCAGGATCATTAAATACTTTGGCACCCTGCCTCTTCGCCGCAGACAGCATCCAGGTTGTATTGAGATATTCAATATCAAACGGTGGATCTGTTCGCATCTGTACTGCAGAAAAAGAGTGGAGTGGTTTTGATTCCATTTCACCCAACTCAAACCAGGATGAAGAATCTAAGGTAATTCGCAAAGACCGGCAATCAGCAACAACAAGATTGTCTTTCCACAAAATATTGCAGCTCTGACAAAACCACAGACGATGTCCTGCTTCTTGCGCAACTCGCATCATCGCCAAAGTGGAATCTTTTTTTATCTTGAAAGATTCAAGAGGGTCGGCAATGAATAAAAGATCCATATTGTTCTAGCGAGTAATCAACACTTGAAATTAGGCTACTTCCATGTCTGGATCCGTTCTCTCAAGCTCAAGAGAAGAGGCAAGTAAAGCTAAGCGAGCCACAACACCATACAAATAGAAGCGGTTTGGTGGTGCGCTACCAGGCTTAGCACCCAGATCTGGCATAGAGTTTTGTTCAAATGCTAAGGGTACAAAATGCATCCCAGGAGCATTGAGGTTCTCATCTGGGCCACGATCGGTATGAACGCGATAAAAGCCGCCAATAACGTAGCGATCAATCATATAAACCACTGGCTCAGCAACTGCCTCATTCACCTTCTCAAAGGTATACACGCCTTCTTGTATGAGTACGTCGCTGACTTCAAGGCCTTCCTTGACAACACTCATCTTATTGCGGTCTTTACGATTCAAGCCCTTTAATTGAGAGGGATCATTTACAACCATCACGCCCATGCCATAGGTACCCGCATCAGCCTTTACAACGACATATGGCTTTTCTTTAATACCGTACTCACGATATTTTTTTTGCAGTCTTCTTGAGCACCTGCTCTACTGCTGCTTGAAGCTCATCTTCACCTTTGCGCTCATGAAAATTGACATCGGAACAACTAGTGAAATAAGGATTAATCATCCACGGATCAATATCCACTACCTTGGCAAATTTCTTAGCGACTTCATCATAGGCAGCAAAGTGATTAGATTTGCGACGAACATGCCAACCAGCGTGTAAGCCGGGCAGGAGATATTGCTCATGGATATTTTCTAAGATTGGAGGAATTCCAGCAGATAAATCGTTGTTCAACAAAATAGAGCAGGGATCAAAATCCTTTAAGCCCAAGCGCTGTTTTTTCAGACCTAAGCGTGACAAAGGTTCCATCAATAAACGATTACCATCGGGCAACTCAATCCAGGTTGGCTTTTTAATTTCTTCAGAGAAAGTGCCCAGGCGAACGTTAAGTCCAGCCTGACGCAAGATTGAAGACAAGCGTGCAATATTTTGCAAATAGAAAGTATTGCGAGTGTGGCGCTCAGGAATGAGTAATAAATTTTTTGCTTCTGGGCAGATTTTTTCAATCGCAGCCATTGCGGCCTGAACGGCCAGCGGCAACATTTGAGGAGATAAGTTATTGAATCCGCCCGGAAATAAATTGGTATCAACCGGGGCCAACTTAAAACCAGAATTTCGTAAATCAACCGAGCAATAGAATGGCGGCGTATGCTCCTGCCATTCGAGCCTGAACCAACGCTCAATCGTCGGGGTTGCTTCAAGTACCTTTGACTCCAATTCGAGCAAAGGGCCGCTTAGGGCAGTAATCAGATGTGGAACCATCCCACCATTGTAAGATTTTTAAAAGAAAGACGCGGAATCCTAGGATTCCGCGCTTAAAAACTGAGCAGCCCACTAAGGCCGCCCAGTGAGGGGTAAATCTACTGATTAAGACTCGTATGCAGACTCACCATGTGAGCTGATATCCAAGCCTTCGCGCTCTTCTTCTTCCTTCACACGCAAACCGATCACGATATCGATCAATTTGAAGGCAATGAAAGAAACCACGCCAGACCAGATTACAGTTGTAATCACGCCTTGAGCTTGAATCCACAATTGGCTAGCAATAGAGTAGTCAGGAGCAACAGCATTTGCTACATAGTCCCAAACACCTGTACCGCCCAAAGCTGGATCAGCAAATACACCGGTCAACAAGGCACCAGAAATACCACCAACGCCGTGTACACCGAATACGTCCAAGCTGTCATCTGAGCCCAAGATTTTCTTGAGGCCAGTAACACCCCAGAGGCAAATTACACCAGCAAATACACCGATTGCAATTGAACCCATTGGGCCAACGAAACCAGCAGCAGGAGTAATAGCAACCAAGCCAGCTACGCAACCAGAAGCAGCGCCCAACATGGAAGGCTTACCTTTGAGAACCCACTCAGCAACAGACCAGCCCAATACAGCAGCAGCAGTAGCCAAATATGTATTCACGAAAGCCAATGCTGCGCTACCGTTTGCTTCGAGTGCTGAACCAGCATTGAAACCAAACCAACCGAACCACAAGAGTGCAGCACCAGTCATTACATAAACTAAGTTATGTGGCTTCATTGCTTCTTTGCCGTAACCAATACGCTTACCGATAACGAATGAACCAACCAAGCCTGCGATCGCAGCATTGATGTGAACAACAGTACCGCCAGCGAAGTCGAGAACACCTTTTTGCCATAACCAACCAGCACGAGCAGTAATTGCCTCGAGTGATGCAGCATCTTTGATGTCATCTGGACCAGGCCAGAACCAAACCATGTGAGCGATTGGCAAGTAGCTGAATGTGAACCAAATGATCATGAATACCAAGATTGCAGAGAACTTAGCGCGCTCAGCAAAGGAACCAATGATCAAGCAGCAAGTGATAGTTGCGAACACTGCTTGGAAAGCCATGAATACATACTCAGGAATCACAACACCCTTACTAAAGGTTGCTGCAACTGAGTCTGGGTTCATACCAGCCAAGAACAAGCGATCGAGTCCACCAATGAATGCTCCGCCTTCTGTAAATGCAAAACTGTAGCCATAGATTGCCCAGAGCACAGTAATTACAGAGAAGACCATAAAACATTGCATGCAGATTGACAGAATGTTTTTGCTACGTGTCAAACCACCGTAGAACAAAGCCAAACCAGGAAGCGTCATCAACAACACAAGTGCTGTAGAAACTAACATCCAAGCAGTATCGCCCTTGTTGCACTTTTCAGAGCAAAGTACGGGTGCAGGTTCTGCAGCTGCTGGAGTAGCGGCAGGAGCAGTAACTGCAGGTTTTTTAACTTCATCAGCATGCGCTGGTGAAGTAACAATCACACCAGTAGCGCCAATAGCCAAGGCCATAGCACCACCAGCAACGAGTCGTTTCATCCAAGTTAACATTTTGAACCTCTCTTTAAAGTGCTGACGCGCCGGTTTCACCGGTACGAATACGAATGACGTGCTCAACCGGTGAGACAAAAATCTTGCCATCGCCAATCTTGCCTGTACGTGCTGATTTTTCAATTGCTTCAATCGCACGCTCCAAAATGCCATCTTCAACAGCAGCTTCAATTTTTACTTTAGGTAAAAAATCAACCACATACTCAGCACCGCGATACAACTCGGTGTGACCTTTTTGACGACCAAAGCCTTTAACTTCAGTGACGGTGATGCCCGAAACTCCCACTTCTGAGAGAGCCTCGCGCACTTCGTCAAGCTTGAAGGGCTTGATGATTGCGGTAATTAATTTCATGTGTTTCTCCGTTCAGAGTTGGAAATTAGAAAGTCTTTGTTAAGGAAACTAAACCAGTTGATTTACCCAAGTTCTTACCTTGTGGGCTAACGTATGAATATCCACCTTGTACTGTTGCAGCATTGGTACCAACATAAGCAATGGCAGCTGATAAACCACCGCCAAAGTCTTTGGTTACACCCAACTTCCAGTCTGTGTAGCTATACAAAGTGCTATTACTCAAAACAGAGTTATAAGTTCCTTTGTTTGCTTGATTCCCAGCAACATACTGATAACCAATGTGGCCATTCAAAGCCAATCCCCAAACGCCAGTGTCATAGTTCAAAGTCAAATCTGGGTAGTAAGAACCAGTGGAGTTCACGTTACCGAATAATGTAGAAACGGCATATGAAACTTTACCGAAACCAGTAACCGGGCCAAAAGTAAAGTTTTGAGCAACATAAACTTCAGTTGTATTTGGGTTAACCATGTTCGCAGTTGTTGTTAGACCGCTAGTTGGATAGTAGTACTGGAGCACGCCCAAATCAGAAGCAAAACCTTCGCCGATCAATTCTTTCTTAATACCTGCATAGAAGTCCATCTCAATAGGGGCTGATACTGGTTTAACACCGGCATTAACTGCATTGTCGCTTACCCAGCTAATTGAACTGTTCCAGTTACCAATGTAGAAACCACTCTCGTGAGCGTAATCAAAGCCACCTTGGATGGCTGGCTTAAAGTTTGACTGGCTGATACCACGATAGCGATAGTCGTTTACGATTGTTACGTTTGCTGTAATTGGGCTTGCTTCAGGGGCTTCAGCTGCTGCCTCTTCTGCGAATACAGATGAGCACGCCAAGCCGCTCAACAATGCTACTGCTGCTGCAGACATTGCTTTCTTATGTAAAGTTTTCATCTAATGCTCCTTACTGGTTGTAATCAAAAAAATAGAAAATCGGTTAAATGCTTATTGCATGGGGTGATGATGAAGCTTTGCCTCCATGTCATTTGGAATTGAATCACTTTATTAATGCATATTCACTATCTTGGTGCATATATAGGCACCAAGATAGTGAATATATAGGGAATTTTCCCAAGAAACACCTATTAAGCCATCATTGTGGGTTCAACATAAAATACGAATGTGTGTGTTTTATACAACTCTTAACTCAACTGAAAAGCCCATCATGCAAAAACCTGGCGAAATCCTCGAACAAATCCAACGTATTGCTAACGATATGCAGAACAAAGTTGGGGATGCGATTCGTAATTCACCAGCACAGGAAATTGAAAAAAATGTGCGCGCCATGATGAACCAAGGTTTTCAGAAAATGGATCTTGTCACTCGCGAAGAGTTTGAGCTTCAGACCAAAGTACTTGCTAAGACTAGAGAAAAGCTAGAAGCGCTCGAAGCCAAAGTAGCTGCATTAGAAAAAGCGTAGTCACTTTTTCAGCATTCACTTCTGAGTTTTACTCTGGATAGAACTCGCTAAAGAAGTTTGCATACGCCTCTTGAGATAGAAATACTTTAGCGTTATCCACATTACTACCGGCATGTAAAACTGAAATTTGGTAAATCCATAGGCTCCCATTTCCCATGGAACGGGTTATCCAGCGAACCCTCATTACCTGTTGAAATTTTTCGTTCGACTTAAAAGCAATGAAATAGTCTTTACTTGGCAAACGATGATGGTCAGCTGTTTGATAAAAAGAGTCTTCAATAGTGACCGAGCCACCAGATGCTTTTGCCCGATCTACTACATTACTTTGTAGCTGACTAATTAATTTTGGTGCCAGCACAACTTGAGCATTAGTTAATTGAATCGCACTGATCGAATAAATATCATCTTCAACCTTCACTGCTTCAAGTGTTTGTAAGAACTCTTGATCCTGATACGGAATACGACGCTCAAGCTTGTCTGGCTTACCCGGAAACAATGCGTTATAGCCTTGTTCTGGAGACTGAACGGTGCGCCAATTGAGAGTAGGACTACATGCAGAGAGAAGAATAAATACCGCTAAAAAGATGCAGACTTTTAAAGCGCCTCTAAACAATGCCGGCTCCATGCGCCTGTTGATCTGCGTGATAACTGGATCGCACCATGGCACCTACTGCAGCATGAGAGAAGCCCATCTCATAGGCCCTCTCTTCAAACATCTTAAATACATCAGGGTGAACATAACGCGTAACTGGTAAGTGATGGCCTGATGGCGCTAGATACTGACCAATAGTAAGCATGTCGATATTGTGCTCACGCATATCACGCATGACCTCGAGAATTTCTTCATCCGTTTCCCCTAGACCCACCATCAAACCACTCTTGGTTGGGATATTAGGAAAGCGCTCCTTAAATTCTTTTAACAACTTCAAGGAATGGAGGTAATCAGCTCCGGGACGCGCTTGTTTATACAGACGAGGCACTGTCTCTAGGTTGTGATTCATCACATCTGGCAAACCTTGCGGAGCATGCTCAGCAAAGGTGTCTAGAGCTTTATCAAGACGTCCACGGAAATCAGGCACCAATACTTCAATACGGGTATTGGGAGACTGTGCACGCGATTGAGAAATGCAATCGACATAATGCATTGCGCCACCATCACGCAGGTCATCACGATCCACGCTGGTGATCACGACGTAATTTAATTTGAGTGCGGCAATAGTGCGCGCTAAGTTAGCGGGCTCTTTTTCGTCCAAGGGATCGGGTCTACCATGACCCACGTCACAGAATGGGCAGCGACGTGTGCACTTATCACCCATGATCATGAAGGTTGCAGTGCCCTTGCCAAAACACTCACCGATATTAGGGCAACTTGCCTCTTCACACACTGTGACTAATTCGTTTTCCCGCAAAATCTTTTTAATCTCAGCAAAGCGTGAGTTACCTGATGCGGCTCTTACCCGAATCCAGTCTGGCTTCTTTAGCACTTGCTCCAAAGGCACGATCTTGATTGGAATACGTGCAGTCTTCTCGCTCGATTTTTGCTTGCGGGTAGCATCGTATTGAAGATCTTGTCGCTCTTCTACTGATGGCTTGATATCGGTCTTATTTATGGTCATGGCATTAGTTGCTTTTGTAAGTGCTCCAAAAGCCTTTGGCTAATAGTGTCTATATTGTCCTTGATCCCAAGGGTTTGCATATCTACCGTCTTTAAGCCCTCATAGCCACAAGGGTGGATACGCCCAAATGCCTCTAAATCAGTAGCTACATTCAAGGCTAGGCCATGGTACGAGCAGCTTTTTGAGACTTTTAGACCAAGAGCAGCCACCTTTGCCCCAACCCATTCAACCGAGACGCCTGGCTGTTGGGATATATAAATTCCTGGGGCGCCAGGCTTTCTTTCTGCCTGAATACCAAAATGCGCCAAGGCATCGATCAGCGCTTGTTCAATACGGAAGACCAACTCTTTTACAAAAATCCCAAGTCGTTTGAGATCAAGCAAGAGATAGACAACGATCTGACCGGGCCCATGATAAGTAATCTCGCCACCCCGATCTACTTGCACCATTGGAATGTCATGACTTGGGGAATGCAGATTGCCTGCATCGCCAGCCAAGCCTAATGTAAATACCGGAGGGTGCTCCAAGAGCCATATTTCATCTGGTGTATCGCTATTACGCTCCCTTGTAAAGAGGCGCATTGCTTCATACGTTTCAGCGTAATCTACTAGACCAAGGTGCTTTACGAAAACCGTCATGAACTCTGATTAGAGAACGATGCTCACTAATGGATGGGTTGATAACGTACGATAAAGCTCATCTAACTGTTCGCGACTAGTCGCTGTAATGGGCAAAGTAATACCCAAATAATTTCCATCCTTTGATGGTCTCTGCTCTACCTTACTCTCGTCAAAAGTAGGATCAAATTGCTTAGCAATATGCACTATTGCAGGCAAATACTCTGGATTATTTTTTCCCATTACCTTGATAGGAAAAAGAGAGGGATACTCAATCAGTGATTTTTCTTCAGCCATATTTTTCTTTCTTATTCTGATTGTTTGCGATGGTCTGGCATACCTAACCAGGCACCAGAAATAATATTGCGAATGCAATGCAGACGACGATGGAAAAAATGGTCGGCGCCTGGCACTACTTGAACGGTGAGTTCTTGGGGACGCGCCCAATCCAAGACATCTATTAACGGAATAGTTTCATCGAGCTCACCGTGAATCAAAATCGTATCAGCAGGCACCTGAGCTAATGTCCACTTACCGGCCGCACTTCCTACCATGACTAGGCGCTCTGCAGGACGACCTAACTCGGCCAATCTTTGGACCAAGTGACTGCCAACAAAACTACCAAAGGAAAATCCAGAAACTACTAATGGCAAAGTATTCGCAGAGGCAGTCCACGCTTGATTGGCGCTAGCCTCGAGTTGAGACCAGCTTGATGGTGTTTGCATCCACTCAGTCACATGTAGCAAATCTTCTAACTCACCAACGCCGTTATCATGTACGCCCACTGTGCCACCAACACCACGAAAGTTTGGACGCACGCTCACATATCCCAACTGATTAAATGCTCGGGCCATAGTTTGGGCAACTTTGTTATCCATCGTACCCCCCATCAAAGGATGAGGATGCGCCACCAATGCCAGGCCACGCACCATAAAGGCTGGGTTAGTTTTTAATTCATCTGGGAGATCGATGGACATTTCCATTGAACCAACAAGACCATCAATCTGAATTACTTTGTTACGGCTATTCATGAACACACTTTCAACAAAAACTGAATTAACTTAGCTTTTCTAAGCCAATTGCAAACGCTCTACCGGTATACCCTGGATTAAATGGGATTGAATAATTTCTTCGACGTCCTCTTTATCAATCATGGTGTACCAAGTACCTTGTGGATAGATCACCATGACGGGTCCGTCAGCGCAGCGATCTAAACATCCCGCTTTATTCACCCGAATTTTTCCAGGGCCCGCAAGCCCGAGTTCTTTGACTCTATTTTTAGCGTACTCAAATAGGGCAAAAGCATTATGACGATCACAACAGTCTTCACCGTTACTACGTTGATTCAAGCAAAAAAATAAGTGATGTGAAAAGCTCATAGAAAAATTATATGTATCAATGTGTTGATTGAAGTTCTTTGGTGTTACGAATCATCCAAAAGAAGGCCATGGGTAACCATATCACTGAAACCCACTGCATCAACTCATTAAAGTGCAATAAACGTCCTTGGTTCCAATGTCTTAGGGTGAGTATGAAATAAGGATTATCGGGCAATACATTGATGGCGATGGTTACGACGATCAAACAGAGCATCGCTAAGTAGTACTTTGTGCTTTGACGTAAACGCAATGCCCATCGCAAAGCTAGGACTGCTAAACACATTCCCCAGAAAGCACCGGTAGTGAGCCATATCAAACTAAACTCCCCTCCAAACTGAAGGGCTGTAAACAATATCTTTAGCAAAACGGTGAAACCAAGCAAACCATTGAGGATTTGCCACTGAGGCGCTTTGGGGCGCATCCCTAGAGACAATAAAAGTGCCGCGCCCAACCAACAAAGGCCGGTAATCAGTGTTTCTTGCACCACTTGATTGATCACCGTTGTTCCCCAATCGATCGATCCGAAAATCACATGCCCCCAGCCACCAATGCCCAACCAAGAACTTTGGGGGTAAATCTGTGACCATGGAAATAAAAGACACAGCACACAGATTGCCCAATTCAAACCAAACCACTGGTCAAATCTACGCCGTAGGGCGCTTCCAGATAACCACTCGGGACCCAAAGGAATCGCCAATAAGCCGCCTAATAAGCCCCCAAATACATTGGCCCACCAATCCATCAAGCTCGGAATACGGGTAGGAACCCAAGATTGCAGAGTTTCGACACTAAAAGCAACGAGAGCGCTCAGACTAATGGCCATACCCAAGGCAACAAAATTTCGCCAACGTGGATATGCAGCAAAAACCAATAGAAACCCAAAGGGGATATAAGCCAGGATATTCGCTGAAACATCAAAGAGGGTAATAAAACGTGGCAAAGGAGCATCCACCCATGCCCACGCAGTAATTCCGTTTTGGAAGTCAAAATCGAATGGATTTAGGCTTATGTACAGGATTAGAAGGGCATACATGAGGCTAGAGGCTCTAGCCAGGGGCATAGCTTGTAGAGGCCATGCCAATTTGCGAGGACGCTGAACTTTCTCGTGCATTCCACAATTCTAGGTCAGACCTTTCTACAATGGCGAAATGACTGCTAATTGCATCCTTGAACGTGTTGCTGAAACCAAATCCACCAACGATGATCTTCTTGAGCGCTGGCGGGCTGGCGCGCTCATTGACCCCGTTGCTCGCATCACCCAAAAGCAGACAGCGGGTAAAGGGCGGGCTGGACGCGTCTGGGTAGCCAACCCCGAAGACTCTCTCTGCTTTTCAATGGCTTTTCCTTTCAGCAGAAGCCCTGCTGAATTAACGGGATTAAGTCTTGTGGTGGGTTTGGCAACTATTGAAGGTATTGCTAAGGCATGCCATCTTGAGCAGGATCTTCTTCATCATGCAGGGCTTCGCCTCAAATGGCCCAATGATTTATTGCTGAACAATGCAAAATTGGGTGGCATTTTGATTGAAGGTGGACAAGCAAAATCGGGTGAGCCTAGCTGGATGATTGTTGGTGTTGGCATGAATTTACGGAACGCCAGCGCCATAGAAAAAAATCTTGATCAAAGTGACATTAAAGTCAGCTCAATAGAGCAATTGCTACCCCCAGAAGTAAAACCCCTTGAAGCTGAATATCTTTGGCTAAGCTTAATTGATTCGTTTGTGAAGCATTTCAAAAACTTTGATCAACACGGTTTTGCAGCATATCAAAGTCAGTGGCTTAAATGGGATGCTTTTGCAGGTCAAAAAGTATGCATATCAGGGGCAGGAAAAGATCCCACCTACGGTATTGCAAGAGGAGTTGATGCCAAGGGAGCCCTTATGCTTGAGCAAGCAGATAAAACCGTTGCAATTTATGCTGGTGATGTTTCTCTCAGAATGCAATCATGAGTCTCTATTTAATATTTGATGTTGGCAATACCCGCTTGAAATGGGCTGCTGTTGAATCAAATCAACAGCCATCTGACCAACAGAAAAAATTATGGGCCTATTCAGGATCTATTAGCAGCGCTTCATTGCAATCGCCCGAGCACCGAGCTGAATTAGCTGATTACATCTCTAAGACCCTTCCAATGCCGAGCGCAATTGCCTTTAGTTGTGTCGCAGGTGAAGAAGCAATCATCAATCTCAAATCACTCTTTCCTCAATGGAAAGAGATTGCATGGAAGCAATTAAGCGGTGATAGTACTTTTGAAGGGATTCGCACCTTATACCAAGAGCCTAGCAAGCTTGGCGCAGATCGCATGGCAGCCATCATAGGAGCACGTGCATTATCCAAGAGAAATACTTTGATCATCAATGCCGGCACCGCTACAACCATTGATTTGTTGGGCTCTAACGGCGTCCACTATGGCGGCTGGATCTTGCCAGGCCTAAGCCTGATGCAAAAAAGCTTAGAGACCAACACAGCGCAGCTACCCCTGGCAATCCGCGGCGATGCTCACCATGGTTTTGGTGTTTGTACCAATGACGCCATTATTGGCGGTTGTGATGCCGCTCAAATTGGTGCTGTTCAATACGCGCTCAATATTGCAAAAGAAATGAATCACCCGATTGAAAAAGTATGGCTTGACGGTGGCAATGCCAAAGTGTTGGCAAAAGAAATTGGGCAGTTGAGCAAGCTTAATGCAGTCAACATTGAAATCAGCGAAGGCTTGGTATTGCGCGGTGTGTGGGCGTGGCTCTTAAAGAACTTATAAGAAATATTAAGAGCGGATTTTTCCTAGCAAGCTAGTAGTTGACCGCTCGTATAAAAAAGGAATGGCAATCGCCTTCCCGCCCCAGGTTTTTACAAGCTGGGTTTCTGCCAAGCTATCGATCTCATAATCGCCACCCTTTACGTAAATATCAGGGTGGATTTTCTCGATCAGATTAACGGGTGTTTGCTCAGTGAATAACACTGCCATATCAACACTCTCAAGAGCAGCTAATAAAGCCTGACGGTCTGCCTCAGAGTTAATAGGCCTGTCATCCCCCTTACCCAACATCCTGACTGACGCATCAGAATTCACTCCCACCACCAAACTTGCGCCTAGCGCTCGAGCTTGAGCTAAATAACTAGCGTGGCCACGATGCAAAATATCAAACACCCCGTTAGTGAATACTAAGGGTCTTGGTAACTTAGCAATTCGAGCATCGAGCTCTGCCAAAGGGCAAACTTTAGATTCAAAAGAGGGTGGGGGCAAAGTGCTCATAACTCCATATTAATGGCTTTACGTGAGGCCCTGCGATATTGCTCATAATGTCTTAGACTTGACGCCTAATCTGCAGAACAACGAAGAGACAATATGAACCGCATCGTAAGCAATATAGTAGTTGGCTGTCTTTTTACTCTTTTTATCTTTTTTCCAGGGATCAAGCTAGCAAATGCAGCCCCTAGCTGTAGCCCACTCTTATCCCATACTTTTCCACGCCTACAAGATGAGGCGCCACAAAATCTCTGCCAATATCAAGGTAAAGTCATTTTGGCAGTAAATACTGCCAGCTTTTGTGGATTCACCAGTCAATATGAGGGCCTAGAAAAAATCTATGCCAAATACAAAGATCAAGGTTTTGTAGTGCTTGGCTTTCCTTCGAATGATTTTGGTCAACAAGAACCCGGCAGTAATAAAGAAATCGCAGACTTTTGTAAAAACACATATGACGTGAAATTCCCTATGTTTGCCAAAACCGTAGTTTCGGGCAGCAATCCAAACTCTTTTTTCAAAATGCTGATTGCCAAAACAGGTACCACTCCAAAATGGAATTTCTATAAATATTTAATAGATCGCAATGGCAATGTCGTTGACTCTTTTGGTAGTGTCACTAAGCCTACTAGTAACTCCATAACGGATGAGATAGAAAAACTCCTGAAGGAAAAAGCGCAGTGATCAAAAAAAGAATTGCCATTATTGGCGCCGGCATCTCTGGTCTAGGCTGCGCATATGCACTAAGACAGCATCCTGAAATGGAAATCACCCTATATGAAGGTGGAGACCATATTGGTGGACATAGCAACACCGTTGACTTCACTTGCAATATAGCTGGTCAAGAAATTACACATGGCATAGACACTGGCTTCTTAGTTTTTAACCGTAAGACCTACCCCCGCTTAGTCAGACTTTTTGAAGAAATTAAGGCGCCCGTGGCCCCTTCTGAAATGTCATTTTCAGTGTCTATTGATGCTTCCGAAAAAAGTCCTCATCACCCTAAAATTGAATGGGCGGGGAATGACCTCAATTCTTTTTTTGGGCAACGGTCGAATTTGCTCTCACCATCCTTTTGGAGAATGGCATATGACATCTTGCGCTTCAATCGTATGGCCACCAAGCTTGCTCAGCAGCAGATAGATGCCGGCCACCACTATGCTGAGCCAGATGAAACAATTTCCAATTTTTTAGATCGAAACCGTTTTAGCCAAAGTTTCAGAGAGAATTACTTTCTCCCCATGATTGGCGCGATCTGGTCTTGCTCTGTTGAGCAAATGTTGGCATTTCCGATTCAGACCATGGTTCGTTTCTGCCACAACCATGGCTTATTGCAAATCCAGAATCGACCACAGTGGCTCACCATCAAAGGTGGTTCACGGGAATACGTTAAACGCATTGTGAGCGCCCTCGAGAAACACCAGATTGCGATTAAACGCGAAGCGGTATTGCGAGTCAATGCTAGTCAAGGTGATGCAGCCCAAGTTGAGGTCATTAGCTCATCGGGCTCTGCAATGTTTGATGAAGTGGTGATGGCCTGCCATAGTGATCAAACTCTAGATCTGGTTCATGGGATTGACCAGCAAGCCAGAAATATTCTTGCCGCCGTTCCTTACCAAAAGAATCGGGCCATTCTGCACACAGACACGCGCTTCCTACCCGAAGCAAAGCGCTGCTGGGCTGCCTGGAACTACACAGCAAAATCAGGCACCACGCCCTCCTCTAAACAGCACGTCAGCGTTAACTACCTCATCAATCGATTACAGCCATTACCCGAGCAATTGAAAAACACACAGATTATTGTGAGTCTGAATCCCGCATCCGAGCCAGACCCTAAGCTAGTTCATCAAGAGATTCACTATTCACATCCAGTATTTGATATGAATGCCATTCAAGCCCAAAAAGAATTGCCTCTGATTCAGGGTACATTCTCCATTTGGTATTGCGGGGCTTGGACAGGCTTTGGCTTTCATGAGGATGGATTGAGATCTGGTGAGCTAGTCGCAGAGGCCTTAATAGAAAATATTCGGTCACCACTGCAAAGCACTCCCAAGCAAGATGCCCGTTAAATGAATCAACCAAAGATCAACTTTGGAGTAGTGAAACATCGGCGTCTGCGACCGGCAAAGAATGCTTTTGGCTACGGTGTATTCACCCTATCTATTCCCATGCGGACAAGAAAGCAAAATCCCCGCCTGCTTCGCGATTGCGGCCTTCGCGACAATAGCTTAGGTATCTGCTCCTTCTTTGATAAGGATCATGGGCTTGGTGAGGCTGATAGCCTCTCTTGGATTGAAAATATTTTGCAAGAAAATGGTCTTCACAACATCGATGGAGAAATATGGCTGCATACCTTTCCTAGAGTGCTAGGTTACGTATTTAATCCCGTTAGCTTCTGGGTATGCACAAATTCTGATGGCTTAGTTAAAGCGGTGTTGGCTGAAGTAAATAATACTTTTGGCGAGCGTCATTGCTACTTATTGCATAAAGATTCAGGAGAGCCCCTGCAATCTGGAGAGACGCTTAGCAGTAAGAAGGTGTTTCATGTTTCGCCGTTCTGCGAAGTGCGAGGCGAATATCAATTTCGCTTTTTATTTTCCGAAGATAGTAGCTCAAAGAAAAACTCCGTATACCGCATTGAGCTTCATGAGGACGGACTGCCCCTCATTAATACCAGCATTAGCGGCACGGGTCGCCCCCTTAGCAAGTCCAACCTATACCTAGCCCTTTTACGCTACCCCCTCATGAGCCTTGGAGTGATTTTCCGTATCCATTGGCAAGCATTGAAATTATGGCTAAAAGGTGTACCCTTTCACTCAAAACCTAAACCACCGGAATTCGAAGTCAGCAGATGAATCGCCCTGGACAGACCTTACTTTCTCGACTGAATTTTTCACGACCGCAAACTAATGCGGTTCATTTGCGCAAACAAGACCTGTGCGCCAAAGCGCTTTTGGCCATCTTAGCGAAACTGACCAACGGTCACCTTAATCTGACCCTGCCCAACGGAGAGATAAAAGAATTTGGTAATCCATCAGATTCATTAAGGGCAGATATCCAAATCTTAGATTGGTCCGTATTTAAGCAGGTCATGTCACATGGCGATATTGGATTTGCAGAAAGCTATATTCGCGGGGAGTGGAATACTTCAGACTTAAAAGCACTCTTGGAATTAGCTATTCGCAATCGCACCATTCTTGAAAAGGCCATCTATGGCAGTTGGTATGGCTCAATCCTCTATCGCCTGAAACACTGGCTGCGGGATAACACCAAAACGGGAAGCCGTAAAAATATTCATGCGCACTATGACCTAGGCAACCCTTTTTATAGCTTGTGGCTAGACCCGAGCATGAGCTATTCCAGCGCCTGGTTTTCTCAAGGTGATCAGCAAACTCTTGCGGAAGCACAACGCGCCAAAATTAGACGCATTCTTGACTCTCTCAACACCAAGATGGGTGATCGAATTTTAGAAATCGGCTGCGGCTGGGGTGGAGTAATGGAAGAAGCATTGCTTAGCGGAAGAAACATTACGGGGCTCACTCTTTCAACCGAGCAAAAAGCCTACGCAGAAGATAGATTAGCAAAAATTCATCCCCAAACATCCCAGCAGGCTACTTTTGAGGTCAGGCTACAAGACTACCGTGATTGCCAGGAGCGGTTTGATGGCATTGCTTCTGTAGAAATGTTTGAAGCGGTTGGTGAAAAGCATTGGCCTGAATATTTTCAGACTATTGCTCAATGTCTGAAAGCTGGGGGTAAGGCTTGCATACAGACCATTGTGATTGCCGAAGAGCTATTTGAACGGTATCGCCACAATACGGATTTCATTCAGCAATATGTATTCCCCGGAGGCATGCTCCCTTCGTGCGCTAGCTTTAAAGCAAGTGCGGAAAAAGCAGGCTTACAGATTGAAGAAGAATTTGCATTTGGGGCAGATTACACTAAAACGCTATGTCTTTGGCGCGAGAGCTTTAATCAAAAACTTAAGGAAGTACGTCAACTAGGATTTGATGAAGCATTCATACGTCTTTGGAATTTCTATCTTATGTACTGCGCCGCCGGATTCTCAGAACGTAATATTGATGTTGTGCAATTTACGCTCAGCCACCAAACTATCAAAACATCTCCGGATGCCCTAAAAGCATGAAGCAGCGCGGAATTGATCATTTCTCAGGCAAGCGTGTTTGGGTCATTGGTGCCTCAAGCGGAATTGGTGAAGCGTGTGCCAATGCTCTGCTAGCACAGGGCGCTAAAGTTGCACTCTCTAGCAGAAGGGTCGAGCGCTTAAATGCAATTGCAGCGCAAGCACAAACAGATCAAGCACTCGTGATCCCTCTAGATGTCACTAATGATGATCAATTTCATGGCGCCTACCAAACACTCCTCAATACATGGGGTGGGATAGATCTACTCTTGTTTGTCTCTGGAATGTATATTCCTTTGCGTGCTGATGATTTTGAGATTCAAGCAGCAGAGCAAACGATTGAAGCCAACCTCCTAGGACCCATGAGAGCGGTGGCTTTAGTGCTCCCTGAAATGCTTAAAGCACATGCCGGCCATATCGCCATTGTTGGTAGCGTTGCAGGTTATAGCGGTCTACCTAAAGCCTTGGCATACGGGCCAAGCAAAGCTGGCATTATTAACTTTTGCGAAACGCTCTATTACGACTTACTTCCGGAAGGAGTAAGCGTGCACATGATTTCTCCGGGCTTTGTTGCAACCGAGGCTACGGCTCAAAATGATTTTGAGATGCCCGCGTTAATTAGCGCTGAGCAAGCAGCAACAGAAATTCTAAGCGGGATTCAAAGGGGAGAATTTGATATTCACTTCCCCAAAAGATTCTCAAGATTTTTGAAACTCTTGAGAATTCTGCCATACCCACTTTACTTTTGGATCGTGCGTCGCTTCGTCAAAATCTAAGCAATTGCAAAATAGAACTTCAATTTTTTGTAACTACTGCTTGTACTTATCTTTACGAATTTTATCTTCTAGATAATCCATCACAACCAATGCTTTAGCTTTAGTTCCAGCAATTGAAGGGGATGTGACATATTTACCCTGCATCACAATGGTTGGTACGCCATCAATTCGATAGGCCTCTGTCAATTGTTTTGCAGCTCTTGCTTTAGATACCACCGCAAAAGAGCGGTAGGTAGCTAAGAAGGTATTGCGATCAACCCCTTGTGAAGCAACCCAGTCAGCAATTTCAGGCTCTGTTAATAAGTGTTTATTTTCTTTATGTATGGCGTACATTACCTTTTCATTTAAGGCATCGCCCTTACCCATTGCCTCAAGCGCATAGTAAAGCTGGCTGTGTGGCAAAAAGTCATCACGAAAAGCTACTGGAACCCTGCGGAAGGCTACGTCTTTTGGTTGACGCTTAACCCATGCACTCAATTCTGGCTCAAAGTCATAGCAATGTGGACAACCATACCAAAAGAATTCAATCACCTCGACTTTACCCTTGGTCTCTACCGGCTGGGGGACTGGGAGGACTCGGTAATCAAAACCTTCTTCAATTTTTTGACCTTGCGCACTAGCGATGCCGCTCAAGAAAATTAAAGTCAGTACAAGAAATGCTCTTTTGCTAAATGAGATCATGATGTTTACTTTATTTGCTAGCTTTAATCAGGGCTGGTTTAATACCCATGCCATTTAATTTATCACGCGCAGGAGCGCTTTCCTCAACGCTGCCATAGGGACCTGATCGGACACGCCATAGCGTGTTGCCGTCACTAGTCACTTCACTCAATTGCGTTTGGATACCCTGAATAGCTAAAGCAGCTTTTTGTGCATCTGCATCTGCACGCTTTGTAAATGCACCTACCTGCAAGAAATAAATAGCGTCGCCTTTAGGAGTCTGGGCTGTAGTGTTTTCAGCTGGCTTTTTACCATTGACTAAATCGCCAATAGGATCGGCAGATGCCGCAGCGGGAGCCTTACCTTGTAGCGGTTTATTTAGATCCAATGGCTCTGCCGGTGCAGCAGATTCCCCTTCAGCAGGAGTGCTTAAAGATTTAATAGTTAACGGTAAATTAGGAGCCCGTACACCAGGTCTTTCTTGAGGGGTATTTTTAGAGAGATAGAAGGCAATCACAAATGCAATCCCTAGACCAGCACCCAAGCCCAAAACAAAGCCCAAGATAGTGCCGCCATATTGAGCCTGATTGCCCTGCTTCATGAGGCCAGCTTGTTGATTCGGTCTTTTCATCATTTCCTCATCTTACATATTCACTTCATATATTGCTACTACATCTTTGCCGGCGCAGAAACCCCTAAAACCTTCAAGCCATTTTGCAAAACTTGGCGGGTTGCTGACAGCAATGCAAGACGCGCTAGCTTCAAATTCTGATCATCCACCAACACACGATCCGCATTATAGAAAGTGTGGAAGTCACCCGCTAAATCACGCAAATAAAAAGCGAGGGCATGCGGAGCTAATTCAGCAGCAGCGTCGGTCAATACCTCAGGATACTCTGCAAGACGTCTTAATAAATGATCCGATGCCTTGCTTTGCAATAAAGAAAAATCAGCATTAGCTAGATCTGCGACCTTACCGTCCCATTGCTTCAAGATAGAGCTAATACGGGCATGAGCATATTGCACATAGAACACTGGATTTTCATCATTTTGCTGTAACGCCAAATCGATATCGAATACAAATTCAGTATCTGCCTTACGAGAGATCAAGAAAAAGCGTACAGCATCTCGGCCATGCTGTAGAGCCAATTCTCTTTCTTCAGGCGTCATTTCTGGAGTGATGCCACCAGACCACTCCACTAAATCACGAACAGTGACATAAGAGCCAGCCCGCTTAGAAATTTTCACTTCTTCACCGTGACGCATTACCGTCACCATCTTATGCAGAACATAATCTGGATAAGTCTTTGGAATATCCCATCCGCGCTTTTGCGCGACCCCCTGCAAGCCTGAGCGAACGCGTGCAATGGTGCCATGGTGATCGCTACCTTGCACATTGATAACCTTTGCAAAGCCACGACTCCATTTACTTGCGTGATAGGCTACATCTGGCACAAAGTAGGTAAAGCTACCATCTGATTTGCGCATGACACGATCTTTATCATCACCATCATCGGTAGTTCTTAGCCACAAGGCACCTTCACCTTCATAGGTTTTACCAATGCTCTGCAAGTCTTCTACGATTTGCTTAACGCTACCATCGGTATATAAAGATGATTCTAGGTAGTAGCAATCAAACTGAACGCCAAAAGTTTTCAAGTCTATATCTTGCTCATTACGCAAATAGGCAACAGCAAATTGACGAATCGCTTCAAGATCATCACGGTACTCGGGAGATGCTTTAAAGGCTGCAGCAATCTCGGCAATATATTCACCGTTATAGGCTTGCTCGGGCCAATTGGTATCACCCGGCTTTAAGCCATTTAAGCGTGCTTGAACTGATAACGCTAAATTAGCAATTTGTACGCCAGCATCGTTGTAATAAAACTCACGATGTACTTGTATTCCTTGGGTTGCCAATAGGTTTGCCAAGGCATCACCTAAGGCAGCCTGCCTGCCATGTCCAACATGCAATGGGCCTGTTGGATTTGCAGAGACAAACTCAATCATGGCGCTGGGAACTGAACCACTGCCTTGTTTGCTTTCACCAAAATGAGTGCCAGACGAGAGAATCTCTCCCACTACTGCCGTTTTGGCGGCATTACTGAGGCGGAAGTTAATAAAACCTGGGCCCGCAATGTCGCACGATGCGATCAGTTGATCAAACCCCGGTTGCTGTTGTAAACGCTCCACCAAGGCCTGCGCCAGCTCTCGCGGATTGAGTTTCCAGGCTTTGGATAGCTGCAATGCAATATTGCAGGCAACATCGCCATGATCAACCGCCTTAGGGCGCTCTAAACGGGGTACTGGGGGCTCTCCTAAGCCGCGCTCCTGAGCGAGGCTCTGTAGGGCTGCGCTCAGGATTTCAATTAAACGATTTTTATTGGTTAGCAACATAGATAAGTGAGTTTATCAGGTGGTAAGCTATTGAAATGATCTATCAATTCCGCTCCAAAGCTGGTCCAGACGTCATCATGCTGGCAGATCTGACTAAGCGAATCTTTGATATTTTGGGGCGGCCGCTTGAGCCCAGAGGCATTCTGACGGAAGAACAACTTCCCGCTCTAATTACCGCCTTGGAAACAGCAATTCTCAAAGACCTAGAGGAACGCTCCCAGGCTAAAGATGAGGCGGACGAAAAAGCTGAAAAACCCAAACTGGCAGACCGTCTTGGCCAACGAGCTTACCCATTTTTAGAACTCATGAAACAAGCAAAAGCCAAAAACGAACCTGTGATGTGGGGCGTTTAATCTATCAGGCTTGCTAATTGGCGACGAACATCTTCAACAGACTGGCCGCGTCTCTTAGCTAAATCCTCAACCTGATCAGCAGTCACTTTTCCAACGTTGAAATATTGCGCGTCTGGATGCGCCAAGTAAAAACCGCTCACGCTAGAGGCGGGATTCATTGCCATAGACTCCGTCAGGGTCATGCCAATATCTTCGGAACCAATTACCCTCAATAGATCTTGCTTCACTTCATGTGCAGGACAAGCAGGATATCCAGGTGCGGGACGAATACCGCGGTACTCCTCATTAATCATCTGATCATTAGTCAAAATCTCATC
This sequence comes from Polynucleobacter sp. QLW-P1DATA-2, assembly GCF_001870365.1. Taxonomy (NCBI): domain Bacteria; kingdom Pseudomonadati; phylum Pseudomonadota; class Betaproteobacteria; order Burkholderiales; family Burkholderiaceae; genus Polynucleobacter; species Polynucleobacter sp. QLW-P1DATA-2. Next base: position 93,102 of record NZ_LZMQ01000001.1, on the reverse strand, counting down.
GGTAGCATAGCCCCATAAATCCGTGCGTACACGATGATGCATCAGCTCCGCAAATGCTTCGGCCAAACGGTCAGCTAAAGCCTTCAACATAATTGCGCTATAGTCATCGTGCTTTGCCTGAAACTCAGCAACTTTTTTCTCTACCCCGTGGCCAGTTGTTACAGCAAAACAACCAAGATAGTCTGAAACACCAGAATCTTTTGGTGCTACATAGTCCGCCAAGCAACGATTTGGTCGGCGTACACCGTCTACCACGGGACGCTCAGATTGCTGACGCAAGTTGTGCCAAACAAACAAAGGGTGTTCGCGCGCTTCATCGCTATACAAAACAATATCGTCACCAACAGTATTGGCGGGATAGAAAGCAACTACGGCGTCAGCTTGTAGCCACTGCCCCTTGATCAACTTATCTAGTAATACCTGGGCATCGGCATATACCTTGCGAGCCTCAACACCCACAACCTCATCATCTAAGATTGCCGGAAATTTACCTGCTAGGTCCCAAGTTTGAAAAAATGGCGTCCAGTCAATGTACTTAGCGATATCGCTTAGAGCAAAGTTCTTAAAGACACGACGTCCGATGAATTTTGGTTTTTCTGGAATATAAGCAGACCAATCAATCATCTCGCGATTCTTGCGTGCTGCCTCCAATGAAATTGTTGGTGCTGCTTTTTTATTCGCATGCTGTTCACGAATGCGAACATAGTCATCGCGCAAGTCTTGAATAAACTTCTTGGCGCTCTCGTCAGACAATAGGCTAGAGGCAACTGATACGGAACGAGAAGCATCTGGTACATACACCACAGGACCGTCGTAATGCGGGGCGATCTTGACAGCAGTATGTACACGCGAAGTAGTTGCACCACCAATCATCAATGGAATTTGACGCTCACGGAAATAATCATCGCGCTGCATCTCTTGGGCAACGTACGTCATTTCTTCTAGAGACGGTGTAATTAAGCCAGATAAACCAACGATATCCGCATTCTCTTCCTTAGCGCGCTTCAGGATATCTGCGCAAGGAACCATCACGCCCATATTGGCCACTTCAAAGTTATTACATTGCAACACTACCGTCACAATATTTTTACCGATATCGTGCACATCGCCCTTAACCGTAGCCATCACAATCTTGCCTTTGGCTTTCGCTTCGCCACCTGCAGCAATATGTTGACGCTTTTCTTCTTCAATATAAGGAATCAAGATAGCAACAGCCTGCTTCATAACACGTGCACTCTTCACCACTTGCGGCAAAAACATTTTGCCGGCACCGAATAAGTCACCGACGACATTCATGCCATCCATCAACGGGCCTTCAATCACTTCGATTGGCCTGCCTCCAGACCCCATAATCTCTGAACGAAGTTCTTCAGTATCCTCTTCGATGAAGGTTGTAATGCCATGTACTAAAGCATGCGTTAAGCGCTCGCGGACTAGCGCCTCACGCCATGCTAAGTTTTCGACTTGTTTTGCACCGCCACCCTTGAATTGATCGGCAATGTCTAACAAACGTTCAGTTGGCGTTTTTCCATCTTTTTCTTTAAAGCGATTGAGTACGACATCTTCAACGCGCTCACGTAACTCTGAATCCAAATCAGCGTAGACACCTAACTGACCCGCGTTGACAATACCCATATCCATGCCAGCTTGAATTGCGTGATAGAGGAATACTGTATGAATCGCCTCACGTACGCGATCATTGCCGCGGAAGGAGAAACTCACATTTGAAACACCACCGCTGACTTTAGCGCCAGGTAGATTTTCTTTAATCCAACGGGTGGCATTAATAAAATCTACCGCATAGTTGTCATGCTCCTCAATACCGGTAGCAATAGCAAAGATATTGGGATCGAAAATAATGTCTTCCGCTGGAAAGCCGATTTCATTGACGAGGATCTCATAACAACGTTGACAGATTTCTGTCTTACGCTTAAAAGTATCTGCCTGGCCGACTTCATCAAAAGCCATCACAACCGAAGCTGCACCATAGCGACGAATCAAGCGCGCCTGTTTACGAAAAGACTCTTCACCCTCTTTTAGCGAGATCGAATTGACAATTGGCTTGCCCTGAATACATTTCAGACCCGCCTCAATCACACTCCACTTAGAGGAGTCGATCATGATGGGAACGCGGGCGATATCAGGCTCTGATGCAATCAGATTTAGGAAGCGCGTCATTGCCGCCTCAGAATCCAACATCGCTTCATCCATATTGATGTCGATAACCTGTGCGCCGTTTTCAACCTGCTGTCTTGCAACTGCAAGCGCCTCATCAAATTGATTATTCAAAATCATCCGAGAGAATGCTTTGGAGCCGGTTACGTTGGTGCGCTCACCAATATTTACAAAACCAACAGCCGAAGTGACATTGAATGGTTCCAAGCCAGAGAGCTTCATTGGTGGCATTGCTTTACCTAACTTACTCATACAGACTCCTCTGCATTTTCACGATAGAAAGCGCGGGGCTTGCGTTTAGCAACTGCGTTAGCAATTGCACGAATATGGTCGGGCGTAGTGCCGCAGCAACCACCAACTAAGTTGACCAAGCCATCTTTTGCAAAACCATCAACCAAACTTGAAGTGATATCTGGTGTCTCATCAAAACCAGTGTCACTCATGGGATTAGGCAAGCCTGCATTGGGATAACAAGATACCGCTGTATCACAAATGCGTGAGAGCTCGGCAATGTAGGGGCGCATCAATGCAGCGCCAAGCGCACAATTCAAACCAAAAGTGAGCGGCTTAATATGACGTAAGCTATTCCAAAATGCCTCTACAGTTTGACCAGACAGAATACGACCGGAGGCATCAGTTACCGTTCCAGAAATCATTACAGGCAAGCGTTCGCCCGTCTCTTCAAAAAATTCATCGAGGGCAAACAAAGCTGCTTTTGCATTCAGCGTATCGAAAATAGTTTCGACTAAAAATAAATCCACGCCGCCTGCAAATAAACCTTCGATCTGCTCACGATAGGAGGCACGTAGTACATCAAACGTTACGTTGCGTGCGCCCGGATCATTTACGTCCGGTGAAATGCTTGCCGTCTTTGGTGTAGGCCCGATTGCCCCGGCTGCAAAACGCGGTTTATCAGGAGTGCTGTATTTTTCACAAGCTGCGCGCGCCAGTCTTGCGGAGACCTCATTCATCTCGCGCGCTAGACCTGCCATTTTGTAATCCTCTTGGGCTACAGATGTGGCACCAAAAGTATTTGTTTCGATAATGTCTGCGCCAGCATCTAAATATTGCTCATGAATCGTGCTAATAATTTGTGGCTGAGTCAAAACCAAAAGCTCGTTATTGCCTTTGATATCTCCGGGATGATCAGCAAAGCGATTGTTACCAGGCAAACCACGGTAATCAGCCTCACCAAGCTTGTACTGCTGGATCATGGTTCCCATCGCGCCATCCAATATGAGAATGCGCTGCTTTAACAGATCAGGAATTGCCTGACCGCGGGTGTAAGGCTGGGACAAACCATTAAATTGCATTGCTTAACCGGGATTAATCTCTAGAATCCCTTATTCTATTGGAAAAGCGACTTTTTATTTACCTCGGAGCCCTTATGTTTGGAACCATTCCAGAATTTAATCAAAGCCTAGAAATGTTTAAAACCATGTGGGGTCAAGGTGCAGCGGGTCAAGCTGGGCAATTCCCCTTCACAACTGATGCCTCAAAGGCTGCTGGCGGCTTTGGCTCAGCGTTTCCAGGCATGGATACTGAAGAGCTAGAGAAACGCATTAAGGACCTGAAAAGCGTCGAGAACTGGCTTAATTTGAATCTCAACATTCTCAAATCGACCATTCAGGGCTTAGAGGTCCAACACGCTACGATGATGGCCCTCAAGTCGTTTGGTGATGCCGTATCCGCAGCCGGTGCCGCTGCTGCCGCTCCTAAAGAGGAAACAACTGCCAAAACTAGCAGCGTCAAAGCTAAACCACGGAAAACCGCAACACGCCGTCCTCGCAAAGCCGGCGATCCAACTTTCCTCGACGAAGTAGGTAATTCAGATGGGCAATAGCCTCACCCATCGCAAATGTGAGTTGATGAATATCTAACTCGCGTTTAAATAAAACCGGCACTATCTCACGAGCAGTTGCCGGTTTTTTACATGCGCCCAGGGCTTCGGCCAAACGCTCATCATGATGGGCATTGAGTTGCGCAATCCTAGGCTTCATTCCAGTAAAAGGCTTACCATGAGAGGGCAGCACTAAAGTATCGTCAGGCAAGGGTAGATACTTTTCCAGTGATTGCAGATACAAACCTAAGGGATCAGCATCGGGGTCAGCATCATAAACACTGACGTTTGTGGAGATGCGCGGCAACAACATATCACCAGAAATTAAAACGCCCAGCTCTTTACAAAAAAGCGATGCGTGCTCAGGAGCGTGCCCATAGCCCATGATGATCTGCCAAGAATGACCCCCAATCAAAATCGATTCGCCTTCAATAATCCGACGATATTGACGCGGCACCCCTGGCACCATATTGCTGTAGTAGTTAGAGCGCGCCCGAATTTTTTCTAAATCCTCGGGAGTAGTTAAACCATGTTTCTGAAAGTGATCTGCTGAACCACCTCCTCCAGCACGCGCACCTATCGCAGCACCACCCTCTTTATGACTCAACCATTGCGCTGTTAAATAGTCTGTCATAGAAATCCATAGTGGTACATTCCACTTTTCACATAGCCACTGAGATAAGCCAATATGGTCTGGATGCATGTGCGTCACCAGAACTCGAAGCACTGGCAAGCCATCTAATTGGCTTTTGAAGATCAGCTCCCATGCGGCCTTCGTATCATCATTCGCGATTCCACAATCCACAATGGTCCAGCCGGCAACGCCGTCAATTTCATCGCGCAAGAGCCATAGATTGATATGGTCCAAAGCAAAAGGAAGGCGCATTCTCAGCCAACGTACTCCTGGTGCCACCTCAATGCTTTCGCCTATCTGCGGTAGATTCTCACCTAAGGGATAATGAATGGCACTCTCTGCGGGGATTTGTTTTTGGGTGCTCATGATGTATTTATCGCTCTTCTATTTGATCTAGGCTTGCTTTGACAACAGTTCCATCACCTTGCATTAATTGGTGCGACATTAATCCTGAGAATGGTTTTTGTCGAGGCTGCTATCGCACGCTAACTGAAATTGCAGATTGGTCGGAACTAAGCAACCCTGAGAAGCTTAAGATTTGGTCTCAACTAAAAACGCGCAAACCTCAAGCACCCCAATAACTCAATCGAATCATTTCTCAACTTCTTATTTATTAACGTCCACAATCAAACGACCGCGCACATTACCGGCCATGAGCTCTTGCGCATATTTCAAAGACTCTTCCAAAGTAATTTCGTGAGAGATCTCGTCTAACGTTTTACGATCAACTAATTTACTCAACTGCTCATAAGCGGCGATGCGTTTTTCACGTGGGACAGTGACACTATTGACACCATACAACGTAACGCCACGCAAAATGAATGGCGCAACGCTTGATGGAAAATCCATGCCTTGCGCAAGACCACAAGCAGCGACGGCACCATTACTTTTGGTCTGAGCGCAGGCATTCGCTAGAGTGTGACTACCAACACTATCCAAAACTGCGGCCCAACGCTCTTTTGCAAGCGGCTTACCTGGCGCAGATAAAGTGGCGCGGTCAATGACCTCAGCAGCACCTAATTTCTTCAAATAATCAGCTTCAGCCATGCGGCCTGTACTGGCAACCACGGTAAAGCCCAGCTTGCTCAACAAAGTAATTGCGAAGCTGCCAACGCCACCAGCAGCGCCGGTCACCAAAACCTCGCCATCACTTGGCTTTAGGCCATGTTTTTGCAAAGCCATGACACACAGCATGGCTGTATAGCCAGCAGTACCAATCGCTAAAGCTTGCTTAGCGGTAAAGCCTGTTGGTAAAGGAATCAGCCATTCAGCCTTTACTCGAGCCTGCTGAGCTAATCCACCCCAATGCCCCTCGCCCACACCCCAGCCGTTCAAAAGAACCATATCGCCTGCTTTAAAATCAGAACTGGCACTTTCAATGACCTCACCTGCAAAATCGATACCCGGGACCATTGGGAAGCTCCGCACCACAGGGCCTTTGCCCGTGATCGCAAGACCATCCTTGTAATTGAGGGTTGAATACAGCACTTTGACCCTCACATCGCCCTCTGGCAGGCTTGCCTCATCAGCTTGCCCCAACTCAGCGCGATAGCCCTGATCATCCTTATTGATCAATATTGCCTTAAACATATCTCTATCTCTTTCTCTCGGTGGAGGTATTTTCCCCGCAACAATTGCTTAATAGGTTTATCCTAACGAGCATTGTCGATTATGGAGGTTTCCATGAAAAAAATTCTACTATTAACTGCAGTTTCTGGCTTGATGCTTACTGGATGCTATTCCACTGAAATCAACATGTCCATGGGCAATATGCGTCTCATTAGCTCTAGCGCTAACCCGCAAGACGTGATGGATTTTGCAACCAAGACGTGTAAAAACGATTTCTATGAAGGCGCTAGCTTTTTATCCAAAGCCGGCAAGGAATATCGCTTTAAGTGCGTAAAAGCGGAAGAAAACGAAGTATTGATTCCAATTCCGGGAACTACGATCACTCCAGAAGTGAAAACAGAAGCAAAGTAAGCATAGTTGATGACCCCATTTACTTCGCAAGAATTACGCAAAGGCTTTGCATCTTTTGCAACAGGGGTCACAGTCATCACCTGTATGGATGAGGATCAAAATCCTCACGGCATCACTATTAGCTCTTTCAATACAGTTTCTCTTGAGCCGCCACTGATTTTATGGAGCCTTAAGAAGCATTCTCGCCTCATGCCATGGGTTGAGGTAGGCAAAACACACCTCATCCATGTTTTAGAACGCTCTCAAGAAGATTTAGCGATGCACTTTGCCACCGTCAAGCAAGATCAGTTTATGGGAATAGAACATAAACTAGCCGCCAGTGGCTTAACCCAAATTAATCACTGCGTCGCTTATTACGAATGTGAAACAGTATCCGTTCACATTGGCGGCGACCACAACATCATCGTTGCCAAAGTGATCAACCTTAAAAATCATCCAGAAAAAGAGCCCCTTATTTTTGCTCGTAGTAAATTTGTTGGCCTCGATTTCACGGAAATTCAATCAAACTAGTACCGATTAATACAAGCAAGGAAATGCCATGATGCGTTTATGGGGTCGCAAAAGTTCCATTAATGTTCAAAAAGTATTGTGGTGTCTTGCCGAGCTAGGACTTAAAGAAGGGGTTGATTTTGAGCGAATTGATGCAGGGCTTCAATTTGGCGTTGTTCGCTCACCAGAATTCTTAAAACTCAATCCCAACGGTTTAGTTCCCACCCTGGAAGATGGTGACCTGATTCTGTGGGAATCCAATACCATCATGCGCTACCTAGTCTCACAGCATGATCAAAATAAGCGCTTTCCATCTGATATTGCCTCTCAATATGGCTCAGAAAAATGGATGGATTGGCAAGTTGGAACAATGTGGCCGGTGCTACGCCCCACATTCATAGGGCTAACTAGAACACCCGCAGCAGACCGTAATCATGTTGTCATTCAAAAAGCCTATCAAGATACCAATGAATTATTTTCTTTGCTTGATCAAACGCTAGCTTCACAAGCCTATTGCTCCGGCAATCAATTTCACCTTGGAGATATTGTGCTGGCCTTATGCGTGCACCGCTGGATATTACTGAATGAGATCTTCCCCAAAGAGACAGGGATCAGAGCAGATCTTAAAAATATCAATCGCTGGCTAAAGCAACTTAAAACTGAAACACACTTTCAAGAATTTGCCGAGAAAGAACTCAACATTATCAGCAAGTGATATTGAGTTCACCCCTAAGGCAGTATTTACTCTTGATTAAATTTCCTCTGATGGTGATCTGCGCCCATGAAGAGGTACATCGCAGGCACCACAAATAAAGTAAACAGAGTACCAATTGATAGGCCGGTAAAGATCACAATACCCATCGATTGACGACCTGCGGCACCGGCTCCTGAAGCAATCACCAAAGGCAGAACACCCAGGACCATTGCAGCAGTTGTCATCAAGATCGGCCTTAAACGTTCACTCGCAGCTTCAATAATCGCATCAAGCTTGCTGCGCCCGCCTTTTTGCAATACGTTAGCGAACTCCACAATCAAAATACCGTGCTTACTAATTAAACCCATCAGCGTCACTAGCCCAACCTGCGTATAAACATTCAAGGTTGTAAAGCCCAGATTAATAAAGATAAGAGCTCCAAAGAGAGCCATTGGGACGGATACCAAAATCACAATCGGATCGCGGAAACTTTCAAACTGTGCGGCTAGCACCAAGAAAACAATCAAAATTGCAAAGAACATGGTGACCAAAAAGCCGCCAGATTCAGCCATAAACTGACGAGATGGGCCTGCATAGTCCATAGAGTATCCATTGGGCGCAACCTCTTTTAAGGTCTGACGCATATATTCCAATAAATCTGCCTGAGAAATAAATGGTGTACTCACCCCAGAAATCGTTGCTGAATTTAACTGCTGAAAGTGATTGATTGATTGCGGTACAACCTTTTGCTTAATACTTGCGATAGTTCTTGCCTGAATCATCGCGCCACTAGGGGTGCGAATGTAGTAATCCAAAATTTGATCTGGATTCAAGCGGTCTACTTGCTTTACTTGTGGAATAACTTTGTACGAACGGCCAGCAACCGAGAAGTAATTAACATATCCACCGCCCAAGGCTGCAGATAGCGCTGAACCCACTTGTTGCTGAGTCATTCCTAAGGCAGCCACTTTTTCACGATCAATCACCAAAACATCTTGGGGCTTATCAATCTTCAAATCAGAATCTACGAAGAAAAAGTTGCCGCTACGGCGTGCTTTATCCAAAACAGCTTGAGATACTTCATTTAGCTGTTCATAAGACTCGGTTGTATTAATGACAACTTGAACCGGCAAGCCCTGGGCGCCAGGTAATGCAGGGAATTGGAATGCTGCCACGCGAGCTCCAGCAATCGTATTCCACTTTTGCTGCATATCTTCTTGGAATTTGGTTGCGTTACGACTACGTGAACTCCAGTCTTTTAACAAAATACCGCCAAAGCTAGAGGTTGGACTCGTAATCTGAAATGCTTGCTCGTACTCAGGTTCAGCCGCAGCAATTGCATAAATTTGATCTGCATACGTCTGCATTTGATTTACTGTGCTATTGGGTGGCCCGGATGCCTGCATTAAAACGATACCTTGATCTTCTGTAGGGGCGAGTTCTGCGCGAGCTGTGGCATATAAATAAGCAACGCCGCCCAAAAGAATAGCTCCCATCACCATGATTACCTGCCAAGTACTCAATAGATCCCGTAAGGTAGTTTGATAACTGTGATGCACCTTGTCAAAAATTCGGTCAATCTTTTGCACAAAGGGAGATGCCTCTTGCTCTTCGGTAAAAATCCTTGAGCACATCATTGGTGAAAGTGTTAACGCAATTAATCCTGATACTGCGACCGCGCTAGCCAAAGTAAACGCAAATTCGGTGAATAGCGCACCAGTTAAACCACCCTGAAAACCAATTGGGATATACACCGCAATCAATACTACGGTCATTGCCAAAATCGGGCTACCTAATTCACGCGCGGCAATTAAAGAAGCCTCAAGCGGAGATTTACCCTCCTTCATATGCCTATCAACGTTCTCTACGACGATGATGGCGTCATCGACCACTAAGCCGATAGCCAATACGAGAGCCAGTAAGGTTAGCAAATTAATGGAATAACCGAGCACCTGCATTAAGAAGAAAGTGCCAATCAGGGATAGCGGCATTGCAATAACTGGAACAGCCACTGCACGCACACTTCCTAAGAAAAGATAGATCACGACTGTCACAATGACCAAAGCCTCAAGCAGGGTTGAAACTACCTCGTCAATAGAGCTGGTAATAAATTCAGTGGAGTCGTAAACAATTTTCCCATTCATGCCAATAGGTAGTTGCTTTTGAATGTCTGGCACTACGTCTCTAACACGCTGTGCAACATCTAATAAATTTGCCTGAGGTGCAACTTTGATACCAATAAATACCGACTGTTTTCCACTAAACGCCACATTGGTGTTGTAGTCCTCAGAGCCCAAAGAGACGCTTGCAACTTGATCTAGATAGACGATATTGACGCCGTCTTTTTTCACAACTAATTTACGGAATTCATCAAGCGTATGGAGATCGGTACCGGCTACCAAGTCAACCGACACCATATCTCCCTTGGTGCTACCCACTGCTGATAAGTAATTATTAGCAGACATTGCGCTGTAGACATCATCCGCTCCAACCCCCAAGCCAGCCATCTTTTCACGATCAAGCCATGCGCGTAAAGCAAATTTTCTACCGCCAATAATTTCAGCGTTCTGCACCCCTTCGACCGAATCCAGTTTTGGCTTTACAACACGCAATAGATAGTCGGTAATGGCGTTATTGGGTAGCTGATCGCTATAAAAGCCCATATACATAGCCGCAGTTGACTGGCCAACCTGAACCGTGAGCACCGGCTGCTGAGCTTGAGGCGGCAGTTGATTTTTTACTGCGCTAATCTGGGTCTGGATCTGGGTCAATGCCGCATTGGAGTCGTAATTCAACTTCAAAGTGGCAATAATGGTGGAAACACCACTGACACTAGTCGATGACAAGTAGTCAATCCCTTGCGCCTGCGCTATAGAAGCTTCTAGGGGTTGTGTAATAAAGCCGGCGATAGTTTCTGGATCTGCGCCATAGTAAGCCGTAGTAATAGTAACAATTGCATTTTGCGTTTGAGGGTATTGATTGACTGGTAAAGAACCAATCGCTTTCAAGCCAAATACCAATACGAGTGCACTAACCACCAGTGATAGCACTGGTCTGCGAATGAATATGTCGGTCCAATTCATCTGCTACTTATTCCTGCGGCTTAGGGTCAGGTGAATTTGCAGGCTGCACCTTATTATTCACAATGAGTGGTGTACCGTTCTTCAATTTCAGTTGACCACTTGTAACCACCGTATCGCCTTCATTAATACCTTTGAGAATTGCTACCTGGTCGCCACGAGTACTACCGGTAGTGACAAATACTTGTTGCGCCTCTAACGCTGGATTACCTTGCTTGTCTTTTTTACCAGTAGGCTTAGCAAGAAATACTGTTGATCCGTATGGGTTATAGGTCACGGCCGTTTGTGGCAAAGTCAATAACTTCACTTGCTCACCCAAATTAATATTCACATTGGCAAACATACCAGGCAGAATTTTCTTATCTGGATTAGCAATTTGTGCCTCAACCTGAATATTGCGGGTATTAGTATCTACTTTTGGGCTTACCGCAGTAATCTTGCCAGTAAAGCTGGCATCTTTAAATGCATCTGTAGTGACAACTACATCTTGCCCAACTTGAATTTGCTCAGCATTGCTTTGCGGCAAATTGAAATCTACAAAAATTGGATCCAAGGTCTGCAGCGTTAGTAACTTGTCACCTGGATTCACAAACTGGCCAGGATTAATCGACACAATACCCACGCGACCACTAAAGGGGGCTTTTAAATTCTTCTTGGCAACCAATGCGATCTGCTGCTCTACCTGCGCCTGCTTGGATTTGGCATCCGCTTTGCTAGTATCAAAGACATTTTTACTAATCGCCTGAATCGCAAGCTGCTGTCTATCGCGCTCATTAATAACTTTTGCAAGATCAGCCAAGGCTTTTAAGGAATTGAGTTGCGCTACATCAGAGGCATCGTTTAACTTGATAAGTAACTCACCCTCTTTCACATCTTGACCAGACTTGATAGGTACTGTCTGTACTAAACCGCCGATTTCAGTGCTCAGGTCTACACCCCTAAAAGCCCGGACGTTACCAACGCTCGTTAATTTAGGCTGCCACTCAGAAGTAGCAATCACCATTGTGGAAACGCTTGCAGGCGGCAATCCCATTCCTGATATGAAATGCTTAATCATGAAGGTCTTAAATTGATTAAAAGCAAAAATCAAACCGAGTAACAAGAAAACGCCGCATAACATGATGGTCATACGACGTTGGAGTGGCTCCATCGCCATGAGCTTAGCGTGTGCTTTTGTGCCGCGCCACTTGACACCGATGCGGGCATAAAAAGCTTTTACCTTTTCCCAAAGCACAATAGCCTTCTCACGCAATTTCCATTGCACGGCTTTCAGTTTCATCCATGCCCATAGAACAAGAACGGCAGCAATGAGCTTGCTCTTAATTGTTTCCAGAAGTTTCATTTTGATCTTTGTTCGCTATGTCTTTTGGTTTGAATGCGGGGCCTTCACGATTCCACCAGCCGCCGCCTAATGCTACAAATAGTGCCGCTGTATCAGAGAAGCGAGTCGCTTGCGCAGCCACAGACTTCACTTTTGCTTGTTGATACTGGTTCTGGTAGTACAAAACTGCTAAGTAACTTGCTGTGCCTAATTTGTATTGTTGCTGTACAAGGTCTAGCGTTTCATAGGCATAACGTTCTGCATCAGACGCAGCTTTTAATGCTTGAGCACCCGTCTCAAGTGCACGTAAAGCATTTGCAACCTCTTGAAAAGCATTCAGTACTGTTGCTTGATATTGATAGGCTGCCAATTCATAGTTTGCAATGGCACCCCGACGCTGTGCCAATAATTGCCCACCCTGAAATAAGGGCTGCAAAATACCTGCGCCAATAGACCATAAAGATGAGTTAGGGCCAAAGAGGGCTGCCGAGGTAAGTGCCGCAGAGCCAATTGAGCCAGTGATATTAAATTGTGGCAATAAGTTTGCTGTAGCCACTCCAACGAATGCGTTCTGCGCCTTTAACTGGGCTTCTGCAGCACGAACATCGGGGCGTTGACGGACCAAACTGGAAGGCACTGAGAGTGGTAATTTTTCTGGCAAATGCAGCTTGGTGAGATCAAATTTAGTAATAGCCGCATTACTAGGCAATTCACCGACTAGCACTGCTAATTGGTTTCTCGCAAAAGCTAGGTTTCTCTCGTAGTTAAATAAATCTACCTGAGAATTGGCCACCAAGGTTTGCTGTGAAGTCACATCAACTTTAGAGACTGTACCAATACGTAGCTGTTTCTCAGTCACTTCGGCAAGATTCGTTTGCGCTTTCAAAATTTCTTCAGTAGCCTGCATTTGTGCACGTAAGGCAGCCTCTTTCACAGCGCCCGTAACAACGTTTGCAGTCAACGAAAGGTAGGCGCCTTCTAATTGAAACTGAGCAACTTCTGCTTGTGCTTTTGCACCCTCTACAGCACGACGAGCCCCACCGAACACATCCAGCTTATAAGTGACGTTTACCGTTGTGTTGTAAAGATTGTAGGTATCAGAGCCATATGGAAGACCATAGATTGCAGCTGGTTGAAGTTGACGAGTAGCTCCTGCACCAACACTTACTGCAGGAAAATATTGACCGCCAATTTGAGCATTCACATTTTCTTGTGCGGCTCGCAACGCTGCATCTGCAGCACCCAAATTCGGATTTTGCTCCAAGGCTTTTTTAATCAGGGCGTCAAGCTCTGGAGATTTGTAGAGCTCCCACCATTGCGCTTCAATATCGGCGCCTTCTACAAACTCTTGATCTGTGCCGCCAGGAACACCCGGGGCTTTAGCAAGCTTCTGAGATAAGGGGCCTTCAGTATATGAAGTAGTTTTAGGGGCGTCTGGCTGTTTAAAGTCAGGACCAACTGCACATGCAGACACTGCCACCGCACAAATGAGCAGAAGTGAATAAAAACGAGCGCATGAAAGGGCTTTCGACAGAAACATAAATTACAACAAATATCCTCTTGAACAAGAGTTATTTGAACACAAAAATGAAAGGGGAGCCTCGTAAAGCCCTGATTTATCTACCTAAATTTGTTCACAACTGCGAACGAAAGTCAACTTAGGAAAATTATTCGACGGTCACGCTTTTTGCTAAGTTACGCGGCTTATCAACGTCAGTGCCACGCGCACAAGCCGTGTGATAGGCCAGAAGCTGAAGGGGGACAACATGCAAGATGGGTGACAGATTGCCATAATGCTCTGGTAAACGAATCACATGGATGCCCTCACTGCTAACGATTTCAGTATCTTGATCAGCAAAGACATATAACTTGCCACCACGCGCTTTTACTTCCTGCATATTTGACTTCAGTTTTTCTAACAAGTCGTCCTTAGGCGCAACAGTGACCACTGGCATCTTGTCAGTAACCAAGGCTAAAGGTCCGTGCTTTAACTCGCCAGCGGGATAAGCCTCAGCATGAATATAAGAAATTTCTTTTAACTTTAGGGCGCCCTCAAGTGCAATGGGATAGTGCAAGCCACGCCCCAAAAAGAGTGCATTTTCACACTTAGCAAATACATCGCTCCAAGCAATAATTTGCGGCTCAAGCGCAAGTACCGCATGCAATGCCTTTGGTAAATGACGCAGTTCTCTAAGCAGCTCTTTTTCTTTTTCAGCAGAAACTTTTCCTGCACGCTTTGCGATAGAAACAGCCAATAGATATAGCGCCAGTAATTGCGTAGTAAATGCCTTAGTAGAAGCTACGCCAATTTCAGCACCAGCTTTAGTTAAGAAGTGCCAATTCGTTTCACGAACCATGGCACTACTTGCCACATTACAAATTGCTAAAGTATATTGATGGCCAAGGGCCTTGGCATGACGTAAGGCAGCTAAAGTATCTGCCGTTTCGCCTGATTGAGAAACAACAACAATTAAGGTCTTTGGATTTAGCACCGTAGTGCGATAACGATACTCGCTAGCAATTTCTACCTGAGTAGCTATACCAGCAATATCCTCTAACCAATACTTAGCAACGCAGGCCGAATAGTAGCTCGTGCCACATGCCAGAATCAAAATTTGGTCGAATGCTTTCCAGTCATCTGGATTAGCGCCAAATAACTCTGGGCCAAAAGAGGCGATGTTAGCGAGTGTGTCGCCAATAGCCCTAGGTTGCTCAAAAATCTCTTTTTGCATGTAATGCTGATATGGACCAAGGTCGACAGAGTCAGCCTGTGCTGGCATTGGCTTACGATCACGCTCTACTGACTTACCAGATTGATCAAGCACTTGAATGCTATCCGCACTCAGAATGGCAACATCACCCTCTTCCAAGTACATCATCGAGTGCGCGCGTCCTGCCAGTGCTAAGGCGTCTGAGGCTAGAAAATTTTCTTGCTTACCGAGGGCAACTACTAGAGGTGAACCTACGCGTGCACCCACCAAAGTTTGAGGGCTATCTTGTGCAATAACACCAATTGCATAGGCGCCATGTAATTTTGGTAAAACTGCTTTCACAGATTTCGCAATATCTTTTTGATTGCTACCAACGTACTCCTGATGAATAAGGTGAGCGATTACCTCTGTGTCAGTTTCAGAAGTAAAAACGTAACCAGCTGCTTTTAATTCTGCACGAAGTACTTCATAGTTTTCGATAATGCCGTTGTGGACAACCGCAATCAAGCCATTTGAAATATGGGGATGTGCGTTTTGAGTATCAGGCTTACCATGCGTTGCCCAGCGGGTATGCGCAATACCTAAGGTGCCATGAAAATCTTTACCCTGTTCCGCCAACTCAGAGACGCGAGCTGTAGTGCGAGCTCGTTCAATCGGATGCTGAGGGTCATCGCCGTTTATTACTGCGAATCCACAAGAGTCATAACCGCGATACTCTAATCGGCGCAAACCTTCAACCAAAACATCCACAATGTTTGTATGAGAAGCTGCGCCAACAATACCGCACATTATCTTTTACTCCTAACCACTTTGTTAGGAGCTTTCTTGACCCTCTTTTTAGTTGCTACTTTTTTTATAGCAGCTTTTTTGGGCGCAGACTTTTTAGTCGTCACTTTCTTTACTGGACGCTGCCATTGCAAAGAGATTTGTTTGGCTCTTGATACCGTTAACTGATGAGGAGGCGCATCTTTGGTAAGAGTGGTGCCGGCGCCCAATGTCGCACCACGCCCAACGCGCACTGGTGCAACTAATTGAGTGTCCGATCCAATGAAGACATCATCCTCAATAATGGTCTGGTGTTTATTTACACCATCGTAATTACAAGTAATCGTGCCAGCACCAATATTGACTCTTGATCCAACAATAGAGTCGCCAACATATGCCAAGTGATTTGCTTTGCTATTCGCAGCAATTTTGCTGTTCTTCACCTCAACGAAATTGCCGATGTGCACATCGTTTGATAAGTCTGCGCCAGGGCGCAAACGAGCATAAGGACCAATCAATGACTCGCTACCTACTTTTGCACCATCTAAATGACTGTAGGCATGGATAGCTACATTTTTACCGATAGCACTGTTACGAATCACACAGTAAGGGCCAACCTTAGTGCCCGATGCAAGGGTTACAGCACCCTCAAATACACAACCTACATCAATAGAAACATCCGTGCCACAGTCCAGCGTGCCACGTATATCAATACGTGCAGGATCTGCAAGTGATACACCCGCATCCATGAGTTGATTGGCAATGTTCAATTGATAAACTCGTTCTAGAGCGGCTAACTGGTCTCGACTATTCACTCCAACAGTTTCAAATTCTTTATCTGCTTGGGTTGTACGAATCGGCACGCCATCTTTCACGGCCATTGCAATCACATCAGTTAAGTAATACTCGCCCTGAGCATTGCTTGCACGCAATCCTTTGAGCCATTTCTTAATGGAATTTGTTGGTAAAACCATAATGCCGGTATTAATTTCTTGGATTGCCTTTTGAGAAGATGTTGCATCCTTCTCTTCAACAATCTCTTTGACAGAGTCATCAGTATCACGCACGATACGACCATAACCCGTCGGATTGCTTAAGTTTTGAGTAAGAAGAGCAAGTGCAGAATCTTTGCCACGAACGCCATCAGCCAATTTAGCTAATTTAGTAAGTGTCTTTTGGGTGGTCAGCGGGACGTCGCCATATAAAACTAAAGTAGGCTCGTGAATATCTAGCTTTGATAAGGCTTGTAGTAATGCATGGCCAGTGCCCTTTTGTTGAGCCTGTAAAACAGTGCTGACCTTGCCAAACTTAGCATCTTCATTGGTGGCGTTTACGAGGAATGCTTTGACATCTACAGCGCCATGGCCAACCACCACAATAGGCCCATTTTTAGTGGACTTTCCTTGAAGGGATAAAGCAGTATCGAGGACATGCTGCAACAGGGGCTTACCCGCTAAAGTTTGCAGGACCTTGGGCAACGCGGATTTCATCCGCTTTCCTTGACCAGCAGCCAATATGACGATATTCATAGAAGGGGATTATAAGTCCCTTGAATGAGGGTTCCACAAGCCAATTCGTCCATTTCAGCCTCATCGATTGCCTTATCGCCCGAAGATCTGGCAGCAATTCCAGTTAACTCGGTAGAAATTTCTAAATTTTGGAAATCAAAAGCTTCGCCATCCATTAGATGGGAGGGAACAATGTGATGCATTGAGCGAAACAAGTTCTCTACTCGGCCAGGAAACTTCTTTTCCCAATCCCGGAGCATCTCTTTCATTACCTGGCGCTGCAAATTAGGCTGACTGCCGCATAAATCACAAGGAATGATTGGGAAGTTCATATCACCAGCGTAACGCTCTAATAATTTTTCTGGCACATACGCAAGCGGCCTAATCACAATATGCTTACCATCATCAGAGCGCAGCTTAGGCGGCATCCCTTTAAGCTTGCCCGCATAAAACATATTGAGCATCAATGTTTCTAGAATGTCATCGCGATGATGTCCTAAAGCAATCTTGGTAGCACCCAACTCATCAGCAACCCGATACAAAATACCGCGACGCAAACGTGAACATAAACCGCAAGTTGTTTTACCTTCTGGAATAACTCGCTTCACAATGCTATATGTGTCTTGTTCTTCAATATGAAAAGGGATATTTAGGCTCTTAAGGTAATTAGGCAATATCTCTGCAGGAAAATTGGGTTGCTTTTGATCTAAGTTGACTGCAACAATTTCAAAATGAATTGGCGCGCGCTCGCGCAACTTCATCAGGATATCGAGCATGGCGTAGCTATCTTTACCGCCCGATACGCACACCATTACCTTATCGCCATCCTCAATCATGCCAAAGTCACCAATAGCTTGCCCCACTAAGCGACAGAGTTTTTTCTCTAGCTTATTTTCCTCAAAGACGACTTTGCGAATATCACCCATAACAATTGAATTCTTCTTTTTTCTCTGAACTTTTAAACTGACTTCATTCGAAACATCTCAACACCCACCGAGTGACAGTCAGGATAAACATCTGGCTTAGCAGTGCTTACTCGTGCAGCCAATACCTTGGGATGCTGCAACATAGCCGAAACAATATCATCACAGAAGGTTTCCTGTAGCTGAATATGGCCTTGAGAGGCACGCGCCTTAATGGTCTCACGCATAAAGTCGTAATCAACCACTTCATCTAATTGATCGTTTGCTGGGGTATTTACAGCCAGTGGGATATACAAATCTACATTCAGAATGACGCGTTGTTCTGCTTTCTTCTCAAAATCATGCACTCCAATATTGATATAGATCTCATAGTCACGCAAAAATAAGCGGCGGCAATCAATGAGGGTAGGGTGAGAAAGAATAGCGTGCATGAATAATGGCTTTATAAATTTTCTAATTTGTTTTAAACATCACATCGCGTGATGAGGGCAATAAATGTTGGCCGCCGTCTACATAGAGAGTAGTGCCGGTAATGGCATTGGAGTCTGCTAAAAATACTGCCGCCTTAGCAATGTCTATGGGCGTAGAGGATTTACCAAGCGGAGTCATTTGGTGGGCTTTAGAGAAACCATCCTCTGTTTGATCTCCGGAAAGCAGGGAAATTCCTGGCGCAAGCCCAACTACCCTAAGGATGGGAGCAAAATCCATTGCCAACACCTCAACCGAAGTTGCCAGTGCGGCTTTAGATAAGGTATACGACAAATAATCTGGATTGAGATTGATGAGCTTTTGATCCAAGAGTTGAATAACCGATGGAAGAACATCTGATTTAGTGAGATTATTTTTATGGTACTCAAACATGAACTGAGATAACAAAATGGGTGCAGCTAAATTTATTTGCATGTGATCTTGCAAGCTTTTTGCACTCAGAGGTGAAGCAGAATTGGCGCGATCATATTCAAAAATGGATGCGCTATTTACTAAGCAATGTAAATTGGGGAACTGCTTGCTTACATCTACAAAGAGTGCCTTAACAGCTTGCTCATTCGCCAAATCAGCCTGAAACGCAGCAGCCTTCACACCAAGACCAAGAATTTGCGCTACTGTTTCTTGGGCTTCTTGCTCAGATCGCCCATAATGAACTGCCACATCCCACCCTTGACGAGCAAAATGCAAGGCAATTTCTCGACCCAGACGCTTAGCGGCGCCAGTCACTAAAACTGCTTTTTGTTGCGAGGACGGGTTGGTTGAACTAGGGTTCAATTAAATTCTCTTAGACTAGCGAGCTATGGATATTACCTTGACCAGCCTTGAAACGGAGCACAGCGAGCTTCTGAAGGCCAAAATAGCGTCTCAAATAGCCTCTCAAGGCGGCTGGATACCCTTTTCTCGTTATATGGATCTGGCCTTATATGAGCCTGGCATGGGCTACTACAGCGCCGGAGCCCATAAACTGGGCTCTGGGGGTGACTTCACTACCGCGCCTGAGCTGAGCCCTTTATTTGGAGCGGCTATCTGCTCCACCCTGATTCCCATCCTGGAGGGGCTCCAAGCGCAGGGACTACCCACCCAAATCCTTGAATTTGGAGCAGGTACTGGCAAATTAGCCTCCTCCATCTTGACCCGTCTACAGGATCTGGATTTCGCACTCGATTGCTACGACATTGTGGAAATTTCGCCGGACTTGGCACAACGCCAACAAGAACACATTAGCAAAACGATTGCACATTTGCATAGTCAAACTCAATGTCATTGGCTAAGCGAGTTACCCAAGGATTTCAAAGGAATCATTTTGGCAAACGAAGTTCTCGATGCGATTCCTTGTGATGCCATCATTTATCACAATGGATTTTGGTATTGGCATGGGGTTTCTTTTGAGAACAATAAACTCACCTGGAAAACAGGTGACCCTGTCACGCAGGAGCTACTTCCCAAGAGCCTAATCCATGGAAGCTTCTCAGACGGCTATATAACTGAATTACATACGCCCGCAAATGCATGGGTACGTCAAGTTGCAAGCCATCTTCATAGCGGCTTGTTTTTAACGTTTGATTATGGCTTTCCAGAGAACGAGTACTACCATCCGCAAAGACTTGAGGGGACGTTAATGGCGCACCATCGTCATCATGCTATCCAAGATCCATTTCACCTCCCCGGCCTATGTGACTTAACTAGTCATGTGGAGTGGTCACAAATTGCTCGTAATGCTCTTGCTGAAAATGTGGATGATGTTTACCTGACAAACCAAGCCGCCTATTTGCTCGATGCAGGCATTGGTGATATCGCTCTTGAAATCGGCGATCCAAGCAATCCAGAAATTTTCTTGCCCATCTCAAATGCATTACAAAAGCTTTTATCTGAAGCAGAGATGGGTGAATTATTTAAGGCGTTTGCATTCTCTAAAAACCTAGATCAGCTTTTGCCAGGATATGCGCTAGAGGATCTACCCGGACTTCGCGGTAGAAATCGACTGTAAGGCTTAAGCGTCGAGAGCTGAGGTAATAGCAGCCAATCTGGCTACTTCAAATGCACTGCCAATACGCTCGCCATTAGAGCGATCTTGTGCTTCAACCCCAGCAATGATCTCGGCAGTATTCAGCGCCTGTGCAGCGCGCATTGATTGAATGAGTGGCGTTACTTTTAATCCAATTGTGTCCGCAAGATCTAAAAGTGCTTGACCACGAGCAGGCTTACGCCAAACATCAGCACGATTAAACCAAGCCAATACATCAACCGCCTGAAAGGCGTCCTTACTTTTAATCAAGAATGCAATCAGTTCGCTAAAGATTTCGCAAAAGTCGCGAGTCTCAATAGGCATTCGTACATGCTCAGCCCATGACCGAATTTCTGCTGCAGGTACATGCATCAAAATAATTGCGCAGCGCTCATCAAGACTATTTCCCAGTGAATCCAAATGGGCAATTAACTCTTCACGAAATTCTTCTTGCGCAAGTTGTGTATTGACTGTTGGCGAAAGAATTGTTCTTGCTGCACCAGTATCTAACAATATTTGAAGCATATGCATCGGCTTGCTAGCAATCAATCCTCTGGCTAACTCTTGCCATATTCGCTCAGCTGAAAGCGCGTTTAACTCACCCGACTGAACAATTGCCTTTAATGCAAGCATTGTTTCGTCAGCAACTTTAAATTCGGGGAAACGTGCCGCAAAACGAGCAATACGCAACAGGCGTAAAGGATCTTCTGCAAATGCATCCGATACATGGCGAAATATCTTGGCAGCTAAATCGTCTTGACCGTTATACGGATCAATAATCGACCCCACCAAGGCTCCATCGGAATTCACCTCTCTTGCCATTGCATTAATTGTTAAGTCACGACGTTGTAAGTCTTGCTCCAAAGTGACTGATGAATCGGCATAAAAATGAAATCCCTTGTATCCCTTGCCAGTTTTACGTTCAGTTCGAGCTAGAGCGTATTCGGCTTGAGTCTCTGGGTGTAAAAAGACTGGGAAATCTTTTCCCACTGGACGAAAGCCTTTGCTAATCATCTCCTCTACGCTAGAGCCCACCACTACATAGTCAATATCGTGGATTGGCAAACCCATTAAGGCATCTCGAATGGCTCCGCCTACGGCGTAAATCTTCATTACTGCATACCCTCTAAGCTGCGACGATTCATTTTGAAGACCTCTACCAATGCATCTGTACCGTTCATAGGCAATACATTAGGCTGTTGCATGGATGCAATGTTATCGCGAGACATGAGAGTTGGGACAGGTAAGAGCTCAAATGCTAAGGCTTGCAAATATCCTACAAATCCTGGCACCGGGATAATTACGCATGAGGTTTTCACTTTGCGCGCTGCAAATTCAACAATCTCTTTTAAGGTGTATACCTTTGGCCCCACCAAATCATAAGACTGGTGAATAGTCTGCGGCATAGATAATGCTTTTACAAATGCGCCTGCTACGTCATCAACGCTCACTGGCTGAAACTTTGCCTGATAGTTGGCTAATGGCATCACTGGCAATAATTTAGTGAGCTTAGCAAATAAGTTTGTGAATTGATCTTGTGCTCCAAAAATAACGGAGGGTCTAAATATCGTCCAATCCAAGCCGCTGGCCTTTACCGCTGCCTCACCATCGCCCTTACTACGCTGATACATTGAGGGCCCCTTAGAATCAGCGCCAAGCGCACTCATATGTAAATAGCGCTTCACTCCATGCAGCTGCATTGCAGTAATAATATTTTTAGGCAAATCAACATGAGCTGACCTGAATACTTTGCCATACGGCTTGGCAGGCTTATCGTGCAGTACACCAACCAGATTGATTACGGCGCCTTTAGGCTTTACTCGCGCGCAAAGATTTTGTAACTCATGAAACTCATGAATGTCCGCCTCTTCAATATGTACTTTAGGCAGCGTACGTAGATCGCGACCTGTCGCAAGATGACTGGATGGAATTAATACTGAGTAACCAGCTCCTTGTAGTTGTGCAGCTAAAACACGCCCTACAAATCCGTTACCGCCAATCAGCAGAATATCGTATTGCATGGAATCCTTGGTTTAAGTATGTTTAAGGTAATTCAGATGGTGTTGCCGCTTTTGGAGTAATGACGCCTAAACGCTGCTTAAGTGACTGTGCCTGGCCATTCATGACCGATGAGTAGTAATTTGCATTAGACAGCACATTCTTCACATAAGTACGAGTTTCGTTAAATGGAATCGTTTCTGCAAAAATTGCACCCTCAGTTGGACCATTAAGCTTCTCACGCCAAGCCTTAGAGCGAGAGGGGCCAGCGTTATAGGCCGCAGAAGCCAAGACCCATGAACCATCAAGATCAATCAAAACCATATTGAGATAGTTACTTCCCAGAATCAGATTCGTATTGGTATCTGCCAACTTATCATTGGTGTAATTGGTCATGCCAATTTTCTTGGCGACATACTTTGCTGTATTGGGCATCACTTGCATTAATCCCGCAGCACCGACAGATGAAGAAGCATTCATGATGAAACGTGATTCTTGACGGATCAGACCATAGGCCCAAGCAAGATTCAAATCAATCTGTTTTGCAATTGGAGAAAGTTCGTCGCGATAAGGTGTTGGATAGCGCAGACTAAAGTCATGTTCCTGCTTAGTGCGATCGGCAGTATTCACTACGCGGTCATATAAATTGACCCGCTTGGCATATTCAGCAGCTGCGAGTAATTGCCTGTCACTCATATTTCGCAACTCCCAATTCCACTCGCGATTTCCTTCAAAGCGTAAATTCATGGCATACAAACGTTCGCCTCTCACAAAGCCCTTGCGGCTTCCCATCGCATCAATCTCTTGCTCAGTCACTTTAGTGCGTGTTGGGGCATGGTTTGATTTACCCAACTCCTCACGGGCTAACTGGCCATAAAAATTGTATTGCTCAGCAATGAGCTCAAAACTTTCTTTTGCTTTTGCATCCTGTCCATCTGCTTTTAAAGCGCGTCCGTACCAATAGGTCCACGCAGGATCCTTACTGCGTACAGCAGGATTCATACCATCGATAGCATTCTTAACCAGGGTCCAATCCTTGGCGCGCAGACCTGCCCGGACTTTCCATTCCTGCGACTCAACTGACAATAGTTCGTTATATCCAAGCTCTTGTTGCAGGCGATATGCATCATCCGCATTGGGATCTAACTTCTTCGCTAAAAATTGCCCAATCACACCCCAAGCTACGGCTTGATTCTCTTTGCTATAGCGCGAAGATGTCTGTAAAAAATCGCGGTAGGCTTTTGATGGGTCAGCCTTGGCTGCCTTCACAATATCCGCAATCGGATCATCTCCACCAAGACGCTTAGCCATGGTGTCAAAACCCTTTTCACTCGCAGCCCGACCAATTGCCTTCGCCTCACTTGGCGTCATTCCACCCGCCGCCACTAACGACGGTACGAGCTCCTGGCATGCCTGACCGAAATAACTCGGGTCCAATAGCACTGAACGTGAGTCCATTGCCAACTTAGTAGGATTCTCGCCTTGAGATAACTTCGATAGCAAGGAATAACACTTCACCTGCGTGTCATCATCCAACACAAATTTTGCGTACTCCACATCAAAACGTGCCCAATCTTTTCGCTTACCAAGCACTAGCAACCAATCATTACGCAGCCGATCAGCTAAGGCGGTGCCTTGATATTGATTGAGAAAGGCAACTACTTGTGCGTCTGCGGCGTAATCATTACGCGCACCACCAGCGCTATCAAATAATTGCGGTTTGATACGGAAATAGGCAACATAGTCATCAAAAGGATAGTTGGCTAAATTAGATGACAACTGCTGCGTACGAAAAACATCATTTTTTTTCGCAGCCTCACGCAAATCAATAAACATATGATCGTTGTCAGTAATTTCAGCCGGAGCAGCATTACTTTCGTAGGATTTAGGTAAATGTGGCTTTTTTACTTTTTCAGCGAATGCCTGAGGCGTACTTAGGGCTAGACCCAAAACAAAAATTTTGGCCCATTGACAACATATCTGCATTTTTAACTTCTTTTTCACCATCTAACCCTATATCGATGAGTTCAGCATTTACTTTGTAATAACTTGATTACTATATCTCTTAATTTTCGCCTGATAATGCTTGATATGCACGGTAATTCACTAAAAACTCTTCGCCAAGAACTATTAAAGCAACGCACGGAATTTGCAGGGGGAGAAAATTACACCCAAATTGCAGCTACCGTCATTGCTAACCTAAATCAGTTTCTGGTAACAGAGGGCAAATCCTTATCTTCTATCGCACTCTATTGGCCCATTCAAGATGAATTAGATTTGCGCCCCACATTAATTTCTTGGTCAAAAGATACAGCCCATTGCACATTGACTCTTCCATTTGCTCGTCCTGATAAGCACCTTGATTTTTATCAATGGAAAGATGGGGATAAGCTGATTGCTAGCAAACACGGAGTACCAGAACCGGATCCAAGTAATTTAGATAGACCAGCCATTAGTCCTGATTGCATCCTCATACCGTGTGTAGGCTGGTCAAGCTCAAGCGTTAATGGTGAAACGCATTATTGGCGCTTAGGTTATGGCGGCGGCTATTTTGATCGAACGCTAGCTGATCTCAGAAAGAAAAATTCCAAGCTCATTTGCATTGGGATTGGGTTTGATTGGCAGAAATTAGATGATTCTCAATGGGCAGCTCAAACGCATGATGAGCCTTTAGATATGCTGCTGACGGAGTCTGGTTTACATCGTTAAATTAATTTGTTAAATCCAAGTTATCAGCAATCGCTAAAACAGCATCCGCTTGATTCAAAGAGTAGAAATGCAAGCCTGGTGCCCCAGCAGTCAACAGTTGATCACATAGATCTGTCACCACTTCTTCACCAAAAGCGCGAATGGAAGCAATATCATCGCCATAAGATTGCAAGCGCAAACGAATCCAACGTGGAATCTCTGCACCACAAGCATCAGAAAAGCGTAACAACTGCGTGCTATTGGTAATCGGCATAATGCCGGCAATGACGGGTTGAGTTACCCCTAAGTCATAAGCCTCATCAACAAAACGAAAGTAAGCATCCGTGTTGTAAAAGTACTGCGTCACAGCGGAGTTGGCGCCTGCCTTCATCTTTTGTACAAAGAAATCGACATCGCTTGCAGGCGACTTGGCCTGTGGATGGGTCTCTGGATAGGCGGCTACATCAATATGAAACCAATCACCTGTTTCAGTTCGTATAAATTCCACCAATTCGTTAGCGTGATGGAATTCGCCATACTGACCCATGCCCGATGGTAAGTCGCCACGCAAAGCCACAATCCGCTTCACACCCAAAGCCTGATACTGCTTGAGCATCTCTCTCACACTTTCACGTGAGCTACCAACACAAGATAAGTGGGGAGCAACTGCAGCGCCTGCAGCATGTATATCGCTCACCACCTTTAATGTGCCAGATTGAGTAGAGCCACCGGCCCCAAAGGTCACGGAATAAAACGAGGGCTTGAGTGTTTCGCTGAAACGCTCACGCACTAGATGCAACTTATTCTCACCTTCAGGTGTTTTTGGAGGAAAGAATTCGACGCTTAATTCCATGATTTTGGGCCTAGGTATCTATTGAACAGTGATTGGATTAATAACGGTAATGGTCGGCTTTATATGGGCCTTCCTTGGTTACGCCAATATAAGAAGCTTGCTGATCTGATAACACAGTTAACTCTGCATTGAGGGTCTTGAGCTGCAAACGCGCAACCTTCTCATCCAAATGCTTGGGCAATGTGTAAACACCGATTGGGTATTTATTGGTTCCCACTGCATTCCACAATTCAATTTGGGCAATTACTTGGTTTGCAAATGAAGAGCTCATCACATAAGAGGGGTGACCTGTACCGCAACCAAGGTTTACTAAACGACCTTTAGCCAAAATGATGATGCGCTTTTCAGGCTTACCGTTGGCGGCCGGGAAAATCACATGGTCAACTTGTGGCTTGATCTCTTCCCACTTGTATTTTTCAATACCAGCAACATCGATCTCATTATCAAAGTGGCCGATGTTACAAACAATTGCTTGATTCTTCATCTTGGCCATGTGGTCATGAGTAATAACACGGTAGTTGCCTGTTGCCGATACAAAAATATCTGCTTTGTCAGCGGCGTAATCCATGGTGACAACGCGATAACCTTCCATCGCTGCTTGTAGTGCGCAGATTGGATCTACTTCAGTTACCCAAACTTGAGCTGATAAGGCACGCAATGCTTGTGCAGAACCTTTGCCTACATCACCATAGCCACAAACTACTGCAACTTTACCGGCAACCATTACGTCTGTTGCACGCTTGATAGCATCCACTAAAGACTCGCGGCAACCGTAGAGATTATCGAACTTGCTCTTAGTTACAGAGTCATTTACGTTAATTGCCGGGAACTTCAAGTCACCCTTAGCAAACATTTGGTACAGGCGATGTACGCCCGTAGTCGTTTCTTCTGTAACGCCTTTTACTTTTTCTAGGCGCGTTGAATACCAAGTCGGATCTTGTGCCAGTTTTTTCTTGATGGCAGCAAACAAAATTGTTTCTTCTTCGCTTGTTGGATTATTCAAGCAGGCTTGATCTTTTTCAGCGCGCGCACCAAGATGCAATAACAAAGTAGCATCGCCACCATCATCCAAAATCATGTTGGTATAGCCGCCATCCGCCCACTCAAAAATACGGTGCGTAAAGTCCCAGTACTGCTCAAGGGTTTCGCCTTTAATTGCAAATACTGGCGTACCGTTAGCAGCAATCGCTGCAGCAGCGTGATCTTGGGTTGAGAAAATGTTGCAAGAGGCCCACTGCACTTCGGCGCCAAGGGCCTCAAGTGTCTCAATCAATACTGCCGTTTGGATGGTCATGTGCAATGAACCAGTGATGCGCGCACCGCGCAATGGCTGTTGTGCAGCGAACTCATCACGAATGGCGATCAAGCCAGGCATTTCGGTTTCAGCAATCGCAATTTCTTTACGGCCAAAGTCAGCCAAAGAAATATCAGCAATTGCGCAACGCGTTGCTACAAAGTTATTTAAATCAGAAACGGTATTCATTAATGCTCCAGCTAAATACGATTCAACGCTGGAGTAGAAACTCGCTAGCCATCGAATCATGGGTTAGCGAGCGCAGTTGCAATGAGTAAACTTCGATTAAAAGTTCGCTCCCTTCAAGCCTGGGGAAGTGCTGGGTCTCAACATTCCTTGCAACGCTCCTTGAAGGTATGGCGTAATTGTAAACAATTACGCCATATTTCGTCTTAGTACACCTATAAACTACTTATTTACCGCTTAAAGACCTGCTGCAGCACGTAATGCAGGCGCTTTATCTGTCTGCTCCCAAGTAAATTCTGGTTCTTCACGACCAAAGTGGCCATAAGCAGCAGTTTTACGATAGATTGGGCGCAAGAGATTGAGCATCTTCACAATACCTTTTGGACGCAGGTCAAAGTGCTCAGATACTAATTGCGCAATCTTCTCATCAGAGATCTTGCCAGTACCAAATGTGCTCACCATGACTGAAGTTGGCTTAGCAACGCCGATTGCATATGAGATCTGAATCAAGCACTTGCTTGCTAAACCTGCAGCAACGACGTTCTTAGCTACATAACGACCAGCGTAGGCAGCGGAACGATCGACCTTGGAAGGATCTTTACCTGAAAATGCACCGCCGCCGTGAGGTGCAGCACCGCCGTAGGTATCGACAATAATTTTGCGACCAGTTAAACCACAATCGCCTTGTGGGCCACCGATAACAAATCGACCAGTTGGGTTTACCAAGAAATTAATCGCACCTTTAATCAAATGCTTAGGCAATACAGGTTTGATGATTTCTTCAATCACTGCTTCGCGCAACTTTTCAAGTGAGATATCTTCATCATGCTGAGTTGATAACACAACAGTATCAATAGAGTCTGGCTTGCCATCTACATAACGCAGGGTTACCTGTGATTTTGCATCTGGGCGCAACCATGTCAAACGGCCATCACGGCGCAGTTGTGATTGACGCTCTACTAAGCGGTGCGATAAGTGAATTGGCAAAGGCATGAGCTCTGCAGTTTCGTCGCATGCGTAACCAAACATCAGACCTTGGTCGCCTGCGCCTTGATCTAAGCCGTCATCATGGGCTTTATCAACACCTTGAGCGATGTCTGGACTTTGCTTGTCATACGCAACTAATACTGCACAACCTTTGTAGTCGATACCGTAAGCAGTATTGTCATAACCAATTTCACGCAAGGTATTGCGAGCTACTTGGATGTAATCAACATTAGCGTTAGTAGTAATTTCACCAGCCAAAACTACCAAGCCGGTATTACACAAAGTTTCTGCAGCAACACGTGCTGTTGGGTCTTGAGCCAAGATGGCATCAAGAATCGAATCAGAAATTTGGTCTGCTACTTTATCGGGATGACCTTCAGAGACCGACTCTGAGGTGAAGAAGTAATCATTTGCCATTGCATATTCCTTTAAAAATTAACACGATCTATGGGACAACTCGACGTGCCAGGAACCACAACGGCGACGCTTTAGCAGAATTTTTGAATCGCCCTGCAAGTTGTCTTAACTCAGCGATGGATCGATTTTATCTGAAAAGGGCCAAATTCATCAAGGTTTACTTAAATTTGGTCAATACAGCCGCTTTGAATATCATTGGGGGGTGTGCAAACTCCTACTAAAAATTAGCCTCAATACCATTGCTATGCTCCCCCTAGCGGTAGTGCAGGTATTTGGCGCTATCTTGGGTCTTCTTGCCTATGTGGGCTCTAAACAATATCGCACACTCTTTAGACCTCAATATGAGGCTGTAGTGAATGAGCACAAGCTACCTTTAAAGCTCTGGGAAGCAGTACGTGCATCAGGCATGCTGTTTTCAGATAGCTTGTGGATTTGGCGTAACCCTCAAAAAGCACTGAAATTGGTTGAGGTACAAAACTGGGATCTAGTTGAAGCAGCAATTCAAGAAGGGCATGGTCTTGTCATGCTGACCCCACATCTGGGTGGCTTTGAAATTATTCCGAGAGTATTGGCACAACATTTCCCTGCCACCATTTTGTATCGCCCATCCCGCCAAGAATGGCTTAACGAGGTTGTTGAAAATGGTCGTGCATACCCGAACATGCATTTCGTACCCACTAATCTCCATGGTGTTCGTCAAATGACAAGGGCGCTTACTCGAGGAGAAGCCATTGGCATTCTTCCAGATCAAGTTCCCAGTGGTGGTGAGGGCGTATGGGTCCCCTTCTTTGGTCGACCAGCCTACACAACACCTCTACCAGCCCGCCTTGCCAATCGTAACAACACGCCAGTAGTCATGTTTACGGCAAAGCGTAAAGCGATTGGCCAAGGTTGGCTCATGCAAGCCACTAGGCTCGCGCGTTTATCCGAAGATGCTAATGTTGCAGCCGCCGAACTCAATACTGCAATTGAAAACGCAGTCCTAGTCGCTCCCGAACAATTCATTTGGTCATACAACCGTTACAAGCATCCCGCTGGTGCAGAATTGCCTCCAAGCGCCTGATTATCTGTCTATCATTTTTAAATGACCTGGTTATCTAACCTCTTCAATTTCTTGGCGCTGAATGTATTGCGCTTATTTGCTTTTCTCCCTTATGGCATCACTATCTATTTTGGCTATGGTCTTGGTTGGCTGGCGGCCCACATTCCAAACGATCGCGCAAAAGTGGTTAAGACCAATCTACGCTTATGTTTTCCAAGCTTGAGTGAAAAAGAAATTGATGCCTTAGCACTTGAACATTGGAAATTATTTGGTCGCAGCGTGTTGGAGAGAAGTCGTATTTGGCTAGGTAGTGGAAAACAAATTACAGATATCGTAAGTATTGATTCTGCAATTACCTTAGGCGATCGCAAGCCGCGTCTTCTTATTAATCCCCATTTTGTTGGTCTTGAAGGTGGCTTCATGGCGCTCTCTGTATTGGCTAGCCAACATGACTGGCCAAGGGGTGCAGGCCTTTATCAAAATATGAAGAACCCTTTCTTCAATCAAAAGATGATTGAGTGGAGAAATCGTTTTGGCGGCAAATCCATCGAAAGACAAAGTCGTCTACGCGATCTGATTCGTGAGATTCAAACGGGTAATTTTATTTTTATTGCTCCCGATATTGATCTAGGTCCACGTGATTCTGTCTTTGTACCTTTTTTTGGCATTCCGACCAACACGATTACCTCTGTCTCGCGCCTAGCTAGATTAAGTGGTGCTGAGGTATGTCTGATGACCACGACCCTGAACCAAGATCGCAAAGGTTATACCTGTCACATCAGCAAGCCACTGCCAAACTTTCCAAGCGATGATGTGGAAAAAGATACGGTTCGCCTCAATCAATACATTGAGGCGCTTGTTAGAGAAAGGCCGGCAGAGTACTATTGGGTACATAAACGCTTTAAACATCGCCCTCCTGGCGAGCCGAGCCTTTACAAATAACGAGATATTTTGAGTAATCGCCTAAACAATGCCGGACGCAAACTACGCTTCACCAAAATGCATGGTGCTGGCAATGATTTCATTGTGCTCAATGGCATTGATCAGGATTTAAGTGACATCACTCGTGAACAATGGCAATCATTGGCTCATCGACAATTTGGCATTGGTGCAGATCAAATTCTTTTAGTAGAAAAAGCTACTCGGCCAGATGCTGATTTTCGCTATCGCATTTTTAATTCTGATGGTGGCGAAGTCGAGCAATGTGGCAATGGCTCTCGTTGCTTTGTACGCTTTGTACTTGATCAAGGTCTATCCACCAAAAATCCAATTCGTGTAGAGGTCGCACATACTGTACTTACCCTCAAATCTCATGCAGATGGCCAGGTGGAAGTGGATATGGGTGCGCCTATTTTTGAGCACAGCCATATCCCATTCAATGGGCATGGCTTAGCCAGCATGCAAGAGTTTCACGAAACACTGTATGCACTCCCCCTAGAGCATCCTGCGACACACGATAGCTTTGTTGGCGTCCTATCGATGGGTAACCCTCATGCCGTTCAAGTGGTTGGTGATATCGGGAGTGCTCCCGTACTACAAGAAGGCCCTGAAATCGAGAATCACTCTGCGTTTCCAAAAAAGGTGAATGCTGGCTATATGCAGATTGTTAATCGCAATGAAATTCAGTTACGCGTCTATGAGCGAGGCGCTGGAGAGACCCTAGCTTGTGGCACAGGTGCTTGCGCAGCTGTGGTTTCTGGCATCCGCAGGGGTTTAATAGATTCACCAGTCACAGTGCACACCCGCGGTGGCGATCTTCAAATCGCCTGGGGCGGGATTACCAATGAAATCGTTCAGCCCGTCATCATGACCGGGCCCGCCGTAACTGTATTTGAAGGCGAAACTGAAATCTAAGAAATCGTAGTACGTCGTTCTTAGATGCCGTATTTCTCGCGATAGGCTTTTACAGCCGGCAAATAATTTGTAAGCTGCGTATCGTTAGAAGCAGTTAAAAAGGACATCAAACCAGACAAGTTCGCAATCGAGATCACTGGCAAGCCAAATTCTTGCTCAACCGCTTGTACAGCCGATTTATCGCCAATCTCACTCGCAGTACCCGACCTTTCCATGCGATCTAATGCAATCAATACTGCCACAGGCTCTGCACCCGCTTTGCGAATCAAATCAACAGACTCCCGGACGGAAGTTCCTGCAGAAATAACATCATCAACGATGACAACCTTACCCTTGACTGGTGCACCTACCAGCACACCGCCTTCGCCATGATCTTTCGCCTCTTTGCGGTTATAGGCATATGAAATATTAACGCCGCTATCAGCCAAGGCAATGGCCGTAGCAGAAGCCAGCGTGATGCCCTTGTATGCAGGGCCGTAAAGCATGTCAAATGAAAGTTTAGATTCTTGCAGGGCCTTTGCGTAATAGCGGCCCAAGGCACCTAAGCGGAGCGCCATCATCAAATCCTCCCGCATTAAAGAAATAAGGCGAGAGTCTGCCGGCTTTGGTTTTAAACTCCCCGAAGGACAAAACCTTTGCTTCTAAAGCAAAACGAATAAAGTTATCTTGATTTGAATTATTTGAGCTCATAGGACTACATGTTACGCATCATTTCAGCGAACCTCAACGGTATCCGCTCTGCAGTTAAAAAAGGCTTCCTACCATGGGCTACTCAGCAAAAGGCGGACTTTATCTGTATGCAAGAGCTCAAGGCTCAGAGGGATGACCTGGAGGATGCCATTCTCAATCCTGATGGAATGCACGGTTTCTTTCACCATGCGGAGAAGAAAGGCTATAGCGGCTGCGGAATTTATACCCCACACAAGCCTGATGAAGTTCTCTATGGATATGGCAACAACGAGTTTGATGCAGAGGGTCGCTATGTAGAAGTCCGCTTCAAAGAGCTCTCAGTAATCTCGGTATACATGCCTTCAGGTTCTAGCTCTCCAGAGCGCCAGGAGGCCAAATATCGCTATCTAGATAGCTTCTTACCCCATCTGATCAAACTTAAAAAGTCCGGGCGAGAAATCGTGCTCTGTGGTGACGTCAATATTGCGCATCACGAGATCGATTTAAAAAACTGGAAAGGCAATCTTAAAAATTCAGGCTTCCTTCCAGAGGAGCGTGCATGGCTCACCAACCTCTTTGATAAAGTAGGTTACGTTGATGTGTATCGCAAGCTAGAGCCCGAAGCTGGAGACTCGTGCTACACGTGGTGGAGTAATCGTGGGCAGGCTTATGCAAAGAATGTCGGATGGCGTATTGACTATCACATCAGCACACCAGGTATTGCGGCTACTGCCAAAAAAACGGTTGTCTATAAAGATGAGCGCTTTTCAGACCATGCGCCATTGACTGTGGATTACGACTGGAACCTTTAAGCGAACTAAAAGAGGGAAGTTACTCGCCGTCTTTTTTAATCTGCACGACCTGAAAGTGAATGGTTGCCCAAATCAGCACAAGGACTGGCGCACCAATAATGGCAGTGCCATAGAAAAATGCCTGATATCCATAGTGATCAACAAATACGCCTGAGAAGCCTGCAAGCCACTTAGGCAGGAGCAGCATCATGGAGCTAAATAGCGCGTACTGCGTAGCTGAATAACGAATATTGGTCAGGGATGATAAAAAAGCAATAAAGGCAGCACTAGCAATGCCTGAGCTTAAGTTATCCGCAGAAATTACCCAAATCAAACCATGTAAATCATGCCCCTGCGTAGCAAGCCAAGCAAATAAAAGATTGCTTACAGCAGATAACACGGCACCGACAAACAAAATTCGTAAAACGCCAAAGCGCAGGGTAAGTACACCACCGACAAATGCGCCAATCAAAGTCATTACCACACCAAATACTTTACTGACTGCAGCAACTTCGTCTTTGGTGTAACCCATATCAACATAAAAAGGATTTGCCATGATGCCCATGACCACATCACTAATTCGATAGATGGCAATGAGCGACAAAATTAAGATGGCGTGCCAACGATAGCGATGAATAAATTCTGCAAAAGGCTCAATCAAAGTTTGATAAAGCCATGCTTTTGCATCACGTACCTTTGCCAACTCATAACGTGCGGGCTCTTTACTAAATAAGGTTGTTAGGACGCCAACCCCGATGGAGGCAGCCATACAAAGGTAGGCAAATTGCCATGCACTCGCATCGTAACCGGCACCCGTTTCAACCCTGGCAGCCAACCACAGAGCACCTGCGCCAGCCCAAATCAAAGCTAAGCGATAACCCGTTTGATAGGTTGCTGCAAGCGCTGCCTGATGATCACTATTAGCGGACTCAATACGAAATGCATCCAAAGCAATATCTTGTGTAGCGGAACCAAATGCCACCAGCAGTGCACACCAAACAATCGAGTTCAAGGCAAGCTTAGGATCTAGCGTCGACATTCCCACTAATCCAAGAATAATGAGCGCTTGTGCAAAAATGAGCCAGCTTCTTCTGCGCCCCAGCAACTTGGTTAAAAACGGAATTTGTACGCGATCGACTAATGGCGCCCATACCCACTTGAACGCATAAATTAAGCCCACCCAGGTGAGGTAACCAATCGTGCTGCGATCAATGCCTGCTTCACGCAACCAGAAACTTAAAGTTCCTAAAATCAATAACAGAGGGAGGCCAGCCGAAAAGCCAAGGAATAACATTCGCAGACAGGGCCATTCGAGATAGACTCGAAAGTCTTTTAGCCAAGATCGAACCGCCATTAACACCTTTGTACTTTTATCCTAGGCACGACATACGCGGAATAAAGCAAGGCTACCAAATAAATTTGGCATCAAAGTGACCTGTCGCCCATCGTGCAAGATGCATTGATCAAGTACTTTGAGGCCAAGACTAGATGCAAGCTTCTCAAAATCAGCTACAGTCAGTACGCGTACGTTCGGTGTGTTGTACCACTGGTAAGGCAGACTCTTCGATACTGGCATACGCCCAAGACCTACTGCTAGCCGATGTGACCAATGTCCAAAGTTAGGAAAGGACACAATCGACTCTTTGCCAACGCGCACGACTTCACGCAAAATCTTTTCAGTTTGGTGAATGGTTTGTACCGTCTGCGACAACACAACAGTATCAAAACTATTATCTTCAAAGAGCGCTAAACCGCCCTCTAAGTCTTGCTGAATGACGTTTAAACCTTTTTGCACACAGGCAAGCACACGCGCATCATCAATTTCTACACCGTAGGCATGCACTGGTTTTTGCTTTTGTAAAAACTCTAAGAAACTGCCGTCGCCACAACCCAGATCTAGCACCTGGCTATTGGATGCAATCCACTTAGCAATGGCCGCAAAGTCAGCGCGTTTCGTAAAATTGCTCATGACTGAACCTCGCGCATTTGCTGGAAATACGCTCTTACTAGATTGTGATAACGCTCATCATCTAGCAAGAAAGCATCATGACCATGGGGGGCATCAATCTCTGCGTAAGTCACTTCACTCTTATTGCTCAATAGAGACTGGACAATCTCTCGGCTGCGATTAGGGGGGAAGCGCCAATCAGTAGAAAAACTGATGACTAAGAACTTCGCATACACCTCAGCCAATGCGCGATTCAAACTACCATCATAGCGACGTGATGGATCAAAATAATCCAATGCACGCGTGATCAATAAGTAGGTATTCGCATCAAAGTAAGTGGAAAACTTATCGCCTTGGTGACGCAAATAACTCTCAACTTCAAACTCCACATCAAAGCTAAAGCGATAGTCGTTTGATTCACCATTAGGGCGCTGTAGTTCGCGCCCAAATTTTTCAGCCATATCATCATCAGATAAATAAGTGATGTGACCAACCATGCGAGCCAAACGCAGACCACGCTTAGGAACCACGCCATGCTCGTAGTAATTGCCGCCATGAAAATCTGGATCAGACAAAATGGCATTGCGTGCCACTTCATTAAATGCAATATTTTGGGCGCTCAGTTTTGGTGTGGAGGCAATCACCACACAATGTTCTAAGCGCTTGGGAAACTGAATGGCCCAAGCCATTGCCTGCATACCCCCAAGACTTCCGCCCATCACAGCAGCAAACTTTCGAATACCTAACTTATCAGCTAAGCGTGCTTGAGTATTCACCCAGTCTTCAACCGTTACCACCGGAAAATCTGCGCCATAAGGCTTACCGGATGCAGGATTAACGCTCATCGGACCAGTTGAACCAAAGCAAGAGCCTAAGTTATTTACACCGATCACAAAAAAATGATTGGTATCAACTGGTTTACCTGGGCCAATCATGTTGTCCCACCAACCAATATCTTGAGGGTCTTCTGGGCTAGGTCCAGCTACGTGGTGAGAAGCGTTGAGCGCATGACAAACTAGTACCGCATTACTTTTGTCAGCATTAAGTTTGCCGTAGGTCTCAATGACTAAGTCATAGCCAGATAACATAGCGCCACTCTGCAAAGGCAGGGGCTCAGCAAAATGGATAGTATTTCTAGAGAGGTTTAGCTCACTCATTCTGACAAGAGCAAGCGCAAACTAACGTCAGACGCATCTGTTGGCAACTTCTTAAAGCCGCTACGGGCAAATCGATGCCAACGTCCCAAGATAAAACTCATCAACATCGCGGCACGAATACTCACTTCTTCTTGACCCAACTGTGCCCATGCACCACCTTGAGTTTGAGCAATACGCAACGCTTGTTTGAGTGAGGCTTCTACGCGATCTAAGACTTGGGTAATTCGCTCTTGCAATCGATCATCTTCTTGCAACAAAGCATCGCCCAATAAAACACGTGTCATGCCAGGGTTCTTTTCTGCAAAGAACAAAAGCATTTGCAAAATACCGCGCGCTTGCGCAAGTCCAGATTCTTCTTTCTGATTAATCTGATTGATTAAACCAAATACGGTTTGCTCGATAAAAGAAATCAAACCCTCAAACATCTGGGCCTTACTCGCAAAATGGCGATATAAAGCTGCTTCAGAAACATCAATCTTGGCCGCTAAAGCCGCAGTAGTAACACGCTCACCCTTGGGGTTTTGCAACATCTCGGCGAGAACTTGGAGAATCTGCAGGCGACGCTCGCCTGGTCTCGGACGCTTACGTGTCTTGCCAGCATCAGCACTACTGCTGTCGATATCTGCCTGTCCAAGAGATTCACGCATGGCTATCTGCTTATCTAGAACGAATCATCGTACCGAACGCTTGCTCGGTCAAAATTTCTAACAACAAAGAATGTTCAATGCGGCCATCAATGATGTGCACTGAATTCACGCCACTCTTCGCAGCATCTAATGCAGAGGAGATTTTAGGCAGCATACCGCCAGAGATCGTACCGTCAGCAAACAAGGCATCAATCTCTCTTGCAGTTAAGTCGGTAAGTAGCTTGCCATCTTTATCCATCACACCAGGAATATTCGTCATCATGACCAACTTCTCGGCGTGCAAGATTTCAGCCATCTTGCCGGCTACCAAGTCAGCATTAATGTTGTAAGCCTGACCTTCTTCACTAAATCCGATTGGAGAAATCACCGGAATAAAAGCATCATCCTGCAATGCTTTTACAACCGCTGGGTTAATAGCCTCAATCTCACCAACATAACCAATATCCAGTTTTTTGCCCGGCTCTGTATCGCTAGGGATCATCATCTTCTTCGCATGAATGAGTCCGCCATCCTTACCAGTCAAGCCCACTGCCTGGCCGCCAAAGTGGTTAATGAGCATCACAATATCTTGCTGTACCTCACCGCCCAGAACCCACTCCACGACTTCCATGGTTTCATCATCGGTGACGCGCATACCCTGAATAAAGGTTCCGGTCTTGCCAATCTTCTTTAATGCTTCGTCAATCTGTGGTCCACCGCCATGCACAACCACTGGATTCATGCCAACTAGTTTTAGCAAGATCACATCGCGCGCGAAACTTTCTTTAAGGCGCTCTTCCACCATTGCATTTCCACCGTACTTAATAACGATGGTCTTGCCGTGATACGCACGAATGTATGGCAAAGCTTCAGCAAGAATCTCCGCTTTTAATAAGGGAGAAATGTCGCTCAGAGTAGGTAAATGCTTAGTCATTACAAATACACTTTATTCGCCAAATAATTTTTGACGGAGCTCGCGACGCTCTTGAGCCTCAAGAGATAAATTGGCTGTAGGCCTTGCAATTAAACGGTTCAAGCCGATTGGCTCACCAGTTTCTTCACACCAACCATAGTCACCAGATTCAATACGGCCCAGCGCTTGCTCTACTTTTTTCAATAATTTACGTTCGCGATCACGAGTGCGCAAT
The DNA here is from genome assembly GCF_001870365.1 of Polynucleobacter sp. QLW-P1DATA-2. Taxonomy (NCBI): domain Bacteria; kingdom Pseudomonadati; phylum Pseudomonadota; class Betaproteobacteria; order Burkholderiales; family Burkholderiaceae; genus Polynucleobacter; species Polynucleobacter sp. QLW-P1DATA-2. The sequence goes on along the minus strand of NZ_LZMQ01000001.1, from coordinate 54,830 downwards.
TCCAATGCATGCTCTTCTTCGATCGTTGCACGGTCGGCTGGATCTGGAACTAAAATGTTTTCACGTAAATGCTCAGTGGTCTCAGAGGCATTTTTTAGAATGTCCTCTTTCAAGGTGAGCAGTTTTTGACGGAAAAAATCTAACTGCGCAGCATTCATGTAGTCCTTGTCGGACATCTTGAGTAACTCAGCCTCAGTTAAAGGTGTGCCTTTAGCTGTCTTAGTGCTGGTTGCTTTGCTGCTCGCTTTAGCAGCGCCTGCAGGTTTTGTTGCTGTTTTTACCGTCATCTCATTCTTTCTTGGGTTTAAAGCATTATTGCCTCATTCTGCCAAACTTTTGTTACCCATCAGCCAATATTCTTCAGTATTTAACAAACTTGACCGTGGCGGCGGATTGTACCCCAATCTTTTTAGGCCAAACAGCCCTCAAGCCCAGCCAGTAGGGTGTCCTTGGGCAAATCGATGCCGATGAAGACCATTCGGGTTTGCTTATGCTCAGAACCCCAAGGACCGGCCAAATCGCTGCCCATCATCTGATGAACCCCCTGGAACACCACTTTTCGGTTACTACCCTTCACATAGAGCACACCTTTATAGCGCAGCATCTTCTCTCCAAAGACCTCCAAAATGCCCCCCAGGAAGTCCTCAAGCTTTTTGTGATCAAAGGGTTTATCACTACGAAAAACAAAGGATTGGATGCGATCTGTGTGGCCTACATGGCCATGATGATGGTCATGGCTGTGATCGTGCCCACAAGTGCTGTGATCATGGCCGTGGTCGTGAGAGTGATCATGGCCACAATTGGCATGATCGTGATCATCCTGTTCCAAAAAATGCGGGTCGATATCTAATTTAGCGTTGAGGTTAAAGCCCTTGAGATCTAAAACGGCATTCAAAGGAACCACGCCTTTCGAAATAGCGCTGATCGGAGCTCTTGGATTCATGTGCATCAAACGCCCACGCAAGGACTCTACTTCAGCAGAAGAAACCAAGTCTGTCTTAGTAATAAAGATCTGGTCTGCAAAACCCACTTGGCGTTGAGCCTCTTCATGCTCGGTCAACTGTTGCTGACCATGTTTGGCGTCTACCAAGGTTACAACAGCATCTAAGACATAGTGATCGGCAACATCGTCATCCATAAAGAAGGTTTGGGCTACAGGGCCTGGATTAGCCACACCAGTAGTTTCAATTACGACGCGATCGAAACTGATCTTCTTATCTCTGCGCTGCTCCCAAAGCTCATTTAACGCCTCAACAAGGTCACCACGGATCGTGCAGCAAATACAGCCATTACTCATTTGCACAATATTTTCTTCGTGATCTTGAACCAAGATGTCATTGTCAATATTCTCTTCGCCAAACTCGTTTTCAATCACGGCAATTTTTTTGCCATGATCTTCAGTCAGAATGTGTTTTAGTAAAGTGGTTTTGCCACTCCCTAAAAAGCCCGTCAATATGGTTACCGGAATTAATGCCATGAATGATCCAATCAAAATCGAGATGTCTTACGTTCCCAGTGCGGGAAACCCACTATCTTACCGAGTTCTTTAGCCTTTGCCAGCCTTTGCCCGCGGATGCGCTTTATCGTATGCCTGAGCAAGATGCTGGAAATCCAGCGAGGTATAAATCTGGGTGCTGGCGATGCTGGCGTGACCCAACATTTCTTGGACAGCCCGTAAATCTTGTGAGGACTGCAAGACATGGCTCGCAAAGCTGTGGCGCATCATATGGGGATGCACATGAGTCGGCAGACCAGCGCGTATCGCTAAAGAACGCAAGCGTGCCTGCACGGTTCGGGGCGACAAACGTTTGCCGGTAGCCGATAAAAATAAGGCCAGCGACTCTTGGGCGTAAGAGCCGGCATCACGCATTTCTCGCCAAGCAAGCAAGGATTTCATCGCGGGTGAGCCTACAGGCACTGAACGCCTTTTCCCACCCTTACCTAAAACCGTTACTTCAGCAGCATCCCAATCTAACCAGCCAGCCGATTCATGCTGACGATCTTTGCTCTGCATCACATCGATACCCAGTAGCTCAGACAAACGCAATCCCGAGGAGTACAGCAAATCAATAATGGCGGCATCCCGAACAGACTCTAGGTCTTTCTTCTCTTCCGCCTCTTTCACCGCCTGATTAACCAAGGCAAGCGCCTGCTCCACCGATAAGGCTTTAGGTAAAGACTTCAAACGCTTAGGCGCCTTCACATCATCCACTGGATTAGCAATTAAATTACTTGTTAATTTGCCAGCACGCGCATCACGCCGCGCATCCTTTTCAGTCAGCCAGTCATACCAACCACGCCAAGCTGAGAGCGCCCTGGCAATGCTTCTTGATGATTTTTCTTTGGAATGCAAGCGCCCAGCCCAACGACGTATGTGTGCGTTGCTAACCTTTAATAATTCAACGTTATCTTCAAGTGCAAAGTTTTGTAGATCGCTAAGATCCATGCCATATGCTTTGAGCGTATGGGGAGATAGTTGACGCAATACATGTAGCTCATGCAAATACTCCTGCATGAGCGGATGAAGATCAGTCTGCTTTAACTTCATAAGCCTGGATACGATCCAAAGCTGCGGCAGTAAGTTCTGCAATTTGACGCAAATAGAAGGCGCCCATGTCTGCAGTAAATCGGGTTTCATCTTTGCTGGCTAGCATTAGTACTGCAGGTGATTGATTGACTCCAAGGCTCTTACCTATCGGCAGGCCAATGGCCACTAAGCTCTGCCACTCTGGATCAATCGTAGTTTGACTTGCCAATAAATCAATGCTGGCAGCAGCCAACTCTTTTGCCGAGCCGCACAAAGGAGTGTCAACCCAAGGTCCAAATGCAGAATTTGGTACTAGCAATTGCGCTGACTCCACTTCAAATACCTCAGCCAAGCCAGCAGTAATTGCCGCTTCAACATCAGACTTGTTGTTTGCCTTCATTAAACGCAATAACCAGGCCACTAAACTTTGTTGAGTTTTATCGTTTCGACTACCAAAGTGCAACATCTCACTTAAACGACGATTGAGCTCTTGATTCTGTGTACGCAGCACAGTCATCTGACGCTCTTGTAAAGAAATCGCACGATCTTCGTGTGGATGCTTAATTCGAATTTCGTTAAACAGATTGGCATAGCGCTCAAAGAAGCCCGGAGTTGCACGCAACCACTCAGCAACTAATTCTTCTTGCTCGGCCTGCTTTGGATCAATGGCGCTCATCTATCTCTTTCAGAAAATACTTTTGTTAACTTAACTTTTTACGCAGCAATTCATTGACCTGTCCAGGATTCGCTTTACCCTGAGAGACTTTCATAATTTGGCCTACCAAGGCATTGAATGCTTTTTCTTTACCAGAACGGAACTCTTCAACCGACTTCTGATTGGCCGTCAGGACCTGATCAATGATGGCCTCCAATGCCCCGCTGTCACTAATTTGCTTAAGGCCCTTAGCATCAATAATTTGATCAACCGTGCTAATAGATTTGCCTGCAATAGCCTCTTCCCAAAGAATTGCAAAAATATCTTTAGCAATCTTGTTAGAGATGGTGCCATCGGCCACTCTCGTCAGTAACGGCGCCAAATGTGCGGCTTGCAAGGGCGCATCTGCTGTAGCAATACCTGCGCGATTTAAAGAAGAAGCAAACTCTCCGGCAATTAAATTGGCAGCCGCTTTTGCTAAAGGCTTGCCAACGATTGCTAGCAACTCTTCAAAGACTTTTGCAGTGTCGCGATCCTGGGTTAATAACTGAGTATCGTAAGCACTCAAACCATAGTCTTGTTGCCACTGCTCGCGTAACTGGGCAGGAAGCGCTGGCATACCGTCGCGCACTTGAGCAATCCACGCATCATCAATGACTACGGGCAATAAATCGGGGTCTGGGAAATAGCGATAGTCGTTCGCATCTTCCTTGCTGCGCATGCTGCGCGTTTCCTGACGATCGGGGTCATAGAGGCGCGTTTCTTGAACGACTTTGCCGCCATCTTCAATTAATTCAATCTGACGGCGCACCTCATATTGAATTGCCTCCTCCAAGAAGCGGAAGGAGTTCAAATTCTTAATCTCACAGCGCGTACCAAACTCTGCTTGCCCTTTAGGGCGGACCGATACATTGGCGTCGCAGCGGAATGAACCTTCTTGCATATTCCCATCACATACGCCCAACCAAACGACGAGGGTATGTAAGGCCTTGGCGTATGCAACTGCCTCAGCCGCACTGCGCATGACAGGCTCAGTCACGATTTCTAAAAGTGGCGTGCCTGCACGATTTAAATCAATACCACTGGAGGGTTCGCCATGGGGACCCAGAAAGCCTTCTTCATGAACCGATTTGCCAGCATCTTCTTCCATGTGGGCACGAGTCAGTTGAACGACCTTGACATCATTTCCAACAAGGATTTCAAGCTGCCCGCCCACGACGACTGGGATTTCCATCTGACTAATTTGATAGCCCTTTGGTAAATCAGGGTAGAAGTAATTCTTACGAGCAAAAATACTAGCCGGTGAAATTTTTGCGCCTACTGCTAATCCAAAACGAATGGCATGCTCAACGGCTTGACGATTTAACACTGGCAATACACCGGGCAATGCTAAATCCACAGCACATGCTTGTGTATTTGGCTCTGCGCCAAAGCGTGTACTTGCACCGCTAAAAATTTTAGACTGCGTTTGTAATTGTGTGTGGGTCTCTAGACCGATAACGACTTCCCATTCCATCATGCCACCTCACCAGCTTGTCGCAAATGCCAATCTGTGGCTTGCTGATATTGATGCGCTACTTGCAATAAGCGCGCTTCAGAAAAATAGTTGCCAATGAGTTGCATGCCAATAGGCAGAGAACTTACATTAAATCCGCAAGGTGTACTCATTGCCGGCAATCCCGCCAAATTGGTTGAGAGCGTATAAATATCTTCGAGATACATTTGCACTGGATCTTTTGACTTTTCGCCCAGGCGCCATGCCACATCAGGCGCTACCGGCCCTAAGATGACATCGCACTCCTTAAATGCGGCCTGAAAATCGGAGGCAATAATGCGACGAATTTTTTGTGCCTGCAAATAGTAGGCATCGTAATAACCATGACAAAGAACGTAGGTACCAATTAAGATGCGGCGCCTTACTTCTGCACCAAAACCTTCGGTGCGTGACTTTTGATACATGTCACCTAGATCTTTGTACTCACTTGCACGATGACCATAACGAACGCCATCAAAACGACTCAAGTTGCTTGATGCTTCTGCAGGAGCTAAGACGTAATAGACCGGAATCGAAAGCTTGGTTTTAGGCAAGCTGACTTCGACCAACTTCGCACCCAAACCTTCTAAGGTTTTTGCGGCTTCATTTACTGACTTTGCAACATCTGGAGCCAAGCCTTCCGCAAAGAATTCTTTTGGCAAACCAACACGCAAACCTTCTAGCGGTTTTGCAGAATTTACGCTTCCCTCTTGCCAAGATTGGTTGAGGTAACGGCCATAGTCCTCACCAGAATCCGCAAGCGATGTTGAATCACGAGGATCATGTGAAGACATTGCCGAGAGGAGTAAGGCGCAATCCTCGGCAGTCTTACCCATCGGACCTGCTTGATCCAAGGAAGATGCATAAGCAATCATCCCGTAACGCGATACGCGCCCATAGGTAGGTTTGATGCCCGTCAAACCACAAAAGGCTGCTGGCTGACGAATGGAACCACCCGTATCGGTACCAGTGGCAATCGGAGCCAATCCCGCAGCAACTGCTGCCGCTGAACCACCTGAGGATCCGCCGGCAACGTAAGCAGCATTCCAAGGGTTTAAGACTGGGCCATAAGCCGAATTTTCATTAGAAGACCCCATGGCGAACTCATCCATATTGGTCTTGCCCAAGCAAACCATGCCAGCTCCCTTGGGATTATTTTCATCCGGAATCCCAAGGTTAGCGACCACGGTTGCGTCAAAGGGGCTTTGGTAGCCAGCCAAAATTTTGGAGGCTGCAGTCGACTTCCAGCCACGGGTAACGAACACATCTTTGTGTGCCACGGGAATGCCCGTCAATTTGCCAGCATTACCAGAAGAAATGAGTAAGTCTGCTTTATTAGCTTGCTCTAAGCTTAAGTGAGCATTCACATCAATATAGGCGTTCCACTGCTTTCCAGCCTCAATGCGGTCTAAAAAGTACTGGGTAAGCTCCTTGCTAGAGACCTCTTTTGCAGCAAGTGCTTTTGCCATTAATGCGATTGGGGTGTTGTGCCAGCTCATTCAATCACCCTTGGAACCAAGAAATAGCCATCCTGCTGGGCAGGGGCAGATTGCATGTTTTCAGCGCGATGGTCTGACTCGGTGACCTGATCAGCGCGCAAAGGCTGCGCCAACTCACGCAAAAATAGAATGGGGTGGGCAAGGGGTTCTAGGCCACTAGTATCGACAGCCTGCATTTCCTCAACCAGAGAAAAAATAGCCTGCAATTGTGGCAAAACTGCCTCTGCTTCTGCTTGGTTTAACTCAAGTCTGGATAGGTGCGCAATGCGCTGGACATCATCAAGTTTCATGGGACGAGAGTATCATTCCTATATATTTTTATTAACACCTTCTATTTTCCCACTACATCATGTTTGGTTTTTTCCGCAGCTACTTTTCCAATGACCTAGCCATCGACCTAGGAACCGCAAACACCTTAATTTATATGCGTGAGCGGGGTATTGTCCTCGATGAACCCTCGGTCGTGGCGATTCGCCAAGAAGGTGGCCCAAATGGCAAAAAGACCATTTTGGCAGTCGGAAAAGAGGCAAAAGCGATGTTGGGTCGTGTTCCAGGGAATATTGAGGCAATTCGCCCCATGAAAGATGGTGTTATTGCCGACTTCACGATTACCGAACAAATGCTCAAGCAATTTATCAAGCTTGTTCATGAAAGCAAACTTTTAAAGCCAAGTCCACGCATCATTATTTGCGTTCCTTGTGGATCTACCCAAGTTGAGCGTCGCGCGATTCGTGAGTCCGCATTAGGTGCTGGCGCATCACAAGTATTTTTGATCGAAGAGCCAATGGCCGCTGCAATTGGTTCCGGCTTACCAGTTTCTGAAGCTGCTGGGTCAATGGTGGTTGACATTGGCGGCGGCACAACCGAGGTTGGCGTAATGTCATTGGGCGGCATGGTTTACAAAGGCTCTGTGCGCGTTGGTGGCGATAAGTTTGATGAAGCCATCACCAATTACATCCGTCGTAACTACGGCATGTTGATTGGCGAGCAAACCGCTGAGTTGATTAAGAAGACAATTGGTTCTGCATTCCCTGGCGCAGAAGTGCGCGAGATGGAAGTGAAAGGCCGCAATCTTTCAGAGGGTATTCCTCGTAGCTTCACCGTTACTAGCAATGAAATTCTCGAAGCGCTAACAGATCCATTGAATCAAATTGTCACTGCAGTGAAAGCTGCTTTGGAGCAGATTCCACCAGAGCTAGCATCCGACATTGCCGAGCGCGGAATGATGCTCACCGGCGGTGGCGCCTTATTGCGCGACCTTGATCGCCTCTTGTTGGAAGAGACTGGTTTGCCTATTCATGTTGCAGAAGATCCGCTCACTTGCGTGGCTCGTGGTTGCGGTATCGCACTTGAGCGTATGGATAAGTTAGGCGGAGTGTTCTCGCACGAGTAAGCGACATACACGTCGAACAGGGAATTGCGACATAGCGCTCCACCACTTTTCAGACAGGGCATTCCGGCCTTACTTAAACTGATTGTCTGTCTGTCGATCAGCATCGCTCTGATGCTGATCGATTTTCGCTTCAAAGCACTCGATCCCATTCGTAATAATGTGAATTGGATTTTGCGTCCACTTGAATACGTCATGATGGCTCCCCGCAATGCATTCGAGGCTACATCAGAATATTTCACAACTCGTGGAACCTTAGATCAAGAAAATCAAGCCATGAAGGTTCGCCAAGCTGAGCTTTCATTACTTGCAAACCAATCCGAATTTTTGATGGTTGAGAATCAAAACTTACGTGAGTTAATGGCACTGCAAAAACAAGTTCCATTTAAAACATTACCAGTTGAGATTTTGTTCAATCCGCCCAATCCTATTTCACAACGCATTGTGATTAATCGTGGCAGCGATGATGGCCTCAAGCTAGGCAATCCCATTGCCAATGACGCCGGGATTCTTGGGCAGGTGGTTCGCCTTTATGAACGCTCTGCCGAGGTCTCGCTGTTAGAGGACCGAGACTTTGCAGTGCCCGTCCAGGTGGCTCGCAATGGCCTGAGAGCGGCTGTATTTGGTGCTGGGCGCGGCAATCCCTTGGAATTACGCTATTTACCCGTTGCCAGCGATCTAGAAGTTGGTGATATTTTGCTGACCTCTGGGATTGATGGTGTTTATCCCCCTGGATTTGCAGTAGCGGTCATTAGCAAGATCGAGCGCAATGCTGATAAAAATTCTTCTAATGTGTTTTGTGTGCCAGTAGCGGCAGTGAACCGCTATCGCCAAGCGCTAGCATTTTTGTATGACCCTAAATTTGACGCTAAAGCACCAACCATCAATAACAAGTCTGCATCAGGAGAGCCCCTCGGCAATAATCCGGGTCGTCGCCAAACACGCGCGCGAGGAATGCAATGATTGATTTCCAAAGCGGCTACATTCTGCGCCCGGTCAATCCGGTCTTTATTTACTTCAGCTTATTTTGTGCGCTTTTACTAAACCTATTGCCCATTGGCAACTATGGCTGGGTGCCAGATTGGCTAATCATTTGTATTGTGTTTTGGAACATTCATCAGCATCGCTATGTCAGCGTGATTTCAGCATTTATCTTGGGCTTGATGATGGACGTACACAACTCAGATTTACTAGGCTTACATGCCTTTAGTTATTCGCTGGTTGCCTACCTTGCCATCTCCTGGCATCGACGCATTGTGGCGCTGACCGTTCTCTCACAAGCGCTCCATCTACTCCCGATCTTTTTATTGGTCTCTTTGTTTCCTGTACTGGTTCATTGGGTACTTAGCGGAGAGTTTTACTGGTGGGCCCTCACTGGCGCTATTCAAGCCGTGATTGAGGCTTTGCTTTGGCCAATCGCAACACGAATATTGCTGGCGCCTCAACGTCGTCCAATTGACGTTGATCACAATCGTCCACTTTAAGAAGCTGTATGGTTTCTTTTAAAAAACCTGACCTCGATTCGTTCCAAGAGCGTATTCATATTGCGACCCTATTCGTTACTTTTTGCTTCTTACTTTTAGTAACGCGCCTAGTCTGGTTACAGCTAGTGAGCCATAGCAAGTACGCCCTACTTGCTGAGAGTAACCGTATTGCCCTGGTACCCGCTCCAGCAAACCGTGGACTGATCATCGATCGCAACGGTATTGTGATTGGTAGAAATTACTCTGCCCTCACCCTAGATGTAAATGCGGAAGAAGTAAAAGGCAATGTAGACCAGCTCATTAATGATCTTTCTGAAATCATCGATATCTCACCTAGAGATCGGCGTAACTTCAAGCGCTCCCTCGAAGATTCTCGCAATATGGGCACTTTCCCCCTGCGCTCAATGCTCAATGAGACCGAAACTGCCCGTTTTATGGCCAATCGCTACCGCTTTCCGGGGGTAGAAATCCGCGCAAGAAGCTTCCGGGAGTACCCCTATAACGAATTGGCGTCCCATTTAATTGGCTATATCGGTCGGGTTTCCCAGCGCGATAAAGAGCGCATGCAAAGCGAAATTGAGAACTCAAAGGCAGATGATCCTGATGCATTGCAGACATCCTTTTTGCCTGGCATTCAATATGTTGGAAAGATTGGCTTGGAGCAAAGCTATGAAAATGTTTTGCGTGGTGTACCTGGATACGATCAGGTCGAGATTACTGCGGGTGGTAAACCAGTGAGAACACTCTCAAGCTCACCTTCTGTGCCAGGTAAAAATATAGTGCTCTCAGTTGATATTAAGTTGCAGTATTTAGTGGAGCAGCTCTACGGAAATTTCCGCGGTGCATTTGTGGCGATTGAGCCTGAAACAGGCGATGTATTAGCTTTTGTTTCAAAACCCAATTTCAATCCGAATGATTTTGTCGAGGGCATTGACTCAGTAACTTGGAAAGAGCTAAACGACTCACCACAAAAGCCGCTATACAACCGCCCGCTAAAAGGTATCTATCCACCCGGCTCTACATACAAACCGTTTATGGCGCTTGCTGCACTGGAAAACAAAAAGCGCACTGCCTCACAAACGATTTTCGATCCTGGTTATTTTGATTTTGGTAACCATACTTTCCGCGACGATAAAAAGGGAGGTCACGGTACCGTTGACATGCAGAAATCCATTGTCGAATCTTGTGACACTTATTACTACATGCTTGCACGCGACATGGGTGTCAACATGATTGCTGACTTTATGAAGCCATTTGGATTTGGTCAGATCACAGGAATTGATTTACAAGGGGAAGCGAAAGGCGTCTTACCTTCAACCGAATGGAAACAAAATACTTTTAAAAAACCAGAGCAACAAAAATGGTATGAAGGTGAAACTATTTCTCTTGGGATTGGTCAGGGCTATAACTCTTTCACTATTTTGCAGCTAGCCCATGCAATGGCGAACCTCGCCAACAATGGCGTAGTGATGAAGCCCCATTTAGTCAAAGCAATTGAGGATCCATTTACTCGCAATAGAGTGCTAACGACCCCAAAAGAAAGTTATCGGATTGAATTGAATCCAGAGAATATTGAAGTGATTAAAAAAGCGATGATTGAAGTAAATCGCTCTGGCACATCAGCAGCAGCGTTTCAAGGTACAGGCTATGTGGCTGGAGGTAAAACAGGAACAGCACAAGTGTTTAGCTTGAACTCAAAAGATTACAAGCATGGAGCTACTGCTGAGTTCCTGCGTGACCATGCCTTATATATTGCATTTGCTCCTGCAGATAAGCCGACTATCGTCATTGCGATGGTTGTAGAGAACGCAGGCTTTGGTGCGCAATATGCAGCCCCCATTGCACGCAGCGCATTGGACTACTACATTGAAGGCAAATGGCCTAAGGAGGTTCCCGAATGGAAAAGAGCCCCTTAATAAAAATGAAGGCCGTTTTCTTTAGTTTTTTTGCTGGTTTGGATCGACAGCTAGGCCTGATTCTGCTTGGTCTAGCAGCTGTAGGCTTTTTTACTTTCTTATCTGCAAGTCAAAATACTCCCGTTCTAATTACAGATGAATTGCGCAATCTTGCGCTGTCATTTGTAGTGATGTGGATTGTTTCTCGCATTCCTCCAAAGTGGCTAGAGATGGGCGCAGTCTGGATTTATGCACTCGGCGTCACGCTCTTAGTTGCCGTTGCAGCATTTGGATTAATTAAAAAAGGGGCGCGGCGCTGGTTAAATATTGGCGTAGTAATTCAACCATCCGAGATCATGAAGATTGCAATGCCTTTGATGTTGGCTTGGTATTTTCAAAAGCGCGAGGGTCTTCAAAAGACTTGGGACTATGCCGTAGCAATCATCATTTTGGCCATTCCTGTTTTTCTGATTGCGCGTCAGCCTGATCTTGGAACCGCACTATTGGTTTTTGCTGCTGGACTTTACGTCATCATCTTGGCGGGGCTGCCTTGGAAATGGATATTGCCATTTGTATGCGTTGCCGTTATTGGCATTCTGCTCATTATTATTTTTGGTGGCACGATTTGCGCACATGAAGTGGTGTGGCCATTTGTACATGACTATCAGAAGCATCGCATCTGCACCTTGCTTGATCCGAGCAGCGACCCTCTAGGTAAAGGATTCCACACGATTCAATCAATGATTGCTATTGGCTCTGGTGGGTTCTTTGGTAAAGGCTGGTTTCAGGGGACACAAGCGCACTTAGAATTCATTCCAGAAAAGCATACCGACTTTGTCTTTGCAGTTTTCTCCGAGGAATTTGGTTTGCTTGGCAACCTAGTGTTACTTGCATTATTTTTTGCACTGATCAAGCGAGGTCTAGCCATTTCCGCAAGTGCGCCCAATTTATTTACACGACTACTCGGTGCTTCAGTCACACTTATCTTCTTTACCTATGCATTCGTGAATATTGGCATGGTGAGCGGCTTACTGCCTGTTGTTGGTGTTCCACTGCCATTTATTAGCTATGGCGGAACCGCTTTAGTAACACTGGGATTTGGGGCTGGCATCTTGATGAGCATTCATCGCCATCGTCGCCTAGTGCAAAGTTAACTCAACCATGGCGGATGTGCTTCTTCATATTCCGTAGGAAATAAAAAAGCCCGGCATGCCGGGCTTTTTTATCAACAAAGAAAGAATTACTTCTTACGCTTGTTAACTGAATCTTTAAATGCTTTACCAGCAGAAAACTTAACAGTTTTTGCAGCAGCAATTTTGAGTGGCTCGCCAGTCTTTGGGTTGCGGCCCATACGTGCAGCACGCTTACCAGATGCAAAAGTACCGAAGCCGATCAGTTGCACTGAATCACCTTTAGTAACAGCTTTGATAATTGTGTCGATAGCAGAATTCAATGCGAATTCAGCTTTTGCTTTAGAGATCTCCGCGTCGTCAGCAATCGCTGCGATTAGTTCGGCTTTGTTCAAGTGAAGCTCCTTATAGATATTGATGTCGGCGCACATTGCGCTTACATGATTTTAACCACAAAAAATTACAAAAATAAAGCTGCGGACAAGTAATTTTTTACTTCCCCCGCCTCTTAATCATTCAAAACTTCGATGCCGGAGACAAAATATTCTGTATCGCCAAAACAGGATGTTGGTAGTCCAACATGCTGAGAATATTTTAGGGCTACTTTTTTTCCTAAATTCTCATTGATTTTTTGCGCTACAGCATCTTCATGCACCGTAAAGAAGAATTTTTCCGACATCGTGCCCGGCATCGAAACCATTGCTAATTCACCTTCCCAGGTCTTGCAAATGTATCCGCGCTTGGAGAATTTCTGCACATATCCTGCCCGCTCCCCGCTTCCATAGCTCCAAGTCAGCATCAGCCAGGTATAGGCTGAAATACCCACTAAGCCAATTAAAACAAGGCTTAAGAGCCACTTTATAAAGCTATTCATACGGTCCCTCTCGATCTATATCCACATTAACCCTATGCGGGCAGCCATACTGCTTTGCTTTAAGTATATGAGGAACTCAACTCAAGAAATAGTCATTAAAAGGTTTGCTTACAAATTAGAATGTTAGTTATCACTTTAGATTGGCAGATCGAATGCAAGCTCGTCACATCATCTTTTTTATATTTATTGCCTCAGCAATTTATGTCTATTTCAGAGGAAAAGTGCGTTTTGGCGTGGTTCGATCGCTAACTGACTATCAAGTCTTACTTTCGCCAATCAATGCACTCCTCTACTTATTCTCCAAGGTAAAAGCGAGCGCCTATATTCCAGTAAGCCAGTTTCCTGAAATGAAGCCATTGCAAGATAACTGGGAAATCATTCGCGAGGAAGCGCTTTCTTTAAACGCAGATGGGGCCATTGCAGCAGCAACTGGGTACAACGATATTGGCTTTAATTCCTTCTTTAGGACTGGCTGGAAGCGTTTTCACCTCTATTGGTATGGCAAAGACCTGCCATCAGCACAAGCAAGCTGTCCCAAAACAGTAGCACTACTTAAGTCTATTCCCTCAGTAAAAGCGGCCATGTTTGCTTCTTTGCCTCCGGGGGCAACACTGGTAAGGCATCGAGACCCCTATGCTGGATCTCTGCGCTACCACATTGGATTGGTTACACCCAATGACCCCAAATGCTTTATTGAGGTTGATGGTGAGCGTTATTTCTGGAAAGATGGTGAACCCGTGATTTTTGATGAGACCTATATTCATTTCGCGGCCAATGAAACTGACCATCAACGCATCGTCTTGTTTTGCGATGTTGAGCGTCCTGTGTATACAAAAGCAGTGCAGCTACTCAATCGCTGGTTTGGGCGCTACGTCATGAGTGCTGCAGCCTCTCAAAACGTTGTAGGTGAAAAGGTTGGTTTTGTAAATGTCCTATTTACTTACTTTTATCACCTACGTGCTCAAGCGAAAAAACTGAAAGCAAAACATCGCTCTGTTTATTACGTAGGCAAATGGGTTCTAATTTTAGGAATTTTGTGGGCCATCTTTTGGTAGATTAAGGCTTTAATGCATCGGCAATTTGCTCTGCGGTAATAGAGCCCCAAATTTCTACTCGTTTCTGGCGGCTATTTTGACCCGAAAGAAATTGAATTTGCTTTTGAGGTACCTTCAATTGCTTGGACAACCAGGCCAATAAGAGCTCATTGGCTTTGTTTTCAAGGGCCGGAGCCTGCAAAGAAATTTTCAGGCAGCCATCATGCAAGCCAACCACTTTGGTCTGTTTTGCGCCCGGTTGGCAGTGCAAATGAAGGGCAATTCCAGTAGGGGTTTGTTTTAACCAAATCGGCGTCATTAAAGTACTTTAAACTCAAAGCATGCCATACAAAAATTCTCAAGCTCTTGATCACCTGTTTGCCAGTAATCGCCAATGGGCCGAGGGCATGGTTGCCAAAGATCCAGACTTCTTCAAGCGCCTAGTAAACCAACAGGCTCCGGGATACCTTTGGATTGGTTGTGCGGATAGCCGTGTTCCAGCAAATGAAATTGTGGATCTTTTACCTGGTGAACTTTTTGTTCATCGTAATGTGGCGAACGTTGTAGTTCATACCGATCTCAATTGCTTATCGGTCATTCAATTTGCGATTGACCTTTTAAAGGTTAAACATATTTTGGTAGTTGGTCACTATGGATGCGCCGGTGTTCATGCTGCGCTCAGTGATAGGCGCGTTGGTCTTGCTGACAATTGGTTGCGCCATGTAAAAGACGTTCATCAAAAACACGAGCGCTATCTCGGCGAAGTATTGCCTACCGCCAAACGTCAAGATCGCTTATGCGAACTCAATGTCATAGAACAAGTTGTGAATGTTTGCGAAACAACCATTGTTCAGGATGCATGGGCTCGCGGACAAGATCTCACAGTGCATGGCTGGGCTTATCGCCTAGATACTGGCCTTGTAAATGACCTGGGAATGTCAAGTAGCTCCACCGAAGAGATGCTAGAGCGCTACGCCAAATCTATTAAACGCTACGAATCAGAGTAAGGCGCGTTTGTTCAAGTCCTTAGCAAATTACGCGGGGGTTGCATTTCTAAAGCTCCTATCCCTCTTGCCCTATCAGCTCTTAGTGTCTATCGGCTATGGACTAGGCTATATCGCAGCCAGAATACCTGGGGATAGAAATCGCGTTGTTAAAACTAATCTCCATTTGTGCTTTCCCAATTTGAGCACAACGGAAATTGATGTACTCAGCAAAAAACATTGGCGCTTGTTAGGTCGTAGCCTGGTAGAAAAAAGCATCATTTGGTTGGGAAGCGAAAAACAATTAAGCAAAATGATTGAAGTGAAGTCTGCAGTAGATCTCTCAAGTCGCCAGCCACGCATTTTGGTCAACATGCATTTCACTGGAATTGAGGGCAGCATCATTCTGAGCGCGCTAGCAAAACGCATGGACTGGCCACGTACCTCTGGATTTTTTCAGAGAATGAAGAGTCCATTTTTCAATAAAAAAATAGTTGATTGGCGCAATCGATTCGGCGGCAATTCGATCGACCGTCAAGGCAATACCAAAGCCATCATTCGTGAAATTCGCAACGGGGACTTCATCATCATTGCACCGGATATTGACCTGGGTCTTAAGGACTCTGAATTTGTACCCTTCTTTGAGATTCAAACAAACACAATTACTACCATCTCCCGCTTAGCAAAAATTACTGGGGCGGATGTATGCATGATGATCACCACACTCAAGGATGATGAATCAGGGTATCTCTGTGAGATCAGCGCCCCTTTAGAGGATTTTCCAAGCGCAGATCCAAAGGCAGATACCGCTCGACTAAATCAATATTTTGAAAAAGAGATCCGACTTCGACCCGCCGAATATTATTGGGTTCATAAGCGCTTCAAAAATCGCCCCAATCACGAGGCCAGTCCCTATAGCCCTTCTGCGTAAAGGACTTTTGTCCTATCATTAGAGAATGACGCAACGTATTGGGCTATTTGCCGATCTTCACAGTAATTTAGAGGCTTTTGAAGCCTGCATGTCTAAAGCTCAAGAGCTTGGCGTAACCCGCATGGTTTTCTTGGGGGATCTAGTTGGCTATAACGCTGATCCGGCAGCCATCATTGATCGCATTGGCGACCTAGTAGAGTCCAAGAAAGCAATAGCCCTTCTCGGCAATCACGATGAAGCCGTATTCAAGGATTGTCAAAACCAAATGAATGCTAGCGCTAATGCCGCGATTCAATGGACCAAAAGCCAGTTGAATGAAGGTCATGTTCAGTTCTTAAAAAATCTGCCATTGATAGTAAATGAAGAGAAATTCTGCTTTGTTCATGCTTCTGCTCACAATCCTGCAGAGTGGAACTATGTTACCGATAGCATGAGTGCATGGCGTTGTGCGCAAAGCTCAGGTAAAAGCTACACCTTTGTGGGTCACGCGCATGAGCAGGCACTCTTTTATCAAAGCGCTGTGGGCAAACTGATTCGTTTTGCCCCGCATCCAGGAGATGAGATTCCCGTCCTACAACATCGTCAGTGGGTTGGTGTTGTTGGCTCCTTAGGTCAACCTAGAGATGGAAATCCAGAGGCATGTTTTGCTGTCTTTGAACCTGAGTCTGAGCTTATTACTTTTCACCGCACACCCTACGACCATTTTGCAGCAGCCGATAAGGTTCGCCAGGCTGGTTTGCCAGAGGATTTGGCCAATCGATTAATTACCGGCAAGTAATTTAATAATGCCGATCAAAACTGATATACAAGCAGTTGACGACATCTTCCAAGAAGGCAAAGTAGTAGATGGTTTTGTGCTCGGCAAAGAAGTACACCGTGGCGGCATGGCTAGCCTCTTTTCGGCCACCAAGGAAGGTATTGATATACCAATCCTACTCAAGATACCTAGAGTCGGCAGGGATCAGCCTGTAGAAAGCTTAATTGGTTTTGAGACTGAACTCACCATTCTGCGATCGTTAAAAAGCCCTTATGTGCCAAAGTATTTAGGCTCTGGAAACATGGCGACACGGCCCTATATTGCCATGGAGCGCGTCGAAGGCAGGCCTCTTGAAGATCTTATTAAAGAGGGCAAAGAGTTTACGGTAGACGAAGTAGTGCGTATTGGTGCAGACCTTGCGCAAGCAGTGCAATCGCTCCATGCACAAGATGCCATTCATTTGGACATCAAACCAGAAAATATTCTGATTGATGACAAAGGAAAATTAACCATCATTGATTTTGGTCTGTCGCACCATGACCGCTATCCTGATTTGCTTGCAGAAGAGATGCGCAAGGGTGTTGGATCTGCACCGTATATTTCTCCTGAGCAAGTGGCTGGTATTCGCACTGATTCACGCAGCGATATTTATTCAATCGGTGCGATTATGTACGAGCTGCTCACGCATGAGCTGCCATTTGGTAACCCACAAACGATGAGCGGCCTCAGAAAGCGCATGTGGGCAGAGCCATTTCCCCCGCGTGCACTTCGCACAGAAATTCCGCGTTGGTTACAAGAAGTCATTTTGAGATGTTTAGAGCCAAGGGCGGCGGATCGCTACCAAAGCGCAACCCAATTGCGTCAAGTGCTACGTGATCCCGATAGCGTGAAGATTACAGGGCGCGGCGAGCGCGTAGAGCCCCCCAGTTTTTGGGAAACATTCAAGCGCTGGTTTAGAGCGGCAGGATATGAGCCATCACCTAGCCCGCGCCCCAGCATGGGCAATCAAGATGCGCCTCTCATGGTTGCGGCTATTGATACGCGCCAATCAGATGAGGCCCTGCGTGACCGTATGCAAAAGACTGCAACGAACTTATTGCAAGCATATCCTGAAAGTCGTTTGGTATGCATCAGTACGATTGCAAGCACTCCAACCTATGAAGGCAAGCTTGAAAGTGAAACCGCCAGTGGGATTGTGCGTGGACATTTGGTGCAATTGATGGAGTGGGCTAAACCTCTGAAGCTGCCTCCAGAAAGAATCTCTTATCACGTACTAGAGGCAATGGATCCTGCAGCACGCATTGTCGAGTTTGCAAAAGACAATGATGCATCATTAATTCTGATTGGTGCATCGCATAAGCTGCCCAACAAAGTAACGCCTTGGAGAACCTCAATGACAAAAATTGTTGAGGAAGCTCCCTGCAGCGTTCATATTGTCAGGACTTAAAAGACTACTCTGGAAAACGTGGCAAACGCTCGCCCCCAATAGGTGCTGGACGTCTCGCCATATTCATTTCCATAGCTAAAAAAGTGTAATACCCAGCAATTCCAGCCAGATCAATAGCGCCTTTTTTCCCGAAGCGTTTTTCCGTTTTAGCAAAGGTCACATCTGATACCTGCTTGTATCTTTGTAACTCGATTGTGAAGTCATACACAATGGTTTGATCTTCGCTCATGCCCTCGGGACGCCTACCCTCTTTTAAGGCCTGAGCAATTTCTGGCTTAAGGCCCGCCTTTATAGCAATTGGATAGTGAACAGACCACTCATAATCTTGACTCCACTCACGCGCTGTAATCAATATTGCAAATTCACTGAGAGCACTATCAAACGCAGAGTTATAGCGGAGATAGTCGCCCATCGCGCGCGCATTATTCATGAGCTCTGGACTGTATATCAGCATTGCAAAAGGCCCCCAAGGAGCCTTTTTGCGAGCCGCTTCAAATTCTTGTGCGGCTTTTTTTTGTTCTGCCGTATATTGATCCACAGGAATCTCTGGAAGGCGAGTTTGTGCAAATACTCCGCTACTTAATGCCAATACCGAAAACAGTATTGGCCAAATGAATTTGAGATTCAAGTCGCCTCCAGAAAAAAGAATTACTTCATCTTGTCCTGTTGCTGATCCAGAATCAATTCTGGCTCCTGAGCGTCAATCCAACCGTCTCGATTCAGCACGGTAGTCAGTTGTTTTTGATCCAGCTCACCTGTCCACTTAGCAACGACTATTGTTGCAACTCCGTTACCAACTAAGTTAGTTAAAGCACGCGCTTCAGACATAAAGCGGTCGATTCCTAAAATGATTGCCAAACCAGCAACAGGCACATCACCTACCGCTGAGAGGGTGGCAGCCAAAACAATAAATCCGCTTCCAGTAACACCTGCAGCACCCTTGGAAGTAAGGAGCAACACTAACAATAGGGTCACTTCCTGCATGAGAGTCATCGGGGTATTTGTAGCCTGCGCAATAAATACCGCAGCCATCGTAAGATAAATAGAAGTGCCGTCCAGATTGAAGGAATAGCCCGTAGGAATCACTAAACCTACGCAAGTTTTCTTGGCGCCTAAGAGCTCCATTTTCTCCATCATGCGCGGTAAAACAGACTCAGATGAGGAAGTGCCTAAGACAATTAAAAGCTCTTCTTTAATGTAGCGTACGAATTTGAAAATATTAAAGCCATTGAATTTCGCGATGAGTCCTAAAACAATAAAAATAAATAGTAGGCAGGTTAAATAAAACGAGCCCATCAACTTTCCTAGAGAGAACAGGGAGCTGATGCCATATTTACCAATCGTGAAAGACATTGCACCAAACGCGCCGATTGGCGCAAATTTCATGATGATGCCAATCATGTCAAATAGAACGTGGGATGTTTTTTCAATGAGATCGAACACCATTGTTCCGCGACCGCCAAACTTATGCAGGGCAAATCCGAAGAGAATTGCAATGAAGAGAACTTGCAAAATTTCACCCTTAGCAAATGCGTCTACAGCGCTGCTAGGAATGATGTTCATTAAAAATTCTGTAGTAGTACCCATCTTGCCTGGGCCCGTATAAGCAGCAATTCCTTTGGTATCTAAACTAGCAGGATCGATATTCATTCCCGCACCAGGTTGCAATACGTTAACAACAACCAGACCGACAATTAAGGCAATAGAGCTAACAATCTCAAAATACAAAAGGGCGAGGCCGCCAGTTTTGCCGACCTTTTTCATGTCTTCCATGCCAGCAATGCCAAGAACCACCGTACAGAAAATAATCGGAGCGATGAGCATCTTGATGCCTTTAATGAAAGCATCTCCAAATGGCTTCATATCCGTAGCAATACTTGGATAGAAGTGGCCCAATAAAACTCCGATTACAACGGCTGTAAGTACCTGAAAATAAAGGACTTTATAAATTGGCGGTTTTTTTATAGTGACTGTCATTGCTTCTTCCTTTATTTAATAATGAGCAAATACTGGCGGAATGGATTAGCTAGATATTAACCCGTCCCAGAGTGGTGGTCGATACTCGATAATGCAGGGATGGAAGAAAAAGTACGCGTCTCTAAATTGCTATCCGAGCTGGGCCTATGTTCAAGACGGGAGGCCGACTCCTATATTGAGCAGGGATTAGTGACTGTAGATGGCGAGGTAGTTAATGAACTAGGGGTTCGCGCTTTTCGCCACCAAAAAATTGAGCTTCAGTCTGGTGCAAAAGCTCAGCAAGCGTCTCGCATCACTGTCATCTTAAATAAACCTGTCGGGTATATCTCTCACTTTGATGACGAACAAGAATATCAACCGGCTGCTTCTTTAATCACCCCAGAAAACTATTTCGGGCATCCGCTGGATAAAGGCAGAAGCCCACGCTTCAACACTAAAGGTCTTGCTCCCGCAGGTCGCTTAGATATTGACTCGACTGGGCTGCTGGTCTTAACCCAAGATGGCCGTATTGCTAAATTATTGATTGGCGAGAACAGCCCGATTGAAAAAGAATATTTAGTTCGCGTTGAGGGTGCGCTCTCTTTTGAAGATTTAGATCGCCTAAGACATGGTCTCGAACTCGATGGCGTTGAACTAAAGCCGGCGCAAGTAAGTTGGCAAAACGAGGATCAGCTGCGCTTTGTATTGCGGGAAGGTCGCAAACGGCAAATCCGCCGCATGTGCGAAATGGTTGGCCTCAAAGTGCTTGGCTTAAAACGCGTCAGAATGGGTCGTATCTCCCTCGGGCCTCTACCACCAGGCCAGTGGCGATTTGTAAGGCCTGAGGAGCAATTTTGAATCAATGCACCCGCTTATAATTGCTCCGAATCCAGAATAACTAGCGCAGAATTACCATCGATACCACTACCCCAAGCACTCCAGCCGCAGAAGTACTCAGACGTCGCAGCTTTGCCATCATCTCTCACCCAGATGCGGGTAAAACTACGCTGACTGAAAAGCTCTTGCTTTACGCAGGGGCAATTCAAATTGCGGGAAGTGTTAAAGCTCGAAAGGCTAGCAGACACGCAACCTCTGATTGGATGGAGATTGAAAAACAGAGGGGCATCTCTGTAGCGAGTTCTGTAATGCAGATGGAATATCGCGACTGCATCATTAATCTTCTAGATACCCCTGGCCACCAAGACTTTTCTGAAGATACCTATCGCGTCTTAACTGCGGTTGACTCGGCCTTAATGGTGATCGATGCTGCGAATGGCGTTGAGTCACAAACTCTGCGCTTATTAGAAGTATGTCGCGCACGCAATACACCTATCGTCACCTTTATTAACAAGATGGACCGCGAAGTGAAGCCGCCCATGGAGTTAATGGATGAAATCGAAACTGCGTTAGGCATTGAAGTGGTTCCGTTTACTTGGCCAGTGGGCATGGGTAAATCATTTGCTGGAGTCATTGATATTGCGAACTCCCGCATGCGCATGTTCAAGGCTGGTGAAGATCGAGTCACTGAAGACTCCCATGCGGTTGTAGATATTAACGATCCAGCGCTTAAAGTGCGCTTAGGCACTGATCTAGAAAACGCCCTAGCTGAGGTAGAGCTCATTAAGGAGGCGATGCCGGCCTTTGATCGCGAAGCCTTTTTGGCTGGACGTCAATCACCCGTATTTTTTGGCTCTGCCATTAACAACTTTGGTGTACGCGAGATTCTGAATACGCTCGTGGAATTAGCGCCATCGCCTGGCTCACGCAAAGCACTTCAACGCGAAGTGAGTCCTGCCGAAAATAAATTCTCAGCAGTCGTTTTTAAAATCCAAGCAAATATGGATCCCGCGCATCGCGATAGGGTCGCTTTTCTACGGATTTGCTCTGGCCACTTTGTGCGTGGTATGAAACTAAAGATCTGTCGCAACAGCAAAGAGGTGCGCACTAATAATGCGCTCTCCTTCTTGTCGCAACGCCGTGATATTTTGGATGAAGCATTTCCGGGCGACATCATCGGCCTACCAAATCATGGCTTGCTCCGCCTAGGCGACACGCTTACGGAAGGTGAGCAGCTGCAATTTACTGGCCTGCCATTTTTTGCTCCTGAAATTTTCCGTATGGTTGAGTCTGCTGATCCATTGCGATCTAAGCAATTAAGAACTGGCCTCATGCAACTAGGTGAAGAGGGTGCAATTCAAGTATTTAGGCCTATGACTGGCGGCACTATGCTATTGGGCGCCTTCGGTCAGCTGCAGTTTGAGGTAGTAAGCCATCGCCTACAAACTGAATATGGCGCTGAAGTGCGCTTGCTTCCGGCACGGTATAGCCTGGCACGCTGGGTTAGCTCTGACGATCCTGTTGCCTTAAAAAAGTTTATACAAGAGAACATTCATCGCATGGCTGAAGACGTTGTTGGTGCTTCGGTGTTTCTTGCATCCCATAAGTCAGAGCTTGATGTTGCACAACAGCGCTGGGAATCCATTCAGTTCCATGCTCTGAGAGAGCATGCTGGCCTCATCTACCAATCAGACTTGGCGGGCTAAGCAACGCTCTTATTGACGAGCTGTATTGCAATTAAAGACGGCGACTAATGACGAGTCGTTCTTTTTAAAAGAGGCTGTCTTGCCATATTGCGCACAATACGCATTTGCTT
Source organism: Polynucleobacter sp. QLW-P1DATA-2 (assembly GCF_001870365.1). NCBI lineage: Bacteria > Pseudomonadati > Pseudomonadota > Betaproteobacteria > Burkholderiales > Burkholderiaceae > Polynucleobacter > Polynucleobacter sp. QLW-P1DATA-2. The sequence continues at coordinate 32,081 of NZ_LZMQ01000001.1, read as the reverse complement.
TTTGGGTAAGCTGATCAAGCGACTCTCCGCTACTGTTTAAAAAAGTCACATGATTTGCATCTGAAGCATCGGTATACACGGCCGCACATCCCACCAAGGCAAAGACGCCTGTCATGATTAAAAATCTCATTTTTCAACCTTTAATTTTTTTAGTATTTCTGTGGTTACTCTGCTTGCAAAGGGCCTGTAGATCAAGATGCAAATGATAGCTACTGGATAAGCTACGGACCAAACCTCAAACCACACTGAAAAGAAATTATCCGCAGCACCAACGCGAACAAAGGTGGTTGCCAAAGTAATGCTTGATGACATTAACAAGCCCATCACCAAGGAAAAAATAATGCCTGGAAGATTAATCATTCTCCAATCATAGCGCCTACTCTTTTAAGCTGTTATTCTGAATAGTGATCACTATCTCGCGCCCTAATTAGGGGAATCTCTTGAGCCTCACTCCTAGATTCATCACTCCTTTACTCTAGGAATATTCATGGCTGTAGGCCAAAACCAAAAGAACAGAAAAAACGATTCCATGCTCACAAAAACAGGCAAAACACGCCTAGGGCCCCTAAACTCAGCTCAGCTCACCAGCCTGATGGAAAAAAGCACCAAACCAAAAGAAAAGGGCAAAATTTTACGAGCGCTTAGTAAGCTCCAACTTGTTGCAGCATAAACATCAAGCCCCGATTTATCGGGGCTTTTTGCTATAGTCATTTATCTAACTCAAGAGTAAGCCTGAATGATTCAATTTCGCGACGATGCCAATATCACTGCTGAACAAGCAATTGATCTTTATATTCGATCAACTCTTGGAGAGCGCCGCCCCGTTCACAATAAAGAAACATTTGAGGCGATGCTCAAAAACGCTAATCTGACTATTACTGCCTGGGATGAAGACACATTGGTTGGGATTGCACGAACACTGACAGATTTTGCTTATGTTGCCTACCTGGCGGATTTAGCTGTTGATCAACAATATCAACACTCTGGGATCGGTAAACAACTCATTGCCAACACCCAATCTCGCCTTGGGCCAGAATGCATGATCGTGCTTCTAGCTGCCCCCAAAGCAAATGAGTACTATGAGCACATTGGGTTTGAACATAACCCGCGGGCTTGGGTGCTCAAGAAATAATAAAAAGCGTATTGCAGCTTTATTATTGCAACATGACAAAGACTCGATTTTGCTTAGTACGTCACGGCGAGACCGATTGGAATGCTCAGCATCGCCTTCAAGGCCACACAGACATTGATCTCAATCAACGCGGACTTATACAAGCAGCACAAATGGCGGCTGCACTCAAGACAATTCAACTTCAGTTTGATGTTTTATATACAAGCGATCTAACACGTGCCTATAAAACAGCCCTGGCAATAGAAAAGGTCTTTGGAGTTTCTGCAGTAATCGATCCAGATCTAAGAGAGCGGCATCTGGGAGCGCTACAAGGGCTCAGCACTCTAGAGGCGCCGCAGCTTGAACCAGATCTATGGGCTACACACTTAAGCAGAGATCTAGATCACAACTTAGGTGGCGGGGAAAGCATTAAGCAGTTTGCTCAACGCATTCATGGTGGGCTAGAAAAGATACGCCAACGGCATCTTGGTAAAACGATCTTGCTAGTAAGTCATGGTGGCGCACTAGATATGATGTATCGATTGGCTAGTAAACAAGCATTAGAAGCCCCCAAGGCTGTCGCCGTTCCGAATGCGTCTCTGAATTGGATCAGTCACGACAGCAACTCTTGGATAGTCGATAGCTGGGGAGATACCAGTCATTTAGAGGGTCTAACACTCGATAACCTCGACTTATAGGGGCAATTATCGGACCGCCCAAATAGTCTATGATGTTGCCATGAGGTCAATCCTATTACTGCTGCTGCTTGCTTTAGCAACGCCATCCTTTGCAATGGATGACGTGCCAGATGGACTCCCCGACCATATAGTTGGTGACATTGGCGCCGCTGTCTATACCTCGAATATGTCCATCGGTGCAACTGGCACTCAAAGCTTTGCGATGCCCTATGCATTTTTTGACTACGAACGGTTTTTTGCGCGTATTGATACTTTTGGCATCAAGACTGCCAAGATTGGTTATGGCTATTTGGAGCTAGCAGGCCAAGTGAACCTAGATAACTACAACCGTAAATCTACGATTAATGGCGCCACTTATTCCAAACAAGATCCGATTCCGCTTGGCATCGGAACCTTTCAGGAAACACCCATCGGTGGTTTTTTTATTCACGCCTACCAAGACGTATCTCGCTCTAATGGGCAGCTGTATCAGTTTTCTTATTTCGCTGAGATAGAAACGGCTAAGCAAATCAAGCTCTATCCAGAAATCGCTGTTGAGCGTTATAGCGGCACCTACGCTAACTACTATTATGGAGTCAGCGCAGCCGCATCCAAAAATTTAGGCTATCCGCAATACACTGTGGGGGCAACAAACAACTACACTGCGGGCCTCATGGTGGAAGTGCCAATTGTAGATAACTGGTACTTTAATGTTTTTGGTCGACGCAAATACTTAGGCAGCAATATCAGCAACAGCCCCATCATGGTTCGCTCTTTCCAAGACAGCGTTCTAGGATCTGTGGTTTATCGCTTTAAGTAGCCCACTTAACTACCAAGGTAAGGGTGGCAATAGCGGCTTTAGGCCAGCCTTCTGAATAGTTGGAGCAGCCTTAGGCGAGGCCAAATAAGCAATCAAATCTCTCGATGCATCAAGACTGCTCACATTGCTGGTGATGCCTGCTGAGAACAAAACGGTTTGTTGCACCTCCGCAGGAATTTCGCCGATGAAATCAATACCAGGGATTGGCATGAGCTCGCTGACCTGCTGAAAACCTAACTCAGCATCACCTCTTGCAACGACAGTACCAACGCGCTCGCTATAAATCTTTCTAGCAGTCTTACTCATCTGCTCTGCAATGCCCAGTTTTGGAAATACTTCTGTAGATAGATAAGTACCGCTTGCACTAGCTGAGTAGGCAATAGAACTTGCATTTAATAAAGCTTTTCAGCGCTGGTACCGTGCTGATATCGGGCTTTGGAGCGCCAGACTTGACTGCCGCACCGATTACCGAAGCCACTAAATCGACCTTGCTTCCAGGCTGCACTGCTCCGTTCTTAATAAAACCATCCAAAGCAGGTCCTGCAAGAATTAAGACGTCAAACTTTTCCCCCTTAGCAAGCCTGGATGGAATTGAATCAGGAGCGCCACCCATAGAGGATCCATAAGAAATAATCACTTTGTTAGTGGATTGTTTTTCTATATTCAGGGGCAAGCGATTTGAGCGCTTCAGCAAATGCTCCCGAAGTAATCACTTGGATTTCTGCTGCAGATACGGGGCTTACAAAAATTAATGCTGCGAGAGCAGCAAGTACAGCACTTCTTAAGAATTGAGGCATTTTCATTTTTGCTCCTAAATAATCAAATTACTTGCAATACCTTGCTTAGCGAATCGCCTTCATACGTTGGTAATTCGCCAATCTCTTCATATGGATGTCCGAGACGGTTCACCCAAAAGACATCGAACCCATACCACCTTGCGGCTAGCGCATCCCATGCATTACTAGAGACAAATAAAACCTCTGTCTTTTTGACCGGGAATGCTTTTAGCAATAGCTCATATGCCTGTGGCGCCGTTTTAAACAAGCGCACATCCTCAATGGTGACTACCTGATCAAGATATGGCTTGAGTCCATTGCTCTCAACTACAGTAGAAAGCATTTCTCTACTGCCGTTTGACAAAATAGCAGTGGCAATTCCTTGAGATTGAATTTGCTTAAGCACCTCAAGACTATCTTGAAAGCTGGTGAGCTTAGCGTATTGATCCATCAATCGTTTTTCATTTTCAGAGCTTAGCTCGAGCCCCATTCGCTTGCATACGTAACGCAAGGAGCGAATAGTAAGATCCCAAAATGGCAGGTAATACTTACTGCCTCCAGGACTTGGATCGCTCATAGTGACAAGGCGCGTGTATTCAATTTGGCGATCACGCCACATTAAAGCCAATGCATGGCCATGACTAGGAAAAAGTTCTTCAGCCAACTCCCCCATGGAATACACATCAAACAATGTTCCGTAGGCATCAAATGCGATTAACTTATACATAACTTCCTTTTAGGCACTCTTTCGTTATTGTCTTTTAAAAATACATTCTTGATTAAAGCTTGGTCTATAAATAAAACCACCCATGAGTGGTTTTATTGATTTGTTGCAGCAGGTTAAAAGTTGAATGGCGGACTACCGCCCGCCCTGACAATCCAAGGGCATTTCCCATAATGGCTTGCCCTGATCATAATTACAGTTCACGCCATCTGGTGAGGTCGTGCTGGCCAAGCAACCACCCAAAGTCAACGCTAGCAATATTAAAGAAAGAGTACTAAACAGTTTTTTCATAAGCATCCTCATGGAGGTTTATATGGTGATATTTACTAAGTGTTAGGCTTTAGCAGCCACTTCCACCGCTTTCTAATTTCTATTCTAATCCCGTAAGTAATTAAACACTATCCAAAATATGACTGCTATCAGATATAGATGATGTACATTAAAACCACCCGCAATGACTGGAGTCCTCATGAAGCTAAAATTCCTTGGTGCATTTCTTTGCACAACGCTACTATTAGGATGCAGCCCCAAAGCACCACAAACAAATTCCTCGCTTTCACTCAAACAAGTGATGGAGTGGGTAATTGATCCCAATGCAGACGTCATATGGGACTCCGTCAAATCGATTTCAAATGCGCAGGGAACCACTGAAATATATCCCCGAACAGATGCTCAATGGGAGGCCGTCAGAAATAGTGCAGCCACTTTGGTGGAGGCCGGAAACCTCTTAATGATCGAAGGCAGAGCTAAAGACAACAAGCAATGGATGGACTTCGCAAATCAACTGAGTAAAGCTTCTGAATTAGTACTGAAGGCCACCCAAGACAAGGATAAGGATGCCCTGTTTGATGCTGGCGGAAATATCTATAACGCTTGCAAGGCCTGTCACGATAGATATGCTGATTTTGATAAGCAAGCTAGTAAATAAAAAAAGACCACCCCGAAAGGTGGTCATCAATATTCAAAATGACTGTCATGAAGATTTTGAATAGCTACTGAACTGTATTTATAACACTGTTAATTTGCTAAATTCTTGGCTGCAATCAAGTAACGGGGCTTGATAGAACTAAAGTATTAGCATATAAATAAAGGGCTCTAGAGCTAAGGTTGTATACCGAAACTAGCAAACACTTTCTACGATGAGTCATTGCCAACTCAACATGAAAGGTTGCCAGCAATGAATCAAGAGTCTTCTCTAGAGCATGATAAAAATTACTTATCAATGATGAATCATCCTCGGATCCATGAGCTTGCACGCATCGTTGATTTCCCTCAAACGATAGAAGGGCCGCAACATGCAACGCAAATGAGTCTAAAAAATATTGCTCCAATTAAATTAGCAGCTCTGGCATAGGTGGCAATTTAAGTTTGTCGGCCAAGAAAGAAAAAACCACCCGAAGGTGGTTTCTATTTCTGATTGATAGCTAAGTGAAATAATCTGCGTTAAGGATGTTAGTCCTTAACCTTCACCACTCCCTTGTAGATTAAAACAGTAGCAATTAGGCCCATACCGCCTGCCATTGCCATCCAATAACCCGGGGAAGCTTTATCACCCGTTGTCTCAATAAGCCAAGTCGATACGAGAGGTGTAAAGCCACCAAACAGCGCCGTAGCTAAGCTATAGGCTAATGAAAAGCCAGTCGTTCGAATATGAATAGGAATGATTTCAGTAAGCGCAACGATAGTAGCTCCGTTATAACTACCATACAGAAATGACAGCCACAACTCCACCGCAAGCATGTGTTCAAAACTTGGATTTGCTACTAACCAATTTAAAGCCGGATAAGCAGTAAGCAATGCCAATGCAGAGAACAAGGCCATAATGGGCCAGCGACCAATTCTGTCTGATAGAGCGCCCATCACTGGTAACCAAATGAAGTTAGATAAACCAACAAATAATGTAATGATCAAGCTGTCAACGATGGACAGCTTCATGACGCTCTTACCAAATGTTGGCGTATAAACAGTAATCAAATAAAAAGATACTGTTGTCATCACAATCAACATCATTCCGGCAACCACTAATTGCCAGTTGATCGTTAACGACTTCATAATTTCTTTGAAAGTCGGGTGATGCTTCTTGGCGAGAAACTCTTCAGTTTCCTGTAATGAACGACGAATCTGAAATACGATTGGAATAATCATGCAGCCAATGAAGAATGGAATACGCCAACCCCAATCGGCAATCACTTCTTTGCTCATGGATTCATTGAGGATATATCCCAGCGCAGCTGAAAAGATAATCGCAACTTGTTGGCTGGCAGATTGCCAGCTGACATAAAAGCCTTTATGTCCAGGCGTTGCCATTTCAGAAAGATAAACAGATACGCCACCCAGCTCAACACCCGCTGAAAACCCTTGAAGTAGACGCCCTACCAATACCAATAAGGGGGCAAGTAAGCCAATCGTTGCATAACTTGGAATGAAGGCAACCATTGCTGTTCCTGTTGCCATAATGCCTAGTGTCAGGACGAGGCCTTTACGACGACCAATCCGATCAATATAGCCACCTAGCAATATTGCGCCCAATGGACGCATTAAAAATCCTGCTCCAAAGGTTGCAAAGGTCAGCATTAATGATGCGTACTCACTGTCGGTTGGAAAGAATGCCTTTGATATGTAGGTGGCATAAAAGCCAAACAGAAAAAAATCATACATCTCAATAAAGTTTCCGCTAGTAACGCGGATCACTGTTGAGAACTTAGATTGAGGTTTAGCTATAGCGGTCATTGCAGCCTTTGCTTTCTGTAGATGAGATACCAAAAGAAAATATACCGTCAATTACATTACTTCGGGAAACTACCAAGCATCGAATCATCAAAAGATGGTCAAGCCACATTCAGTCTTCCTCAATAGCTCAGGGCTCTTTGGTCTTAGACACCCATGTGGCCATCAATACAAACGCAACTAAGGCGCAAGCCCCTGAGAATAAGAATGCATACAACGGTGCAACAGATTCATATACCCAGCCAAAGATGAATGAGGCTGGAAATAGCATCAGTCCTGTGACTAAATTAAACCAGCCAAAGGCTGTTCCAGCCAAGCCCTTAGGGGCCATATCTGCCACCAAGGCTTTCTCCACTCCTTCGGTTGCGGCTTTAAATAATCCATAAATTACGAAGAGTCCAAATATTTGATAGATGGATATGCCTGGTAAACCCATCGCAATATAGAAAAAAGCAAACGCAATCCAAGCAATCAAAATAAATCGCTTACGACCGAAGGTATCTGAGAGTGCGGATAAGGGGGTGCCAAACAAAGTGGTGATTAATGAGATAGCTGCCCATAACAAAGGAATCTGTTCTTGTGGAACACCTGCCTCTCTTGCTCTCAGCAATAAGAACATGTCTGATGAATTCCCCAGAGCAAAGATACCCGCCACTACTAGATATCGCTTAAATTGATCGGGCATTCCCTCTAGTGACCAGCTAAAAGGAGCCGCTTTGGCGGCGGGCTCTCTTTCTGGCTCTTTAATACTTAAAGCAAGAGCAATAGTAATGACTGCCGGCACGATAGCCCACAGAAAAATATCTTTGAGCGGAACCCCCATTGACAAAAAGAGAGCAGCCAATAAGGGTCCGATAACCGCACCCGCGTTGTCCATTGAACGATGCAGGCCAAATGTGAGGCCCCGTTGATTTTCATGAACGCTCTCCGCTAGGAGCGCATCGCGCGGCGAGCTTCTAAGCCCTTTCCCCATACGATCCGTAAAGCGAATGGCCATGACCCATAGCCATGAATTAGCAATTGCAATGAGTGGCCTACCTATACCGGCAAGGGTATAGCCCAGCACAATCCAAGGCTTAGCTTTTTTAGTGCGATCAACAATGACGCCTGATACTAATTTGAAAATACTGGATGTGGCCTCTGCAATACCTTCAATAATACCAAGCGCTTTTGGTCCAGCCATCAATACGGACGCCAAATAAAGCGGCATTAATGGATAAAGCATCTCACTAGCCGAATCGTTTACTAAGCTAATAAAGCCAATAAGCCAAACGGTACGGGGAAGGGCAAGAATAGTTTTAAACATAACAAGCTCAATTTATCACCATCCCTCACTTTGATGTTATTTATAGTGCCGACATGCCTTTTTGCGTCGATCATTAAAGCTACTTAAGCTAGCAACTTATTTGCTCTGCCTTAGTAGTTGGCGTTTGCGATACACAATAGAGGTGAATTAAAAGTGATCTTGGGCTGACAGCTAATCAGAGAATTTTTCCAACGCATGCCAACCAAAACTTAATAGAGGGAGCATGTCCTTGGCAAAGTTAGTGACTTCCTTAATTAAGTCTTTTGAGCAAATCAATGATCGGGGCAACTGCTTCCTGATAATCCACCCTTTAAGCTTCATGGCGTCCTCTACATCTTTAGGAACATCATCAAAACCTCTGGGAATACGGGCTAAGGAGTATGAATAATCTAGCTCATAGCCCTTTCTTTTTAGAGACTTCTCAAGTGATAGCCAAGCTTTAGGGTTATCTAAAATTCCCTGCCTCAGTTTTTTTAGAACAGGGGGCTCAGGCTGCATATAGCCCGCAGCACATCTGCTTCCGAGCGGATCCAGGCGGAAATACAAAACACCTGATGAATGTTTATCCCCCGTTCTAGTAAACAAGCCGCTGGCATGCATGTTGTATGGGTGCTTAGCTTTTGAGAATCGCGCATCTCGATTAATTCTAAAGAGAGATCTTTTAGGGTCGCCCCATAGTGGCACGTCTTTTTGGGCAAGGCTATCAGACAGGGTCTCTGTAAAACGCTTCATAGGCTCACGCACAAACTGTTCGTATTCAGAGCGATGTTCAGCAAACCAAACTCTGTTTTGGTTATTAGTGAGCTCTTCTAGAAATTGGAAAGCTTTTGGATTAAAGCCTGTAAACGCGTTCATCAGATACCAGCCTTAATGTGAAACCGTATTAGAGAATAGATTGATTACTAAAACTCCACTAATAATGAGCCCGATGCCTGCTAAGGCTCCCATATCTAATTTTTGGCCAAGCCAAATCCAACCAACAATACCTACAAGTGCAACACCAGCTCCAGACCAGATCGCATAGGCAACTGAAATGGGCAGTTGATTGAGCACTTTTGATAAAAAATAGAATGCGCCTGCATAGCCTAAGACAACCAATAGAGATGGTATGAGTCTTGTAAAACCTTCACTGAACTTCAAAGCAGTAGTAGCCATTACTTCTGCGGCAATCGCTATTGCAAGATATAACCAAACCATGGAATGCTCCCGATGAATGTTTTACCTTACTTTATAAATGAAAAATACCCCAATGGGGGTTGAGATTGTCTGGGGATCCAATCAAAATGCAGTTCCCCAGGGGATGGAAAATTTATTTCCAAGATTTGGCCTGTTCGGACAAATGTTTTTTGAATATCGTAGCTATTGGTGATAACTTCTTGCCTTTAGGACTGACAATATGCCAGCTAGAATGTATTGGAAATTCTTTACATCTCAAAATAGCAACATCGTCCTGATCTGACTTTTCACCCAAAGAGTATTGTGAAAGTACTGCCAGTCCTAATCCGCCAATAACCGCCTGTTTAATTGCCTCATTACTCCCCAGCTCCAATCGGACGTCGGGCTTGAAATTTATTCGCTTGAAATGGGCGTCCGTTGTCATTCTTGTGCCAGAACCTTTTTCTCTGAAAATAAATTTTTCACTTTTTAACAAAGCCATATCAACATACTTTTTTTTAGCAAGTGCATGCTCTCTTGAGGCTATCAGCAACAACGGGTTTGGCATAAACACTTCGTCATCAATATCTAGATGAGCTGGTGGCTGAGACATGATGTAAATATCATCCAAGTTTTCCTCTAATCTATTAACCACACCATCGCGATTTAAAATTTCTAGAGAAATATCTATCTGCGGATACTTTGCACAAAAACTTCCCAAGATTCTGGGGATAAAATATTTTGCAGTACTCACTACGGCCACCTTTAATTTGCCGCGAGTTAATCCTTTTACGCTGTCAACCTCTTGCTCAAAAGACTCCCACTGACTTGAAATAGCTCTCGCTGTTTTTGCTAGTTCATGACCCATTTGCGTTAAATGAACTTTTCTGGCGACTATCTCATACAGCGATACCCCAACGGCATCTGTTATTTCTTTTAAACCCATAGAAGCCGTTGGTTGAGTGACATGAACCATCCTGGCGGCAGCACTTACGCTGCCAGTCTCAGCCAAAGCAAGAAATAATCGTAATTGTCTAAAGGTAATGTTCATAGGTTTTTATCTATATATAAATATCATATTATCGATTTTACTTTATATGAATATATTCCTAGAATTGCTGAAAAGGACAATTCATGACTAACTTACTAGACCCTTCCATTTTATTTTTCATCTTTGGTATTTTTGCTGGACTTGTTAAATCCAACCTAGAAATCCCTCAGCCCATCTCTCGCTTCCTATCGCTTTACCTCCTAATGGCATTAGGACTTAAGGGAGGATTTGCTCTAAATAAGTCCGGCTTTACCCCTGAGATTGCCATTAGTCTTGGGCTCGCAATTGCTCTAGCCGTTCTTATTCCACTGCTGAGCTATAACTTGTTAAAACATAAGCTAGATAAGCTTGATGCCGCTGCAATTGCTGCGACCTATGGGTCTATTAGTGCAGTTACTTTTATTACTACTACACAAGTATTAGATCAAAGTGGCATCGCCTATGGCGGACACATGGCCGCAGCAATGGCACTGATGGAATCGCCTGCCATTATCATTGCAATTGTTCTTGCAAATCGCATTCGGCAACAACGCCAAGGCACCACAACCTCCCATACATCATTGGGGAAGGTGCTTCATGAATCATTCACTGATGGTGGGCAACTACTCTTGCTGGGCTCACTAGTGGTGGGCTTGATTTCTGGTGACTCAGGCCACAAAGTAATGGCGCCCTTCTCTATTGATTTATTCAAAGGCTTATTAGCATTCTTTTTATTAGACATGGGCTTAGTTGCGGCTAGAAGCATTGGGGAACTCAAAGGAAAACCCCCCGTCACACTAGCGTTTGCTTTCATAGCGCCGCCGCTGCATGCGCTACTTGCGCTTGCCTTGTGCCACATGCTCTCTGTACCCCTAGGCGACACCATTTTGTTAATGCTTTTGGCGGCCAGCGCCTCATATATTGCTGTACCAGCCGTTCTTCGTCATGCAATGCCCGAAGTCAATCCCGCTTTATATATGGGCATGTCTCTAGGCATCACCTTTCCCTTGAATATTATTTTAGGCATTCTCATCTATAGCGCAATCGCTCGGTATTTTGCTTAAAGGATTTCGCTTTTAATATGTCAAAACATCTAAAACCTTATAACCGATTAAAGGCAAGCCTACTCACTCAACACGGCAAAGAATCAGTTATTTTCCCCGAACTGTTGAGTACTCATGGCCTGGAACTGATTCATGTATCTGGATTTGACACGGATAAGTTGGGAACATTTACGCGAGATATTTCTAGATATGGATCACAACTCGATGCCGCCAGAAAGAAGGCTAGGGTTGGCATGGAGCTATCAGGGGCTCAGATAGGTATCGCCAGCGAAGGCGCCTTTACCAACGATCCCTATACGGGACTACTTCCTTGGAATTACGAATTAGTGTTGTTGATTGACGATACTCGGAATATAGAAATTACCGGCTTTTTTGGAGGTGAAGCACAAAGTGCAAACAAACAAATATCAAGTTGGGATGAGCTTATTCCCTTCTTATCGGAGGCGCGATTTCCTAGCCATCAGTTGGTAGTCAGGCCTGACGATGAATACCACATTGAGTGCCGCAAAGGGATAGACTCAATTGAGTCGCTCAAAGAAGCATATGACTGGGCCACCAATCTGTCCAAAAAGGGCAATGTATTTGTAGAGAATGATTTACGAGCACACGCAAATCCAACTCGTATGGCAAATATATTAAAAGCCACTCAAGATCTAGCTAAAAAAATGGCTTGCTGTTGTCCAGAATGCATGTCTCCTGGATTCTCAATCACTGAAAGCAAAAAGGGTTTGCCATGCACTCACTGCGGAGTGCCTACTAACTTGCCGATAAGCAACATATGGTCTTGCGTAAAGTGTGATTACAAAAAAGAAGTCATGATTGCGAATCAAGCTGCTGCTGATCCATCAAGGTGTCATTACTGCAATCCTTGAGTCTTTATTTTTCTCCTAAGATGATTTTCATCATAGGTATTCGTGAAAAATCTTATCTTCAGACAAGCAAGAATCTAGATTGGGGATATACGAAGGGCTTAGCAAATGGTTTCTGAAAGTGTCCTGACTATTGACAGGCTAACGTTTCAGGGGGCTTATATTGACTAGCTCTTTGTGCCATAGACTCAAATCGTCCTCGAATACTATTTTTTATAAAGTATTCAACGATTGCCGTAGGTACGATTGAGCTGGGCTCTAATAGAGAGTCATATCTAAAGACTATCTTATCCTTTTCTTCCGTCAGTTTCCAAGTGCCCTTATACGATTTAGTGTCGCCACTGATTTGCTCAAAAGTGAGAGATTTATTTGCTAGCTCTGTATATTCCACCGTTGATTTCATCTCGATAGGGAAAAAGAGAATTTGCTCTTCAACCACTCTATACACGCGCACCTTGTTGCCTACTCTTGAAATAACTTTTGCCTCAACTATTCCCGGGATATTTTTTGAGCCCTCATAGTCCGTAATAAATGCATGGGCGCTGCAAATACTTGTTGGTAATGAATAGCTTGCCTGGATATGCAATCGACCATCGATAGAAGTGACGCTAACCTGAACATCAAAAGGATTAGTGCCCTCTTGAGCATAGCCGTGAGAGATAAAGAAGGTTAAAGCAAGCGCGAGCAACAGTTTCATTTACAGATTTTAGGGTCTTCTCTGTTTTATCGTTGAAGACGTTTTTTTGACAATCTATTAAAGCCCAATGGAGAAGGGCAAACTAGATACAATCGACAGCTTCCCGACGGAAATTTTGATATTTCTTAGTAACTGGGGTTGAATAAATTAGAGTTAGAGGAATTCTGGCTCTTTGACTCAATGATTATCTGTAACCCAATAAATCATCTTGCGTTCTCTTTTGTCCTTCCACAAAACGCTTGGTGCATATTCCAGCACCGCTATGACCACTTTGTTTTTTAGAATCAACTTGCATTTGATAAAGCGCGTCAAAACAATCCCTTCTGTTAACAAATTTTAGGGTATCTGTATGTGTTTGCTTGCCTTTATAGAAGTAGAAGAAATCTAGGGTCCAAAACTTGTCGCCCTGAATGCCTACATTACTTTGCTCAGTAGGTAGTTGATTGACACAAGAACACAGAAGGGTCGTGAGACAAAAAATAAATGGCTTATACACTTTGATGGGCTACTACTTACCAGCTTGAAGAGAATGCCATTAGTGTATCCAAATTACCCAAGCTAACGGGATCAAATTCCTTAAGCCCAAAAGAAAATAGTCCAATAAGTGGGCTATTGTTATTCCTGCTTACCGGGATGCCACCAACTAGAGCCCGAGAAAATTTAATCCTTGTCGGCATACTGCATTTCGCCATTACCAAATGACCAATTTTCTTTACTCACTTCAACCAAGTTTATAAAGATATCTTGGGGTCTGACTTTAAGGTTTTTTACTAAGGCCTCGCAAATAGCTTTATACAGATTCTTTTTAAGATCTGTAGATCTACCGAAGCTAATGGTTGCCTGAATAAAAATGATCTCCTCTGAATATTCAATGCCCAAATAGCTTTTTGGAATATTGAATTCTGATGCGTCGTGTCTAGTGATGATCTGAAACTTATCATCTTCTGGAACATTGATTTGCTCTCGCATCACGTTATAGACGATATCTCCGACTTGCTGCGCAAAGCTCTCAGAGAGTTTTTTACTTAAATCAATTCGGACCAATGGCATCTCTATTCTCCTAAGATCCATCTATCTTAAACAGATCCAAGGAATTGTGCCCAGTCTGAGTGAGTGCGCAATAAAAAACTACCCGAAGGTAGTTTTAATGTTTATTGGCTCAACTTTGAAACTGATATTGCCCTCTTGTCTATTACTAATAGTCCTTCACTGGGGCAAATAAGAACATTTCGGTATCTGGTGGGAGTGTATTCATATGCACCACTACTAGACACTTTCCACCTCGTATCGTCATATAGCGTAAATGTATCCATTGGATTGCCATAAAAACTGGCCGGCTCTTTTATGGATGACTTATAGCAAGCAACCTCATTCGCTTTTGATTCACGAGCAATTCCTTGGGGAGTCTGGGAAAAGGCGGGATTACCTAAAACCACAATAATAAAAGTCGCAAATAAACTCTTGGAGCCCTGAGAAATTATGGGTTTACTGGAACGATTGGTTGGCCAAAAAAGCATCCCAGAATGCTATCGGCTTAATTGAAAATGCTCTAGAACTATCGTTACTTAAATTTAAAATAATTATTTAGAATTTATATTGTTTTTAGAACGATAAGGATGTTTTTGTAAACCTAAGTTCTGATCGCCTTGCTTAAGTAATCAGATAGTTGTTGATAATGCTTTTCAGCTTTGGCAGTAATGTGAACCGATTTTCTTCGACCATCAGTCTTATCGCTAATAAGCTGGATAAAGCCTTTTCCGACCAAGCTCTTGAGGCGGCCATGGAGGGTTGCTTGAGATCCAAATTTCTCCAAAAGGATGACATCGCCAACCAACAACTTTTCACCATTCACCGAAGCAAGATAAATATGATTGAGCAGTTGCTCTTCAATAAAATCTAGCCTCTTACTAGCACTCATGCGGTCCAGAGAATCTAAGGCATTTAGGAATCGGGCGTAGGCTGAAGGTTTAATAGCTTTCATATCAAAATTTTACTCCTCCTTCGCAGGGTAAACACCAGTATGCTATGTGCTTTTAAATTCCATAATTATTCAATGCCATATTTACGGGCTTTCAGCCAATTTCTCCTCGAGGTCGCTATTAGCGCCGCCTTATATATGGCATTCTTTTACTTCAATCAATCCATCACAGCCCCACTAGAAGAGGCCAGGGGTGTTAATTGGATCTTTCTACCCGCAGGGCTTCGAATCTTTCTGACGCTGATATTGGATTACTCGGGCGCTATTGGTTTAGCTATTGCCTCTTTATTGATTAACTATATTGGCTTTTATGATTACGGTTTCACATCAACTTTAGGCATAGCCGTCATTTGTGGAGTAGCTCCGCTCCTAGGCAGACATTTTGTGATTCACAATTTAAAAGTACAGTCTGACTTAAGCAACATTTCATTAAAGCAGCTATTAGTGATCATCGTTGCTTATTCATTACTAAGTTCAGGGTTACATCAGCTTTGGTTTGCGGCTAGGGGATTAGACTCTGGAAGCTGGAATCATTTCGTTGCCATGTTCTGCGGAGACATTGCTGGATCAATACTATTTGTGGCCGCTATCAAATATGGCATTGACCTTGTTAAAGGTAGGCTGGGTAGAGATAATTTGATCGAGTAGTGCCTTTTTAAAAGATATTCAAAATTTACTCTATAGAAAAACCACCCGAAGGTGGTTTTAATCTTTCTTGGCAGTCCGGAGAAGAATCAACCATGGCCGAGAATGTCTGGTTCTAGTTCAGGACTTTTGTTTTGAAAAAGAAAATATTCCAACAATCACCAAGGCCGCCAATATTTCAGCAATTACAAAGCCCAATACATCACTGGGAGCAATCCCTACAAATGTATTTGTAAAACTTCTTGCTAAAGCAACGGCAGGATTAGCGAAGAAAGTGGATGAAGTAAACCAATAGCCAGCTGTGACTGTAAAGGCAACAAGCATTGGTACTCGATCTTTAGCCTCTTTGTCTCCAATTCGAATTACTGAGAGTAATACGAGCGTTGATATGAATTCACTCGCCCAAATACCGAAATCCGTTCTGACTTTGGTTGATTCTTGAATAATGGGCAAGCTGAACATTAAATGTGTGAGCCATATTCCAGCAATAGCACCTGTGAACTGGCAAGCCCAATAACCCAACATCTTTTTCGAATCAAGATGGCCCAATTTCCAAAACATCAAACTCACAACAGGATTAAAGTGAGCTCCGGAAATGGGTCCCAGCAAAGTAATTAGAACAAATAAGCCGGCGCCTGTCGCAATACTGTTACCAAGTAAAGCCACTGCCGCATTACCTGCGCCTAAGGTTTCACCCATAATTCCTGAGCCAGCAACGATTGCTAACAAAAGGGCTGTGCCTAAAAACTCACTGACATAACTTCTCATGCTTTTGTATGGATCTCTTTTAGGCTCATTGAATCTAACTTGTCTAAAGGCATAGATGCCAAAATCTCAATACGTTTTCTCAAACTAATCATCACATCTTTAAAGGCTTTACGCTTATCTTCATCAGTGCCTTGGACTTGTGATGGGTCAGGAAATCCCCAGTGAGCTGTTGCTGGATTACCAGGCCAAAATGGACATTGCTCACCAGCCGCATTGTCGCAAACAGTAATAATGAAATCCATCTTAGGAGCATCAGGCAGACCATATTCATCCCAAGACTTGGAGCGTAATTTACTCTCGTCGTAACCCATCTCTAAAGCCAACTCTCGAGCGAAAGGATTAATAGATGTTCCGGGAGTAGAGCCTGCTGAATAGCCAACAAATTTCCCATCTGAGTGAGTAGATGCCAGCGCTTCACCTAATACTGATCGGGCAGAGTTGTGAGTACACAAAAAAAGGATGTTGTATTGCTTCATTTGACTTTGGCTTTCTTCAAAGGTTTAATGGGAGTACAGGATTTACCACCACAGCAGTTATCTAATAAAAATTCGCTCAGCTTTTGAACTTGCTCGGCATTAGGTCTATAGATGAGATTGCGACTTTGACGCTCTACCAATAAAAGCTCGGCATCCAACAAATCTTTTAGGTGAAAGCTGAGGGTGGCATTCGGGATGCCGAGTTTTTCAATAATTTGACTTGGCGTTAACCCAAGGTCACCGCGCTGGACAATGAGGCGAAACACATTTAGTCGGGTCTCTTGCCCTAAGGCGAGAAAAGCAGAGATAGCGTTATCATTATCCATATTTCCAATTATATGGAAATATATGACAGTTTTATGAAATCTCGTTTCTAATAGACTCTCTTAGCAATTTCACCCTTAAATTAGTATTCATCCATGACCGATCTACCCAATATCGATAAAGCACTATTTCATAAGCCCAGTCTTGATGAATTAACTGTTCAATCTTCTCAAAGTCATCCGCCGAGAATCTTGCTTTTATACGGCTCATTAAGAGAGAGATCCTTTAGCCGCCTTTTAGCAGAAGAAGCTGAGCGAATCTTGAAAGCAATGGGTTGTGATACACGCTTTTTTAATCCCAAGGGTTTGCCACAAGTAGATGATGCTCCTGAAACACACCCCAAAGTAGTTGAGCTAAGAGAGTTGGTTCAATGGTCAGAAGGCATGGTTTGGAGCAGTCCCGAGCGTCATGGCGCTATGACAGGATTGATGAAATCGCAAATCGATTGGATACCACTGAGTGTTGGCGCAGTCAGACCCTCTCAAGGCAAGACTTTAGCTTTATTACAAGTGAGCGGTGGTTCGCAATCTTTTAATGCGCTCAATCAAATGCGCATTCTGGGAAGATGGATGCGGATGATCACCATCCCCAATCAATCATCCGTACCTAAAGCATTTTTAGAGTTTGACGACAATAACCGAATGAAGCCATCCGCCAATTACGATCGTGTAGTTGATGTGATGGAAGAGCTTGTTAAGTTCACCTTATTAACTAGATCAGTTTCAGGCTATTTGACTGATCGCTACAGTGAGCGAAAAGAAAGTGCTGAAGAGTTATCTAAGCGGGTTAATCAAAGATCTATTTAATTTGTCGTTTAAAACGACATCGACCGACACAGGGATGTTTAATTGATTTGTCCTTTTAAAGGACAGTTCTTGATGGGGATATCCGAGGCTAATGGCATCTAACCTTTTCCAAGCCCTGAATGAAAATAGCCCAACAAGTGGGCTATTGTGATTCTTGGTGGCCTGGGGCGAAATCGACCAGGGCTAAGGATGCCCAATCCTTAATCGATATTAAAAACCTTTTAACGCGCCACAATAATGGAAATCTTGATAGCGTTTTTTAGCACTAAAAAACATCATTAGAACTAAAGTACTACCCGCTCACACCAAGAAAATTGACTTAGGACAAGTTTTTCTAATTGGCCCAAGCGGAGTATTGACCCACCGCTAACAACATAATTGTGGGAGAAGAAAATGGGGATGAAACATTTAGTTGTCGGGTTTGTTATTGGATTGTTTGTAGGTGTCGTAAGCGCATCAACATTAGAGGTGGGCAAAATTGGTTTTACTAAAGACGGAATGATTGCTTACCTAAATCAAGCTTGCTCAAATTAAGAACAGTTTTCTCGCAGTAACCATCTTTGCCCGCTGTTGTGTGCGGGCATTTTTTGACCTCATTACAACGGAATCTCATTCGTCAGCCCAGATGAAAAAACACCTGCAGATTGTTTTAGCTTTTATTGGTGGCTCAAGGCGAAATCAACTGGAGTCTAGGATATACGACCCGCGACTTTTGCTACTTAAAGTAATAAAAGTCACGCGGGGAGAAAAATCACTTATAGTTATTAAAACTATAAAGGGTGCTATGAAAAAATTGCTTGTGCTAACGCTGTTAAGCTTGCTGGTTGCTTGCTCACAAAATCCTGACAACTTAACATTAAGTTGCTATGGTGCGGCTATTAAGGCCGAAGCAAAACAAGAGCTTGTTACGCCTCAGGTTACGCGAACTTATAAGTTCCAGAATTACAAGATTGATGATTATGAGTGTGCTCAACGAGCCAATATCATCAGTTGTAACTTTGTTAAAGAAGAAAACGGCACTAGAGAGCGTAAGCGCATCATTTACGATACAAGTACACAGTCATTCGCAGAAATTGATGCTATTTGGGCTGTTGGCGAAAAGATAAATGCTAATGAACGCAATATAACCAGAACAGAATTTATTGGTAGGTGCCAAAAACCCATCCTAAACTAAACACTCTTTTTTAGACAACATCTCTAGCCACGGGGAATGATAGAAAACCCAGAAGAAATGGCGTCTAACTCCGCCAAGTCATAAAAGAAAATAGCCCAACAAGTGGGCTATTGAGATTCTTGGCGGCCCAGGGCGAAATCAAACCGAGGCCAAGGAAGTCGATTCTAATTCTTGAGTCGTTCATTGCTTGGAAACAAATTCTTTCTTGACTCTTCATCGACCTCTGTCTTGAAGGGGTATTTGGCCTTAATGGCCTCAACAGCCTGGGCACTTGGCTTAGCGTTGATCTCATCCAATAGGCGTTTAACACTAGGCAACCTTTCCCAAGCGCCTTCGCCCAATACAAAAGGAATGACCCTAGCCCAACCCCATACTGACATATCCACAATGCCATATTCATCGAGCATATAAGCTTGCTTAGATAAGCGCTCTTCAATTAACAACCAATGACGCCATGCTTCAAAGTCATAACGATTGACCGCATATTCTTTTGGCTCTGGAGCAAAGTGCTTGAAGTGAACGGCTTGCCCACAATACGGCCCAATGCCAGTAGCAATAAACATGAGCCATGAATACAGCTCAGCATGTGCTTGTGGCGTATTCGCTGGCATAAACTTACCAATCTTTTCACCCAAGTAAAGCATGATGGCATTGCTATCAAATACCTTAATATCTCCATCAACCAAAGCAGGCGTCTTCCCATTAGGATTGATTGCTCTAAATTCTGGCTTATGTTGATCGCCCTTGCGAGTATCAGTCACAATAATTTCGTAAGGCGTATTGGTCTCTTCTAAATATAGGGCTACTTTTGCTGGATTAGGTGATGGGTGATAGTAGAGCTTGAGCATATTTTCTTTCATGAATTAAAGTGCTAACCAAAGAACTAAAGGCAAAGCTAGTAAAGATAACAAATGTCCGACGATGACAATCGAAGCGACTTTATCTGGCTCTTGTTTATATCGATCAGCAATCATATAGTTAAAAACTGCTGGGGGTAGTCCGGCAAACAATATCAATGTGCCTTTTTGAATAGGCTCCAAAGGAATTAGCATCAAAACTAGGTAGGTTACTAATAGGCGCGAGACTATAGACAAAATAGAGCCAATCGCTCCCACTTTAAGATGTTCAATCTTGCTATCGGCTAATCGAGTGCCCAGAGACAAAAGCATCAGGGGCACTAAGATGTTGCCGACCATTGATGCGGATATGTTTGCCCACTCTGGTAAAGATAAGTGAAGGTATGAAAATACAACTCCCAAAATGGTTGCCCAAACTAAAGGGCTGGCATAAATCAGCTTGGCATCTACCCTGCCACTCATGATTCCTACACCCACAGAGAAGTGAAGAATATTAGAAAGAACTAAAAGTAAAACGGCGGGTGCTAAACCATTTGGCCCAAAGGCAAGAACAGTTAATGGAATCCCAATGGGGCCCACATTACCAAACATCACAGAGGGCAATAAGGCCTTAGCACCAGTACCGGAATATTTTGCTAATGGCCAAATCAAAAGTCCTGAAAATATCACCACAATGGTTGCGGCCAAAACAAAGAAGCTGGCGCTTGTCAGCTCAAACTGCTTGGCTGATAACGACGTAAAGATTAAGCACGGCAAGGCTAAATCAATAATGATTTGGTTGGCGCCTGCCATATTCGGTTTTTTTACTCGCCCATAAATAAATCCCGCCAACACTATGGCAAAGATGGGCAAGGTAATACTGAGTATTCGTTCGATCATTTAATGACTTCTAAAACCTCAGTTAATGAGGTGCCTTCATAGTTTGGTTTTTCGCCAATTTCTTCAAAGGGATGATCCAAACGATTGACCCAAAACACATCAAAGCCATACCACTTGGCCGCTAGAGCATCCCAAGCGTTACTCGATACAAAAAGAATTTCTTCTTTCTTGACGGGGAATGCTTTTAGCAAAAGCTCATAGGCTTGGGGAGCAGTTTTAAATAGGCGCACATCTTCAATCGTCACAACCTTATCTAGGTAAGGCTTTACTCCATTGCTCTCAACTACGGTAGCAAGCATCTCTCTACTGCCGTTAGACAGAATGGCGGTAGATAAACCTTTTTCTTTAATAGCCTTGAGAACGCTCACACTATCTTCAAAGCCAGTGAGCTTGGCATACTGATCCATCAATCGCTTCTCATATTCTGGTGTGAGATTTAAGCCCATGCGCTTACAGACATATCGTAGCGATCGAATCGTCAACTCCCAAAATGGGAGGTAGTGTTTACTGCCGTTCGGGTTGGGATCGCTCATAGTGACAAGGCGGGTGTATTCAATTTGACGATCACGCCACATCAAGGCGAATGCTTGGCCATGCCCTGGAAATAATTCTTCTGCCAACTGCCCCATGGAATACACATCAAATAATGTGCCATAGGCATCAAAGGCTATGAGTTTATACATGCTGTCTCCTACTTTTATTATGAATTTGTATTGTCGTTTAAAACGACAAGTCAAGCACTGGCCCTAGATGAGCGTCGATTTAAGCGACGCTTTACTGGCACGGGGATGAATAATTGATTTGTCTTTTTAAAGGACAGTTCGTGATTGGAATAACCGGGACAAATGACGCCAACCCTACCTAACCATAAAAGAAAATAGCCCAACAAGTGGGCTATTCTGCTTCTTGGTGGCCCGGGGCCGAATCGACCAGGGCCGAGGATGCCCTAATCTATGGGCGCCAATTCAGCTCCAACAGGTCTTTTGTATCGGTTATATGACCACATATATTGATTTGGTTTTGATATTATTGACCCCTCAAAATAACGATTCATTTCTGTACAGGCATCAACCAAGCAATCCGGAAAAGCTTCTGTCATTAGTCGACTTTTAATGATCCAACCCCTCCCCAAACCTAGTCTTTCTGCTCCAACAAAAAGGGTTGCTACATTAGATTGACGGGATAATTTGATTGGAAATGAAGTTGTATAGGCGTATTGATTAAAAAATTTAGCCCATACTCCATCGCCAACACTAGGAACCTGGTCTGCTAATAGTCCAACTACCTCGCCCCTTACTAAGGCACGCTTAATTTGACGTACGCCACTAATATTTGCCTCAACAAATACCATTTGAAAATGCTGGCGAGATTTAAGCATTAACTTATTCACCCACCCATTTCGAGCTGGCCTATACATCACCGTCGCCCTTGTATATTGGGCAAAAATACGAGGCACAATTTCAAACCCACCAAAATGTGAAGCAAGAATAATTAATCCCTTTCCATTTTTGGATAACTCAATTATTTGATCTAAGTTTTCTATAGTTGCCTTATTAAGGGAAGACTTAGGATGCCGCCAAATCCATAAGGCGTCGGCAAACATCATTCCAGATTCAGTTGCCGCCCTCCACGGGGTAAATTTAAATCCACATTGATTCGCGGCGCTCTGATAATTTTTATATAGGCGCGACCGGTACCTAGGGGAGGACAAATAAATCAATATTCCTATACAGGCCCCAGCAATCTGAATAACCGCCAATGGAAGTGAGCTGAAAAGCCTTAATATGAAATACAACATTGGCCATTCTAGACGGTATCAATAAAAACCACCCGAAGGTGGTTTTGGTGTTTCTTGGTGGCCCGGGGCGGAATCGAACCACCGACACAAGGATTTTCAAACTAAAAATTCATTGTTTTCAACAGCTTAGACATTGTTTTAAACCTGCCGACAACTCAATTCACGATACGCAGAATGAAAATTGGAATCAGTTGGAATCTAATTTTTGCTCATTGGCATCGACAGTCATTACTAAATTAATTCCAATGCTTGACGCAAGTATTCGGCAGTTCTAACTAACTCAACTTTTTCCAATGACTCTATAAACTGCTCTGCCGTTAACTTTGGATTTTTTGCTCTTGCTCTTAAATGTTTTATCACTGTTAACGATGCAATTGAATCAAGCGTTAGCTGAAGCAGTATGAAATCATCAGGATGCAAAACTTCTATTCCATGCTCGTCAACAATATCAATTGGAAAATCTTTAATATTTTTAGTGACAATACAATCAGCATGGCCTGCAATAGCCGCGGCTAATACATGTCTGTCATCCTGATCCGGCAAAGCTAAAGCGGGAATTAATTTTTGATACTTTGAATTTGGAATTTGCCAATCAGGAATTGCTTTGTGCATATGGTCTAACCGATATTTTATTTTTTCATCAGTTAAATCGGGCTTATCTCTTTTTAATGAATTCACCCATTCACGATCTATATCATCTGTCCACTTTGCAGTGTATATGCCTTGCCATGCAAGCTCCATCAAGACATTTGCAATTGTTACTGGATAGAGTACACAAGCATCTAACACTGCCGTATATCTTGTATACCCTGCCATTTTTACTCAAGCCCCAATTCTTGAGATTGATCTATTAGAGCCTGCATAGCTTTGTCCTGCTCTTCTCGCATCCGATCTCTGTACTTCATAAGATCATCGTACTTAACTCGTCTATGCGAACCCACAATCGTATGTGCGATCTTTCCCTCTTTCAGTAATTTTGTAAAAAATGGTCGGGACACATTCAAAAGACTTGCGGCTTGAACTGTTGTTAATTCTCGGCCTTGCGGAACTAAAACAATAGTTTTTCCTTCCGCCATCGCTCCTAAAGTTCGCGCCATAAATTTAAGTACTTTAGGCGGCAACTCTAAAATTGGAGTCTCGGCTGTAATGCTATTTTCTTTCTCACCAAATAGCGCGATCTTATCTGCTCTAGAGTGGTCTAATGCGGCAATAATGCATCGCTGTGCCGCACGAGCTAATTCTGATTCTTTTTTATTAAGGATTGGTTCATCCAAAATCTTGTCAAGAATTGCAGTCACAATTTTTCCCCTACATAATTTGTAAATAATTTATTTACACACTCACACTATAACTGAAATAAGTGTAATAAGTGTAATAACCGAATTAGTAATGTGGTTATTTTGCCCTTAATGCTTGTTGCCCAGCCCTAATTTTCTGCTTTGCCTTTTCAACCTTAACAGCCTGCTTTGCCCTATCGGCCTGAGCTTGCAGTGATTTCACTCTTGTTTGCTCAGGCGTTGGCGGCTTCGGCTGGGAAAATTCATTAAATCTCATAACTATCCAATCTGTAATGGCTGGTGCGGAACATTTGAAGCTCCGAAGATTGCTTGGAACAATTTATATGCTTGGGCTTGATTCTGTGCGTACAGAATGGTTTCTACCCACATGCCGCCCGCATTGACTGTTGCCTTATATCTTTTCATGCAAGTATTTATCGGCGCCCCAAATGGGTGATGAGATAGCTCATCTCATCGTGACAACAGCTCGTTGTCACCAATAATGCTTCGGACAGCTGTCCTCCGTATATAGCCCTCAAGCTGTCGGGCTTAAATGATTTGGGGCGCCGATAAGCGTCCAATTCTTGGACGCTTCATTAAGCTCATGAACTTATTATTGATTTTGCCCAAAGAACTTGAAAGCGCGATCAATCGAATCCTCCGTTATTTGCTGATCGTATCTGTATCTAACCGTTGTATCACTTCCATCAACATAAGGCTGACTCTTGGTAAATCCGTCTTTTGTTGAACAATTCCAGCAATGGGTCGCTGTTGGGTATAAGTGATATTGAATTGGAAGTTTTTTTGCAATCATGCTTGAAATAACTTCACTATCTGCCTGAACTTTGCATTCATTGTCTTGGCCTGCCGCCAGCCATAACATTGGGATATTCATATCGTTAAATAAAAATGGAAAGTGCTCCTCTTGACCGCCAAAGGTTCCTTTTGGAAACATTCCACATCCGTAAAACCCAGCTACCGCCCTGTATCGCAATGGATCATTTGTGATCATTTTTTGAATTGCCGGACTTGTTAGAAACGAGCCGTTCATCGGACCCTCAGAGCCCCCAATTGCATACACGCGATTCTTATCTACATACGATTGTTTTGAGAGTTGCTCCAATAGGTCATAAGAGTCTTTAACCATTCGCCCCCAGCCAATTCTCTTGGGTCTAGTGCAGTTATGCTTCGCATTTCTATGGGTATCTAAAATAATTGCGGCATAACCCCTACTTAAACCCTCGGTCATTAAATACTTGTCGGACGCATCGGGTCCACCACAAGTGGGTATCACAACCAACACAGGGAAGGGGCCACTGCCATTGGGAATAAAAACTCGATTGGTGTAGGTAAAGTTATTGTCGTAAGGAACGGCCTTCATATCTAACTTAAGATCCGGATCTGCCTTGATTTCATCGGGAAATCTTGAAGCCCAAAATTGCGGGTTGGCATCATCCGCGGATAATGCCCAAGCCGAACAGACGCTTAAGTTGATTAAAAAAATTGAAGCCGCAATTTTTATCAGCATATTCACCATAGTTTGGGGGCAAGACATACGAAACTTTTTAATAATTTTTATAACCATATGGTTAGCTTAACATTTAAAAGTTATCTCTTGCCCCCAAGAGCATCAGTAAACACGCCTACTTAATGCTTAAATCCACTGCGTAAGCTTGCACTTGCCGTTTCGATCTGACCATCCAACTCACCAGCCTCAACGGCCTGCTTAACAGTCTCCAATGCTTTAATTAATTCATCTCCATTGGCAACTTCAATGCTTGGCTTTCCTTTAGCCAGCTCAATTGTCCAACTGCCGTATTTGACCGAAACACATACCTTGCCGTTCTCACTTACAAACCACCAAGGCTTAATTCGCTTGGGCATTTCAACCTGCTTTTTTAGACCCGTTTCGGCATCCTTATAGGTCTTATGTTTTAAAACCACGAATGGCTTTCCTTCAATTTGACTCTTGGCTAGTTGAATCTGCTCCCACAGCTTGCTAGATAGCTTGTTTCTGCGCACGACGATTACAGGCATGTGTGTGGGCTTTTTAATGGATACCAACTTCAAACTATTCAATGTGCTCATTTCTTCCTCCTATTAGTTAATGGGCATACATAGTTTGTTTTCGATCATTCATTTTGGTCGACCTATTTTTGCCAATCTCGTGTTTAAGGCTAATTTTGGATAGAAAAATAACGGTTTTTCTTAATTGAAGATAAATATTTTTGCGAGTTTCATAGTTGCATAAAAGTCGCAAGTAGAAACAAGTTTCAATAGTTACTAGTTGAGTTACTCATGTGGCAAATGACTAACTCTGAGCTGAAACAAAAAACTAGAAACATCTCTTTGAGATCTGCGACAGCACTCAATGCGACTTTTTTTGGATCTACTCCTTATGCAACTAACTCTCGCAACTCATAACATCAAGGAGAAAAATATGAGCACAAATAGAGCAATTGCAGTCCGTTTATTTATTAATGACAAATTCAACAGCACTTTTGGTAAAGGCTTATTTCGAAAAGCGATCTTTAACGGGACTATTGAGATAAAAAGCCCAAATACTAAATTCTTAATCGATCTATACCAATATAGCCAGTGGGAGGCATTGGCTAAGAATGACATTCAAATGCAAACAATTCGGGAATTAAGCAGTACCAATATTCCAACGGAAGATGATTTTTTATTTTCGTGGATCGTGCATTACGACCCTTCAACCAAGACAAAAACTGCTGTTAAAGGCTATCTTGTTTATTCACCACAAACGAATGAGCTTTATGTGAATATTAATAGCCCAGAGTTTGGAACGGTTGAGCAGTGGGAATTGAATACCCATCCCTGCAAAGCCGTCGGAATTGGTATTCCCGCAGTAATTGCCAGTACTGCCGACTTAGCAAACTGGTAATTCCCCCTCAAAAAAGCCCTACAAGCAGTGATCACTTCGATAACAAGTGTCGTGTTACACGACACTTATCAAATAGCGTGTAGGGCTGATTTGAACTATTTGCTTAAATCGTGGGATTTTCGCCACGAATTCTTAGCTAAATACATATAGAAAACCTAGTTAAGAAAAGTACACTTTTCTTAACCCAACAACCAAAACTATCGCTAAGTCATTGAATCTTGGAAGGTCTTTGCTTAGATAAATTAAGGTCGTCCTTTTTGAAATAAGAAAACATACTAATAGTGCTTTTTTATTTATTTAGGAGATGACAAATGGCGCAAGCAAAAACGCTTACACAAACAGAATTAGATCAAGTTCTACGATTTGCAAATGCAAAGCAATACCCCGAACGCAATCGCGCATTAATACTGACGAGCTTTTACTTAGGGCTTCGTGTTGCAGAAATTGCATCACTAAAGCGCGGGGACATTGTGAATGAAGACGGCTCGATCAAAAACGAGATCCGACTATCTAGCACCCAAACCAAAGGCGGCCATCCAAGAACCGTCTTTATTCCCGAAAAGCTAAAGCCCGAATATATTTGCTACCTTAAAACCCGTCATATCAGCGATCCATCTATTCCCTTCTTTCATACTGACAATAGGCTCGGGTTTAGTGCCAATGGCTTATGCGTATGGTTTTTCCAGCTCTATAGAAATTCAGGGATTAGCGGTGCATCTAGCCATAGCGGACGCAGAACCATGATCACAACACTTGCAAATAAAGGTGTTGGCGTTCGTGTATTGGCTGAAATTGCAGGCCATCGCTCTATAGCAGTTACACAAAAATATATAGACGCCAATCCCGAAATGATGAGAAATGCTATGAACCTAATTTAACTTTTAGTTGACGATCTTCAGCCTCCAATAGCGACTCATATTCCGTCATAGATCGCCTTGAAGGTTTCTTAGTTTTTAGTTTAACTTCGATTGATTTTTGATGGTCGCTCTCTAAATCATCCCCTGTATCCGCTCTCTTTATTTTCTTGCGAGAGTTGGATGGGTCTAGGATTGCATTTATTTTCTTTTCATTTTTGCCAACTTCAAGCAATTCCTTCCATGTTTGAGAATTTTTTAGAAATTGCTGTTGTTGAATCATCTGATAGTCAAACTTGCATGTGCTTGGCAAAGGTGAGAGGCTAGGAAAGCGTCCCCTTGCCGCATTTTCTGCAATGGTCAAAGCATCTTTCAGGTTTTTACTTACCAAAATACTTAAATAAGTTCTGACTGGTGCATTGGTGGAAGATTTCTTGCTATCCAATCGTATGTGCTTAGTCCACTTTGATCCTAGGCGAACAGACTTTCCAAGAACCCATAAGCTTTCCTTTTTAAACTGGCCGCCACTAAACATCGCCTTTTCGTGAACAAGTTTTAGGCGTTGATCTAATGAAGTTAGTCGAATCTTATTAACCTCAAGCTTCAACTTTTTCGAAGCATGGTGATTTTTTCTATCCAATTCAAGACGATCAAGAAGCTTTGAAAAATCCTGCATGAGCTGTTGCCTACTTTTTGATACATCAATACTCATCCAAATTTGATTGGTCTTAAGTGACAGATCGAACAAATTTGTTCCAACACTATCCCACCATTCACCGAAGCCACAAGAATAAATATCGCCAACCTTTTTATACAAAGACAATACCGCATTAAAGTCTTGCGGCTCTTCCGCTTTGGACACCTTCTGTTTAAGCCCAATCTTTTTATGTGCCAGCCAATAACTAGGACTTATCAATAAGTATTCAAAAAAATACTGATGTTCACCCAACAATTTCTCATTGGGTGGATAGGCCTTTACGGAAGTCTCGATTTTTGACATTTATTTCTTATACCAAATAGATATGTATGTATTTTAGCTAATGTTCCAGAAAAGCCAAAATCAATAAATTACTCCTATCAACACAGCAACTACTTACAGGCAATCCCGCCACCGCTGTTTTGATTTTTATAAGGAGTATTACCATGCGTTTAAATTCTGCGCAAAAAGATGTAATTGTTTCTGGAACTATTGGCAAGTTGGATGAATTAGTGACTCAGCGCAATGCTTGGCAAGTTAATTTGTACGACAAGTCGAACAAGGCTCTATATACATTGCTAGGTGATTGCTTGGATGTGTATTGGTCAATTAAAGGAAGTGCAGCCGAAAAAGAAATCTTGGATGGCATCAAGATTACTTTGAAAGCACGCGGCACCGAAGTGCAAAGCAGTACGCCAGTTCTAACATTACTTGTTAAGTATGTGTTTAATGCCGAGCGTCGTCGTGCATCAACCTATTCACGCACATTGCGTGTTGCAGTTAATGAAAAGATTAACGGTAACGGATTTGCTGAATGGGTGGCTAAGCATGGTGGCATTGAAGAAATCACCAACTCAAAAGGTGCTACTGAAGAAACGCTTAAAAAGCGGGCGATGATTTGCAACAAGGTTGAAGAAGTCAAAGACCTGCTTATTGGCCGCGTAGATAAACCTTTAAGCATTGTCCCAAAAACAAATCTTGTTTTACCTGCTGACAGCTCCGAATACACACTTTTGCTGGGAAAAATGCTTCCTAGCGGGGAAACAAAAGTGCTAAGCGTTGTGCCTAACTCTAGCAGTGCAATGCTTGATCAGGCAATTCGCAAAATTGCCGAGGCTTTGATAAAGCAAATTGAAGAGTTTGCACACAAAGAATCGGAGAAGCTTGCCGAAGAAGCGATGGCAAAAGCTGTCAACGATGCAATGTATCAGATGTTTGCTTAATCAACTTAGCGGGGAGTATTTCTCCCCGCATTTTTAGGAGAATTTCATGTCTTATTATTTGAAGTACGAACCAAAGGCCTTGTCCGAGGTAGTTATTAGCAGTAATCTTGTTAAAGCCAAGTTAAACGGATATATTGCTGGCAATAACAAACAACCGCTAATTCTTCACGGAACTTATGGAACTGGGAAAACAACCATTGCAAGACTTTTGCCCGATGCAATCGAAGGTAAAAAAGCAGATGTTGAGTATCTTAAGGCCACGGAATTTAGCACCGTCTCCGATGTAAACACCCTATTCAGTGCTCCACCAAGCTATTATCAGCTGTTTACACTGAATAATCAAAAGCGATTTTATCTCATATCCAATGAGATTAATTTCACGCCCAAGGCCGCAATAGCCTTTAGGGATATTGTTGATAATGCCTGCGCTCATACGCAATTAATTTTCACCACCAATGATCTTGAACGCATTGATCGAGGATTAAGAGATCGTAGTATTTGCTTACACATTGAGCCAGCCAAGCCAAATGATTGGCTTGAGCGTGCCAAGATGATTTTGGCAAATGAGGGCGTAAGCGTGTCTGACAATATGCTTTTGGATGTATTGCATACGCAGTTGCAAACCAATACTAGCAACAGAAAATTGCTGGAAGTTCTTGAGAATTTTGTTTACGAAGTTAAAAACAAAGGTCAAGGCGGCAATACTGTTCTTACAACACCCGAATTAATGCCTGCCTAAAGTACAGGTGTCGTGTAACACGACACCTGTATCAAGCCAACTTATCTGCATTCATCATCGGCGTTAGTTTTGAATAATGTCTTTCTAACATCGCCACACTTGTACCCATTTGCCTAGCCAAGGTGTGTATATCAACACTTTCGGTTAGTGCAAATGTAGCGTATGTATGTCTCAAACTATATAAAGTTCTGTTTCTTCCTGCAACATCTTTTGCCAATCCCGAATCACGCATTAGCTTTCTAAAGACACCTTCCATTCTGTGCGGGGCTCTGCCATCTGCATAGCAGAATATCAATCGATCCAATCTTGCTTCAATTAATTCATCTAGATTGCTGTAGGGCAATTTCTGCCACTTCATCAATCTTTCAAATGTTTCTTTTAGCTTGTGCCTACCAATTAGAAAGCGCGGACCCGTCTTGCCTGTAACCCATATCCGCAAATACTTTTGATCTTCAATCCAGTGCCACTGTATGTTCTTCCATCGCAAAGGCATGACTTCAGTACCATGTCTTGCTCCTGTATATAAAAGAAACTCTACATAAGCACGACATACAGGATGCATTAATCGCTCTATAGCCATTCTCCCTGTTTGCTCCCACTCAACCATGTATTCCAACAAGTAATTAATTTCTTCCTTGCTAAAAGCAGGGCGGGCTTGGCTAGGCTTACCTTTTGCATCAAGTGTTGGCGCGCCAACATCACTAATAAAGCCTTTCTTAATTGCTAGCTTGATGACACGATTAAAGGCGCTGGCATGATTACGCTTGGTACTGCCGACAGGAATCTTGCCCATTTGGCTAGCTCGCCAAGCTTCAAAATCCCTAATCACCTCTTCTGTAATTGTTCCCACTTCATGCTTGCCAAAAAAGGGTAGGAGGTATTTCTTGATCGCAAATGCATAGTCGTTATAAGTGACCCTGCCACTACCATTCGCTTTGATCTTCTCCATGTTCTCAAGCTCAGCCATAGCGATTTGAGAGAAGGTGCTTTGGGTGGGCGATAAACCTCGATCTATACGCTTTTGGATACGATGATAGGTTTCAATTGCAGGTACTTTGGCAAGCTGGAGATCCTCTTGGCCTGTACTAGCCACATACCACTTGCCTGACGCCAACTTAAATCGGCAATACCACTGTCTAGATTTGGGACGCTTGAATAGACTGACTTCACCATCCAGCAACTTCGTGAGAACAGGATCAAATACTGGATTTGTTTGATTGAAAAGGTATTGAAGGTTATTCAGCTCAAGTGTCCTGTTACACGACACTTGTAGCTTAACTTCGATTTAGGATTTGGGCGATCTAAATTGTTGAGTTACTGAACTGACCTGATTTTTAGTACCACTCCAAAAGAGAGGATTTTTGATAATCTTCAACTTAAAGGAGTGTTAAATATGGCTAAAGGTCAGCGTCTCAAACCCGAGCAAATCGTCACCTTATTGCGTCAAATTGATGTTCTTACAACCAACGGCAAAACCCTAGCCCAAGCCTGTAAAGAAGTGGGCACAGTCGAGCAAAGCTATTACCGTTGGCGCAAGATATATGGCGGCATGAAGGTCGACCAAGCTCGCAAGTACAAAGATCTAGAACTGGAAAATACCCGCCTCAAAAAACTGGTTGCCGATCTCTCCTTGCGAGAAGCGATGCTCAAGGAAGTTATCAAGGGAAACTTCTAAGCCCTGCTAGGCGTAAAAATGCAGCGCAGCTGCTCATAGACAAGTATTTG